>JAYUIW010000057.1:0-5983 GCA_043765655.1 bacterium
CAATAGACCCAGAAAGACCTTAGGATATCTAACACCCCACGAAGTATTTAACCTTGATATGGAATTTTAGTATCGTTGCACTTTGGAATTGAACTCAACTTCGAGCTTTAACAACAAAATAACCCTTGTTAAAGGGCTAAATTATGCTTTGTTAATTTTCTAAATTTATATCAAATTAGTTCAAAGTTTTGTCGCCTTTGGTCCAGCCAATTGGGCATAGTTTGCCAGATTGTAGTGCTTCTACGACTCTCATCACTTCGTCAACTGATCGACCAATAGAATTGTCTGAGATCTGGTACCATTTTAGAATTCCGTCTGGATTGATGATGAATGTTCCACGGAGAGACTGTGCGTCTTCATCCACGAATACGTTGTAGTCGATGCTGGTTGAGTGATGAACGTCTGATAATAATGGATAGTCCACGCCGCCGAGTGATTCTGCCCAAGCTTTGTGTACGAAAGGTGAGTCAACCGAACAGCCTACGATTTCGACATTAATGTCATTGAATGATTTGAGTGCTTTTTGAAAGCCTACAACTTCGGTTGGACAGACGAACGTAAAGTCAGCAGGATAAAAGAAGAATACGAGCCACTTGCCAGAAAAGTCTTCTAGTTTCCATTCTTTCATTACATCTTTTTGAGCTCCTTTAAGTGCGAACGACGGTGCTTTTGCGTTGATTTTGAGTGCGTTGAACATAATAATATAATTTGTGATAGACTAATTTCTATCATTTTAATTACAATACTAATTCCGAATACAGTCAAGTTGACACACTCAGGTTTGTTTTGTAAGCTATATCAATATGGGGAATATAATAATTGGATTAATTTTTGGCGGAATTGGGTTTTGGCTGGTCAAAGAAGCGTATTATATCAATCACCAGATACTATTCGTTGGCTGGGCGGAACGCAAATTCGGACCGGGAAGTGGAACTACATTCTATACTCTTTTTGGTATTGCCTTGATAATTTTTGGATTCTTTACTGCCATTGGCAAAGTAGACGTTGCTGGAGCAGCTTTTGGCGGAGGTCAAAAATCCCAGAGTTCGGCCGTGACTAATCCTACAAATGGAGAAACCTTCGCACCGATTCAAATTCGACCAGCGGTTACTAATGGAGCTGTGGCACAGTAAACTATTTATTCATCCTTAATAGTACCAACCAAAGGATTTTTTGACCAATCGTACCTCTCTTTAATTTCATCAACATATTCGAGCTATAGGAACTTTTGGGAGGATGGATTTAGGAGTTCTTCGCTCTGGAATTACAGAATTGGATGATTAGGGTTTTACGGTGTTCTTTGGATAAACCGTTGTGGTTTCCGAGTAGTTTTTTGAGGGGTGAGAATTGTCCACCATCAATGTCATTGGTTGTGTTAGGTATTTGTTTTGTTGGATTATCCTTGATTAGTTTTTGGTTGCTCTCTTTCTCGTATGTGAACATGAATCTCAAGTTGTTTTTGTATTTTCTTAGGGCTTTTAGAATCTTTTCATGTTTGAATTTCGTAGGGTCTTTTTCTGATTTTTCATTCAAGAATTGCTCGTGTGTTTTGGTAAATTCAGCAAGTTTGTTCCCAAGCTCTTGTTCTGTTAGTCTGTCTTTTATGAAAGTTTTGTTTATGAGGTAAAGCTCTTTTCCAGCATCACTTCTTGGATTTTTAGTGAGTAAAGTTCTAACACCTTTTTGAATGTGGAATTGGCAAATTTGATATGGGTATTTAACAAACACTCGATCAAGCCATCCCTTGCCATCTGTAACTACTCCTAGTATTTCAAAACCTCGGTTCTCAAGGTAGTTTAGCCCTTCTTTGTAAGCTTCATTTGTTTCATTCTTGAGGAATTTGAACCATAGCACTTCTCCAGTCAAACTATCGATGAATAGCATAAAACCATCTAGCTCTGTCTTATCGCTTCGTTTACCAAAATATGTTGTATCACATACAATGATTACTTTTCGGGGTTTGATGAGAGTGTAATTAGGGTTGGTTTCAACGGAATAAATTTGCTCACGAATTGTTTTGTAACTTCGACCATAATCTTGTGCTAATTGAGCTAATGATTGTTTTTAAAAAGATAATCTGACATTAGTTTCTTGGCGGCGAACATTGGTCGTTTTGAAGATTGAAATTGAGTTTTACACTCTTTACATTTGTATCTTTGAACTTCGTTTCGACGACCATTTTTGGAAACAGAATTACATTCACAAATTGGACAGTTTTTTGGAGATTTTGAATAAGGCATCTGGGTTGATTTAGTTGATTATTTGGTTGAAGTTAGGCAACCCTCTAAATTACACCCTAGTTTGTCAAGCTAGTAAATGATTTATAGCTATTTTTATCCTCCCAAAAGTTCCTATAGGTCATAATTTTCAGATTATTCAAACCTTTGTAGGCGGAATTATTTGGTGCTTTGTTACTTGGTTCATTGCTCGTATCGTTTTCAAAGCTGGACTCAAAAGGAATGAAGCCACTGGATTATAAAACTAATTAGTTATGACTTTTTTACAACGAACCCTCGGTAGCAATTACAAGTGGTTTTATGCCGTCAAATATAATTTTGCGATTGCTAATGCTGGAATTGTGGCCAATATTATTCGGTGCGTTCCTAAGATTATTAATTCGTTGATGATACTTTTCATTTGGTCAAAAGCTAACTCACCTGTTGATATTTTCACCTATCTGGTTATTGGCAGAGTGTACAAATCTTTCTGTGAAGGTTTTGGTGAGCAGATTGTCTCTCAGGATATTATTAGTGGTAGTATGACAGTTGAATTGTTGCGAGTGAATACATATTTGCCTGTTCGCTTTTTTTCGTATTGTGGGCGTAGAATATTGCGTAATTTTTTGGAGTTTTTGACCTTTTCGCTCGTCGCTATTATTTCAGTTTTTTTCTTTAGTTCATTACAAACTCCTTCAATTCAAAGTATTTTTTTACTTATTTTGTTCATTCCAATTAGCTTTTTTACTAACTTTATATTGGGTTATATTGTTGGGCTTTTTGCGTTTTTTATCAATGACAAGCGTGAATTTAATTCTGTGAACGATAGCTGGGATGCTACCAAAATGATTCTTTACGGTCTAATTATTCCATTGTACAAAATGCCATTCCATGAGTTTTTTGAGTTCCTACCCACTTCATATTTTCTCCATCATCCAATGCAAATTTACCTTGGCAGATATAATAATGTTCAGATCATACAAACTTTCACAGGCGGAATAATCTGGTGTCTTGTTCTCTTGGTGATTGCTAGGTTAACATTCAAAGCAGGGCTCAAACGTAATGAAGCTGTGGGGCTTTGACCTAGTGCTAAAAGTTTGCAACAATTATCTAATGACAATACTCCAGCGAACCCTCGGTCGGAACTACAAGTGGTTTTATTTTTTCAAGTACACTTCAAACCGTATTTTGAATTATAAACTAAATATTTTTGGGTTCAGAGTCGGTGAAATATTTGAAGGAATTTTTACCGTGATAATTTGGCAAAATATATTGATTGGAAAAACAAATGAAAACGCAAGTCAGTTGATAACATACTTTGTAATTGGATGGATTATTAGCCAAACATCTCGAACGCTAATATTCAATAATCTTCCTAACAATATTGCAGACGGTTCGTTGACTGTTCATTTGATGAGACCTCAAAATCTTTTTCAAGTTATTTTAACAAGGGGCTTTGGAACGTCATTTGTTACTGGACTTTTGACTATTTTGGCATTTCCTGTTCTTATCATTCCGTTCTTTAATTTTTTGATTTGGAATACGAACCCTATTCAGATAATTGCGTTGATCGTAACTCTAGGATTTTCGATGTTTATTCGTTCCTTTCTCCAGATTATTTCTTCCTCAATAGCATTTTGGACACCAGAATATCAAGGTATTGTTTCGTCTTCTGAACTGATTACTAAAATCTTATCTGGTTCGTTGGTGCCTCTTTACCTTCTAGGTAACTTTTCATTTATTCAATATCTGCCTTTCTCGTTCGGGTTTTATCACCCAATGCAAATCTATCTTGGTAAATATACCACTTTTCAGATTCTGCAAACTTTTGGTGGAGGACTATTGTGGTGTTTAGTACTTTGGGTTTTAGCTCGATTGGTATTCAAAGCTGGACTCAAACGTAATGAAGCTGTGGGGTTGTAATTTCTTTTACTTCACTTGGTGTTGAATCCCCCTGAGTCTTCGCCTCAGACCCCTTTGACAAGGGGTTATTTTACACAACAAAAAGATCCTGAATTAACAGGACAAAATAATTTTTTGGATTTGACTAAAGTGCTAAATAATCTTCGACTAGATTGTTGTCGGCTAGGATAATGTAGATAAGTGGAACTCTATATTTTTTTGGGTTAGAAGTACCGTATTTTTCGATTGCAGCTTTAATCATAGTAGTTTGCAATTCTTTGTTACTTGCAGAAGTATCTTCATCGTCATCAGTTGAGTTATGACCTAGGTGTTTTGTGAACAACGAATTTCTAACTGTTTCAATCTCGACAGGATCGTTACCAGAGACATATGCTGAATCTGATTCTGTGTCATACGAAATTGGAGCTAGCTTGCTGACGATTTTGTTCAACAAATCCATGTTGATGTCTGCAATTTCTAGCTTGTCTGTCAACTGCTTTACAAATAATGCAATTGCGAAGTCTTTGGTACCTGGTACGCTCATAAATAAAAAATAGAATAATGTTTTGTGCTTTTTGGATTCAAAAAGTTATTGGAATTATAAATTTATTTCAGCAACTTAGTCAAGATTTTGACAAATATACCTTTTGAACCTAAGATTCGAATAATTAATTATGTCACTACTAAACGCAAAAATAATCAACAAAACCTTCCTCGTCCAAAAAAGAGTAGGCTTTTGGAAGCGAGAAAACAAAAATGTCCAAGCCCTGACCGATTTTAACTTATCAATTGACGAGCCGATGATTATTGGGCTAATTGGTCCAAATGGTGCAGGGAAGACGACTTTTATCAAACACTGTCTCGGATTAGTTGAAAAATCTTCTGGAAGTCTCGAGGTTCTAGGGTTTGATCCGTATACTGGAGAGCCGCTTTCGGATGAAAACAAACAACTTTATCCGAATCAGAACAACTGGCTAGGTAAACTCAATCGATTGCTCGGTGGATCGTACAACAAAGCACCATTTCTCAAACAAGTCGGCTTAGTCAGCGGTCAAAAGCAAAACCTTGATCCGAACCTTTCAGCCCTAGATTCGCTGCGTCTAAGTGGTTACCTTTATGACATGTTAACTGATGACATCGAAGAAAGAATTAATTACTTGGTGGATAAGTTTGCAATCCGTGAAAAATTAGATGTGCCAGTAAGGCAGCTTTCACTTGGTCAGAGGATGAAATTTGAGATTATTTCGTCAGTTCTTCACTCGCCCAAATTCCTATTTATGGATGAGCCATCTCTCGGTCTAGACTTTGAGGCACAGGGAATGATGCGTGAGATGCTTTTGGAGTTACACAACACTCAGGGTTTGACTATCCTGCTTACTTCACATTATCTCCCAGATATAACCACACTATGTTCTCGAGTTGCAGTGATTGAAAAAGGACAAAAAGTATTCGATGGTGGTGTTCATGAACTAATGGCAAAAGCCAACGAAGAAGGTTATCTAAAGACGCTAATCGTAGAACTCAACAAACAAGATAAGGTTGGAGAAGTAGCTTAGGTATTAGGATATGTAAAAAACCTTTTAGTCGTCATCCAGAGCGAAGCGAAGGATCTTGTCAAAATAATTTTGTTTTATCTCTTACCTCTCACAGCTCTTGAAACCTTAATTTATAATTTATGAAGCAGTATTATATTTATATTCTGACTAATAGAAAGAAAACTGCATTTTATGCTGGAGTTACAAATGACCTGATTCGTAGGGTTTTTGAACATATACCCATTCCGCTAACCATAATAACTCCTTGAGTTGAGTGAATTACAAAGCTTGTCTTGAAAGGGTGTTGGGTCGTAGGATTGGGATCGGATG
>JAYUIW010000058.1:0-5971 GCA_043765655.1 bacterium
AGTTCCATTCTTTACTTCTGATCTTCTTGTCAAAGCAATCGAAGGAAACATCGATGAAGGCTTCGCAATTACTCTTCAGAACAAGGTTCTTGGTACTCAGTTAACCTTCGACGGAGCTATTGATACTGTAGTCGTGGACGACAAGCAGGCGGTAAGTGCAATGGATGTCATAATGTACAAAGACACAGGTGAACCAATTACCACAGGAATCTCAGGAATTGTAAGCAGGAATGGCAACCAAATCACGATTAGCCAAGCTTCGCCAGAAACAATGGTTATCAATACCGAGCCGAATCACTATCTCAAGGTCAAACAAGGCGATATTATCACCAAGGGAACTCCAATTACCGAAGGTTCGTTATCGATCCAAGAAATAATGGAAAAGCTAGGATTCGACGCTGTTCAAGACTATGTCATTAATCAAATCGTTGGAATTTATTCCGAGAATGGTATCGTAGTTAACGAAAAGCACATCGAAGTCATTATCCGCCAAATGTGTTCTAGAGTTCTGATTATTGAACCAAATGATAGTGAATACATTGTTGGAGATTCGGTCAGATTCAGACTTATCAAAGACCAAAATCAAAAACTAGTCGCTGATGGTAAAAAACCTGCAATCTTCCAAAGACTTGTTACAGGTATCTCTAGAGCTTCGTTGATTACCGATTCGTTCTTATCCGCAGCTTCGTTCCAAGAAGCCTCCAAGGTACTAACTGAAGCCGTCATTAGCTCTCGCCCAGATAGACTAACAGGCTTGAAAGAAAATGTCATCCTAGGTCAGTTAATCCCAGCCGGAACAGGATTCAAGGCAAGCATGGCGCTAGACATCGACCATGATGAATTCGAGATGGAACTCATCAACGAGAGCTTATT
Source organism: bacterium (assembly GCA_043765655.1). GTDB lineage: Bacteria > Patescibacteriota > JACMRA01 > JACMRA01 > JACMRA01 > JAYTWQ01. Next base: position 874 of record JAYUIW010000058.1, read on the forward strand.
AGAAGACGTTATTGAATAATAGTTAAATAACTAACAAATCCCCCAAATTAACGGGGGAATATTTTTTTATTCAAATTTATTACTATTTTTGAAAAATGTTAAATAATTTTTTTTGATTATCATTGTATATTTTGTTATAATCAATATCAATACTAGATGATAAATTATAATTATTAATTAGTTCTGCGAAAATTTGCGGATCATCACTAGAGGGAATCGTATCTAAAACTTTATTAGAAAATTGCGTAGATATTATCTTTTTGGACATTGACAAAGCCTCTATTAATTTAATTTGAATTCCACTACCAATAACTGTAGGATTAATTACAAAACCTGCTTTTTGGTACAAATCATCAAGCTCTTCACGACTTACAAATCCTCTAAATTCAATATTTTTGTAATTTTTACTTTGATATTGCTCAAAACTACCTTTACCAGTTATGATGATTTTAATATTATGATCCAAAAATGGATAAACTTTGTCAAAAAACCAATCCAAAGAAATTATATTAGGATCATGTTCAAGATTAGTTGCAATTAATCCAAAACTTTCAACAAAAACTTTTTTATCTAGACTAACAGGTTTGATAAAAGGTGGAATAATATTTATATTGTTATTATATTTTTTGATAAATACACTATCGCTTTTAGAAAGACAAATAACACTGTCTACTATTTTAAGTATTTTATCTTCATATAATTTTGTTTTGAAGTATTCCAGCCTTGCGTATATTCTACTAAAAAAGCTTTTTCTAATTTTGTTTTTAATTAATTCTTGTTCAATATTATGAGCAATGTATATAATTTTTGATGTTTTAATACTGAATTTGAACAATCTTAAAGAAATAAAACCATTAAATATAATAAAATCAAAATTTTCAAAATCAAAATTAACCAATCCCAAATCTTGGCTATTAAATGCAGACAAAGATCTGTTATATATGCTAAAAATTGAAGTAACTTTTTCCAGAATTTTTTTGAGTTTATTAGTTTTTTTTTGGCGATGTGATAAAATATTCAGTATCTCTTTACCTGTGATTGCTTTTTTGATATCAACATTATGTAGATTAATGACATTAACTTCATATTCTGTATTATTTTTTATACTATCATAAAAAAACTTTCCAGCAATCTGCCCACCGTCAGTTGGATCTTGAACAAGATCTGAAGTTATGTATAATATTTTGAGCATAATTAAAAAAATTACTTAATAAATTTCCCCTAAATTAGGAGGTTTTTAGATTTGTTAAAAAATGAAATTTACTTAATTGCGTTAACTAGTTTGACTTTGAAGTCGAATCCAGAGATTGTTCCACTTTGCTTCAACAACACATCAGTCGTTAGATCAAAAGTTCCGTCACCTTTGAGGTTAACAAGGTAGAAAGTTGGAATTGTGGTGACTTTGAACTGTTCGCTAAGTTCAGCTTCTTCGTCTACGTCTGCTTTGAGAAAGGTGATTGTAGAAAGATCAGAATCCGCCATAAGATCGTCGAATATTGGAGCCATTGCCTTGCACGGACCGCACCATGGAGCCCAAAAATCAACAAGATAAATTCCGGCTGTGTTTTTGAGAGTTTCGAACTCTTGAGTTGTAATACTTTTTGCTTGAGACATATATTTTGGGGTTTTAAACGTTAAAAGTTAGTTAATAATTTTGGTTTGTTATAATTTATTTTGGTTTATAAATCGAACTTTCCGTCTATTAATTGTGAATCAATTCTCACTATTTGTCAAAAAGGTTATTGTGAGGTATAATATAGAGTATAAACTAATTATTTTTTAATACTTTCACTCTCTCATTACAATTGTCATTCTGAGCAAGCGTAAAAAATTTTTCCAGCTTTTCATTACACTGTCGTCTTGAGCGAAAAAGGAAGTGGTGTTCGGGTTCCCCGAACAAAGCCCTCGCCAGGACAAGCGAAAGATCCCTTGTTGTTCCAAGCTAAAACCCCTGCTAGATTCCCCCTGTCAGGGGGCTAGGGGGTACCAAAAAACAAACTTTACTCTTAAGCAAATAGAAGAAATCCCCTGTTGTTCAAAGTGTGCTCCAAATACTACCCCGAAGACTTTGCCTTTACTTCTAGATAGGGGTATTGAACCACCAAGCTTCGCTTGACCCCTTCACAAGAAATACTTTCCCAAAAAATCAATCAATCCTATGCAATATATCAATCCATCAGGCAATTCTAACCACCAAAGTTCCAAAAGAGCCTTAGTCCGACTCCGCCGTCAAGTAATCTCACTTGCTCTTGGACTTGCTATCTTTACGATTGGTTTTAGTTCTGTTGTGAATACCTTGATCAACTCTCCTTCCCAGAATTCCTTTGCCCAAGCTCCAACGACAACAACAACCCCAACTCTTGCCCCAACAACAACAGCTCCTACCGCTGGAACCACTCCAACTCAAACAACAACCACTCCCAAGCCTGCAACTCCGCCAGCACCTCCAACTCCCAAAACTCCTACGACTCCCAAACAAACTCTAAATATTGACAAATCTCCCAAAATTCCAGATGGTTTATTCGCTCCACAATCAGATACCAAAATTAAAAACTGTGATTTTTTGTCTATTACTAATGACCCAGAAACAAAATCAGGCAATCCAGATGCAGTCAATGGAGTTCTGACACAGTGCTTCAAAGACATTCTCTCAATTGTAGTCATTATTGCCATCGTAATCTCCATCGGAATGATCGGCTACACAGCTATTACCATCATGAATCCACTTCAGGACTCTAATGTCACCAGTAAGATGCTCGGCGAAAAAATCCAAGCTCTAATAGTCGGTGGCCTCCTAGTCGGCTCATTCGGCACAATTCTGTTCACTATTAACCCTGCATCGACTAGACTAGATGGGATATTCTCCTCAGATATTATCTGCCAAGTTCGAACCCAAATCAATACAACACTACAAAAAACAGGTGGAACTCCCTTAAAAGTCAAAGGCTGTGCAGAATCCAAAACAACTGGAAGCGAAACAACTGGAAGTGGAACAAGCGGTGACAAAACAACTGAAGGAAAGAATATTCTTAGCACTACATCTCCAGCTAGCCAAGAAGTTATTGATGCAGAAGCTCAAGAAGTTTCAAAGTTAGATTTTAGTAATGTTGATACTGCCAAATTCTATGCTGAACAATACGCACCTTGTTTTGATATAAATGTAACTCAATCAACTCAAGACTCTGGAACATGTAAAGTCGTAGAAAAGATTAAAGACTTAAATCTTAATGTATATGAGGCAATAATTGTAAAAGGTAAAAATTTAATTGGAAGTATTGTGGTAATAGCTTCAAATGGCAGTAGTGTTAAATATGAAAGAAAATTTACAAATGTTGAAAAATATAAATTTATTTTAACCACTACAGAAGACGGGAAAAAATATAATGGTAGAATTTTATCCAGCTGTTCAATTGAGGATACAAATATTACAGAAGGAGCAATTATTAAGGCTAGAGAGTCTATTATAAAATCAAATAAAACTTGTACAATCTTATATAAAGAAATTAAATAAACCATCATGACTCTTCCAACTTTGCCTTCAATTGAATCACTGCGAAATGTCTCTCCACGAACTGGATTGGTGATTTTGCTGTTGGTAATTTTTGGTTTGACGACGATATTTTTAACTTTTTTGAATACTAATAATAATTCTACTAGTACTAAGGTGCAATCTTCTAGTAGCGTCAATACAGCCATTCTCAGATATGATGATAATAATCTTTTTACCAAAATTGAAAATTCTGCCCTTGCTCCTGAATTCCTCTTTGAACTCCGAGACAAAACCTCCCAAGGAGCTCCCAAATTCGCATTCCAAAAAACCGATTATACAATCTCCAAGTCAGGTAGTCTATTCCAATCACAGTCGCCATTCCTACAGGATTCACAGTATCTCATCGACGATAATCAGCTAATTATTAACCAAGATCCGCAGTCATTCGTATACAATCTAACTACTGGTGATACGATTACGATGCCTAATAATATATTTTCGGTAGTTCCTATTGTTGATAATATCGAAGGCAAAGTTCAATTTTATTATTTTTTGGAAAGGAAAGAAACCAAGATTATAATGAGCAAAAGTCTCGATATCGATCTATCTAACCCAACTAAGATTGTGGAATTCTCTTCAACCGATGATATTCTGGACATTCGAATTCTCAACAACGCTCCGTACATCTTCGGGTACAAGTTCGGACTCAACGGCAACGACACAGAACGCAATCTAACGATATACAAAGTTGAAAAAGAAAGTATAGTTCCTAAGCTCACAATCTACGGATTGCAAGGAATTGTCTTTGGTGATTCCAAGGTTTTTTATACTACGCTCAAGGTTGAACCAAACGATCTCGGGAATTATAACACTGGAATTATTGACTTCAAAAATGTCTACAACTTTAGTAATTCTTATTTTGACTTTACCCGTGAAGCTCGCCTAGACAATATTCTCGGAGAAATTGACGCCCAACGGTGCAACTTTGACTTTACCCAAGATAATGTTCTTTGTCCTGTCAAAAAAAACAAAACTTCATCCACTAATGCTTCTGGAATTGACGAAATAATTAGCTACAATATTCCCACTTCAACCATCTCCTACCCAATTCCCAATATCGGCGTATCTGTAGCTCGAATTTTCTTTGATAATGGTGGCTCAACTTATTTTATCTCCCAAGGAACTAATAATTTATTCAAGCTTAATGGTTCTAAGTAGTAAGATTTTCCCAAAAACACTGCCATCTTTAGTGTAACGAAAGATCTCCTGTTGTCCAGAGCGTACTTCCACAGTAACCCTCTAACTTTATTCGATACTTTAACAAGAGTATTTATTAAAAAGATATCTTTAACACTTTTACAACTAACAGATTCTTCCTTTTAGTCAGAATGACGTGTTAATATCCTTATTTCTCAAAAAAATCTAAACAATCCTAAATATAATACATTCCACTGGCTTGATCCATGACAATTTTACCATTCTGAAGAGTTATAACCCGCTTTTTGAGTTTGTCAATAATATCTTGATCGTGAGTTGCCAGCAGAACTGTAGTTCCAGTATTATTAATTTTTAATAAAAGTGAAATAATTTCGTAGGCGTTTATTTTGT
>JAYUIW010000059.1:0-5848 GCA_043765655.1 bacterium
TCTAATCGGCGACAAAATAATCCTCAAAACCTCTCTCGGAGTAGGTTATATTATTAGTGTCAATCCGCATCGGCGTTTTATGGTCAATGAGAATCTAGAGATTTTTGTGCTACATATTCAACGCGAAGATAAGAATGACTTGTATGGATTCGACAATATCAGCGATCGCCAAGTTATCGAAGATCTGCTCAAAGTAAACGGCGTCGGTCCCAAAATGGCTTGCCAAATTATCTGGAGTTTGGGAGCTAATAACTTCAAAGAAATCATCCAAAAAGCTGATTTGGAGAGATTATCAGAGCTCAAAGGCCTTGGTAAAAAAACTGCCCAAAAAATAATTCTGGAACTTCAAGGAACTTTAGTTGATGTAGAAAAAGCAGTTCGCGGAGTCAATCCTAATACCGAATTTGCGATTAACTTTACCGAAACTATGCAAAATCTGGGCTACAAAAAAACTGAAGTAATCTCACTAATTTCCAAACTCAAAAAAGCTGAAACTTGGGATGAAGATAATCTGGTTAACACAATCAAAGACGCACTTCATATGTTGGCGAAAAGATAGAAAAAAAGTACAAAAATAATCTTTCTAAAATCTTCTTCAAACCTTTATTTATAATTGTTGACTGTGAATTACATTGTCATATTATTATTCCAAAGCTACTCAAAAAAATTAGTGGATTAGTATCTGTTTTAACTTTTGTAGAGTTGACTTTAGATATTGCATATATATCTTTATTTCCAAATATTTTGTGGTATATCAATTTCACTTTTAACTTTTACAAAATACCTTTCAAAAAGTAAATAAATCGCTTTACTTTAAAGTATTTTTGAGTAAAAATCAGTCAAAGTTAATATTGGGTTTGGGGATATAAAGTAAGTCAAAATTGGCACCGTTCGGGTATAAAAATTCTCTAGCTATTGACAAAAACCAAAAATAAACTATAAAATTATATATAAACAAAAATAAAAAAGTAGAGAATCGATTATATTTTAATTCCAATCTAACTGTTACAAAATGCCCAATTCAGCTATCAAATCAACTGCTAAAACATCTGTAAAAACTGCAAAGCAACCTCAACTTTCTAATCAGGATTTTGAAATTATTAATTACAATATTCCACAATATCTCGATGATTCTGGATTCGTAGCTAATCCACATAACTATATCACTGTTCGTGGAGCGCGGGAGCACAATCTCAAGAATGTTTCGTTAATAATTCCTAAGAACAAATTAGTAGTTTTTTCTGGGCTTTCAGGCTCTGGTAAGTCTTCACTAGTATTCGATACAATCTACGCTGAAGGTCAGAGGCGTTATGTAGAGAGCCTTTCATCATATGCTAGGCAATTTTTGGGACTCAAAGAAAAACCAGATGTAGACTCAATCGATGGGCTATCTCCTGCAATTAGCATTGATCAAAAATCTACTTCTAATAACCCTCGTTCTACTGTCGGAACTACTACCGAAATATACGATTACCTTCGACTTCTTTTTGCCAAAGCCGGAACTCCACATTGTCCAATCTGCGGATCTCTAATCAGCGGTGAGAGCGTTACTAATATTGTCAAAAGAATTATGTCGATGGAGCAAGGTTCTCGGGTTATAATTTTGGCACCTGTAATTGTAGATCAAAAAGGCTGGCATAGACAACAGATTTTGGACATTAAAAAAAATAACTTCCGAAGAGCTAGAATCGATGGCAAGATAATGTTGGTTGAAGAAGCCGATAAATTAGATCTCAACAAACAAGAAAAGCATACAATCGAAATCGTGGTTGACAGACTCACAATCGAAGAAGAAAACAAGCAAAGACTAGTCGAAGCTGTGGAAGTAGCGATGAAATTCGGTAAGGACAAATTAGTTCTACTCTACACTAATGAAAAAGGCGTGGAGCAGACTTTTCAATACAACAAAAATCGTGCTTGTCCCAACGGACATGGAACTCCCGGAGATATTGAGGCTCGAAGTTTTAGCTTTAATTCCCCGCATGGAGCTTGTAATCGATGTAGTGGGCTGGGAGTTGTAACTCAGATTGATATTAATCTCGTGATTCCCAACGACACTTTGTCGCTCAACGAAGGTTGTATTAGACCGCTTTCTCAGCTTAGTATAACTGGAGGATGGCTAACCAAAATGTTCGAAACTATCTCCAAAAAATTCGACTTCAAACTATCTACTCCATGGCGAAAACTCACCGACGAACAAAAAAACGCTATTCTCTACGGACACGGCGATTATGAAGGTGTAATCAAAAATCTGGAACGTCGTTACCGCGAAACCTCTTCTGACACTTCTCGCAAGGACATTGAGAGTTATATGACCAAGCAGACTTGTCCTGATTGTAAAGGAGCACGACTTCGCCCAGAAAGCCTATCTGTAACCATTAGCGACCATAATATTGCTGAGATTTGTGTACTTCCACTGAATCAATCACAGGAATTCTTTATGAAGCTTAGCGATCCCAAGACAACTTCTTTTAACGCCAAAGAACTAGAAATCTCCAAACTTATTCTTAAAGAAATCATTAATCGTATTCAGTTCCTATTGGATGTCGGGTTAGAATATTTGACTTTGGGACGTTCTGCGGACACATTATCTGGTGGAGAAGCTCAAAGAATCCGATTAGCAACTCAGATTGGATCAGGTCTAACAGGAGTTCTGTATATTCTAGATGAGCCTTCGATTGGCCTGCATCAACGTGATAATTCTCGACTTCTGAACACGCTCAAATACCTTAGAGATCTAGGAAATACGGTAATTGTGGTAGAGCACGACGAAGAAACCATCCGCGAAAGCGACTTTCTAGTGGATATCGGTCCAGTAGCTGGCAAAGGCGGAGGTCATATCGTGGCAATTGGAACTGTGGACGAAGTAATGAACAACGACAATTCTCCAACTGGAAGATTTTTGACAGGCAAGGAAATGATTCCGTTACCCAAAAAACGTCGCCATATCTACAAACGCGGCGAAAAAGTGGATAACTTTGTCTCGATTATCGGAGCTACAGAAAACAACCTCAAAGGCGATACTTTTACTATTCCGCTTCGCAAATTCGTGTCTGTCACGGGAGTTAGTGGCTCTGGAAAATCAACTTTGATCAATGATATTCTGTCGTCGCACTTGATGAATTACTTTTATGATTCGCATATGCCTTCAGGTAAGTTCAAAGAAATTACAGGTCTAGAAAATGTGGACAAGGCAATTATTATTGACCAAAGTCCAATCGGACGAACTCCTAGATCCAACCCTGCAACTTATACTGGATTATTCACGCCAATTCGTGAGCTATTCTCAGAACTCCCAGAATCTAAGGCTCGTGGTTACTTACAAGGAAGATTTTCGTTCAACGTTCCCGGTGGACGCTGTGAAACTTGTCAAGGAGATGGACTAATTAAGGTTGAAATGAACTTTTTGCCGGATGTGTATGTTGTCTGTGAAGATTGTCGTGGCAAACGCTATAATCGTGAGACTTTGGAAGTACTTTACAAAGAAAAAACAATCAGTGATATTCTAGAAATGTCCATCGAAGACGCTTCCAATTTTTTTGAGAATCACAAGTTAATCAAGCGAAAGCTAGACACATTAATTCAAGTCGGGCTTGGTTATATTAATCTTGGACAATCTGCAACTACATTATCAGGTGGAGAAGCTCAAAGAATCAAGTTAGCAACCGAATTATCCAAAGTCGGAACTGGTAACACAATGTATATTCTAGACGAGCCAACTACTGGACTTCACCCACTAGATGTCAAACTTCTACTTGATGTTTTGCATAAGTTGGTAGACAAAGGTAATACAGTACTGGTAATCGAGCATAATCTGGATGTTATCAAAACTTCTGACTGGATTATCGATCTTGGACCAGAAGGAGGTAATAAAGGTGGACAAATCATCGCCGAAGGAACTCCAGAAGAGGTTGCCAAAAACCCAAAAAGTTACACTGGAAGCTATCTAGCTAAGGTTTTGTAGGTTTAGAGTGTCATTATTTGAGAATCTTTCTAATGCCTGTCATTCTGAGCAGATTGAGAAGTGGGACTTGGGTCTCCCATGTCAAAGCCTCTAGTGCGACACGCGAAGAATCCCGTGTTGTTCGAAGATATACAACTCCCAAGCTTCGCTTGACCCCTTCAAAAAAGGTTTAAAAAACTGTCATTTTGAGTATGACAAAGAATTCCTTGTTACTCAAGACACATATTAAAAATCTCTATGTTTAATCAATAGTAACAACGTCTAGTGACTCCAAAATTTCTTGCTTATTAAGATTTTTGCCGATGAGAACAATTATAGATTGAGTCGGAATTTGGCTTGTTTCATCACTTAGTGGTATCAAATTCTTATTAGCTCCAACCATCTGAAATACAAAGTTACTAATTCCACTGGGTGTGCTTAGTCTCAAGATTCCTTTGGATCGAATAGCGTTAACTGGGAATTTATTGTACAACCAAAAATCTAATTTATTAGGATCTAAGGCTTTATTGCTTGTCCAAACTACTTCATCGACTTGGTTATGATTATGATGAGTATGGTCATCATGGTGTTTGTGCTCTTTATGCTCCTGCTCTTCGTGATCACTATGATTATGCTCTGGATTAGTACAAACTCCATGGTCATGCTCATGATTATTGCAAGTTTTATTTGTTTTAACTCCAAGGTCTTCCTTATCTCCCAAGAGGCGTTCCAGATTCCATTCGTTAGTTTCTACAAAAATATTAATCGGAGTGTTAGGATCGTTGACTACAAAAGCACAGTAATTATTCATTATAGCAATTTTAGCTTTGAGAGCTTGCAATTTGGCTTGATTCTCGTCAGTTGATTTGTTGAGCACCACAACATCAGCCAGAGCAATTTGTTTGTCTACGACCGTATAGTCCTTAGCAAAAGTCTCGTAATTATCAATATCAACAACAGTTACCAAAGAATCAAACTTCAAATTAGGACTATTAATAGACACCAAGGTATTCATCAATGGTTCTGGCTCAGCAAGTCCAGAAGTTTCGATTAGAATATAGTCGATATCACCGCGATCCGCAATTTTTTGGATAGTGTCAACCAGGTCAGTCTGAACCACACAGCAGATACAACCATCGGATATCTCTGTAATTTCCTCGTTATAATTTTCGATTAATTTGCCATCTACACCAACTTCACCGAATTCGTTAATAATCAAGGCGAACTTTTGTTTAGTCTTTTTGGTTAGATCGGAGTTAATAATTTTGTTAATCAAAGTAGTTTTGCCACTACCTAAAAATCCTGTTAAAACAGTAATTGGAATTTGTTTAGTCATGTAATTTATTGTACAATGTATATATTTTTTGGTCAAAGTAGAAAATACGTTACAAACTTTTTTGAGGATAGTCTAAATTTATTGTATTTTTTAGCGTATATTACTCGTTGCCAAAAAATTTGGTGCAAATATAACTCCATTCTCTTCATATTTTGAATGTTCATCGCCATAGTAACTTCTAACAATAATATTAATTTTGGGAAAAAACTCTGCAAAGGTTGTTATAACATTCCAACAGCTTTCACACACCGCCCTCTCAGATTCTATTGTAATAATTCCAACAACTTTATCAAAATTCTCTGGATCAGTTTTGTCTTGTATAAGTCGATAAATTACCTCTAATAACTTGAATTCTGTGTCAGAAGTTCTATCAATAATATTGATTTTGTGGTTAAAAATATTCAAAATTGCCTCAGAAAGAGATCTGTAATTTTTATTTGGCAAAACATCAGAGTTCATTATTATACCTAGCCCACCTTTAACTCTAGCATTTGACTATTGACCAAAAATAGTAAATAATTTTAGGTATGAAATACGACAATAAAACAAAAAAATTAGTACTAAAAAAG
>JAYUIW010000060.1:0-5747 GCA_043765655.1 bacterium
AGCTCTGTCTTATCGCTACGCCTACCAAAGTAAGTTGCGTCGCAGACTATGACTACGCTTCTAGGCTGAATTAAGTGATAGTTAGTGGTAATTTTAAGAGAGTAGATTTTTTTGCGAATTGTCTTGTAACTACAACCAAGATCAGTTGATAGCTGCTCTAAAGTCTGTTTTTAAAAAGATAATCTGTCATTAGTTTATTTGCCTGAAAAGTAGGTCTACGAGATGATTCAAAGCGGTAACTACATTCTTTACATTTATATCTCTGAATTGACTTTCTATGACCATTTTTTGATATGGAATTACTACCACAGGATGGACAGTTTTTATGATTTTTTGATTGACTTTGCATAACAATCTAAAGTCTACCTAGTTTTATCGTGCTAGTAAAAGGCTTTAGGGTTGTTTTATCACCCTAGATGTTCCTATATCTCTAATTTTTACTTTTTTACTTTTTTACTTTTTGCCAAAGTATCTAAAAACAGTTTTTTTGGGCATAATCAATCTAAATGCTAAAATTAGCAAAATCCATTGTATCTACTACAAAACAAGTTGTATGAACTCCTTATTCTAACCCAAAAAGCTCTTGACAAAAAATAATTAATATTCAATACTTATAGAAGTGGCTATTTTTGGATATAACAATATTCTATCAATACTTACAAAATTAACAGTTTTTCTGGCGGTATCGTCTAATGGTTAGGACGCAGGATTTTCATTCCTGTAATCGGGGTTCAATTCCCCGTATCGCTACCAACACTTTATAATTTAATTTTCTTTCATTTTTTGAAGAATTTTTTTTTGAGCAAAAAAAGTAGCCATAGTATTACGGCTTAAGATTATTTTTTTTGGTTTCAACTACGTTTTGGAGCAGTCTAACATTGACGATATCTTGGAATTTGTTGAGATTGAGCTTGTTTACTTCTAGCTTGGAGCAATTACTTGGATCAATCATCGCTGTCAGGGATTGCAGATCAGTTTTGTCGCCGCAGGATTTGGCATTGAGGATTTTGGAGCCGATTCTACACTCTTCGAGATTAGTTAATCCGTCACTATCTGCATCTTCATTGGGTTGCAAATAAGTCAAAATTCCCTCACTTAACAAACAGTTCTTATACTTTTCTTTTTGGGCAATTGAAGAATTAGGGTCTACGCTCACCGCGTCAGCCTTGGAATTATTATAATCTGCCTGACTACGGTTAATAGACATAACACCACTCATCGAAAAGCTAACAACAGCAATAGTAAAAATAGCCGAAATAACAGTTCTATAGTTTTGTTTGATAGATGAAATCAGGTATTTTTGGTACTTAGATTCAAAGGCGGAAATGTCTTCAATCCTAGGTACAAGAACAAAATTAATTGGCTCGATATCATTATTTTTGACTAAGGTTGAATAATCCAAATTATCGATTAACTCTACTTCAAAACCATCTATAGGATCTTTTTCTTTGTTAGCCAGTTCAAAGCTAGCCTCATATTCTTCAAGTGAAACATTTTTGAGGTAATCAACATCATCCAAATTAGTTATATCAAAACTATTTTTAGGTGAGATTTTGTTAGCATTCTTAGACTTTGGTGATTGAACTGTTTCGAAGTATTCATTGCCCAGATAGTTCTCATCGAGGTCGAATATTTCTAATTCTTTTTGACCATTGATAATTTTGGTTTGGATTAGATTTTTGAAGTAATTTTTTTTGTTGTGGGTTTGGATTTCTGTTTTGATTTTGGCAAGACTTATTTCAAGTTTTGGATTAGTTTTATTCAAAAAATCTATACTCGCATTATTAAACTTTGAGTTTTCAAAAAAAGGATTACTTTCTATTAATGTTTTTTGAGGTGAGTTATTAACAAAATCTTGATTAGAAACTTGCCTCATTGGTTGAATTAATGTTGACTTAGGTGTGAAAATTGGATTAATTAACGGTAGTTTATTTTTGTTTTGAGCGCTGGCGGTGAGGAGAGTTTTGGGAGAATTTTGATGTGAAAGAATAGTTTTAGAACTTTGAGATTGAGAGTTAAAATTATCAGAAGAATTTTTTTTGTGCAAAGAAATAACAGTAGAATTCCCAGTAGAACCTGTAGTAGAATTGGGCTTAATACCATCAAAACTTGGGCTTGGCATTGAAAAAAAATTATTGAGCGATTAATCTAATAATGTATTGAGTTGCGATAGAGAAAGATCTTGAGACAACTGTGAAGGGTTTTTGGTGTTTAATTCTTTGTTTTTGGGAGCTGAATACAGCTTTGCCAAAGTTCTAATTATGAACTCACCTTCGTCTTTTTCGTTGTTAGCAGTATAATAAAAAACATTTTTTTTGTCTAAATTATTGGTAAACAAACCTTTCTTTTTTTGGTTTGAGTTTTGTTTGATTACATTTTCTGCTAAGTCCAGAATGGCCTGATTGGAGCGATAATTTTGGTTGAGAATTATTTCTTTTGTACCTTTGTATACTTTATCAAAAGTTAGAATAATATCGATATTAGAACCCCGAAATCCATAGATACTTTGGGCATCATCACCTACTACAAACAAAGAGCGATTTGAAGAACGATTTAGTTTGTTACTACTAGGTTGTGAAGGAATATTATTTATATTTATTTTTGACATTGATATCCTATAATTATAGCTAGTTATATTTATTGTGTCAAATTTTTTGGCTGAATTATTTTTTGAGGATTTGCTTGATACTTCAAACAATTAAACTTATATTTTGATTAATGTTATTGAAGTTAAATCAAAAAGTAAAATCTATTCTAGGCTGTCATCTTTAACTTATCGTGCCATGGCTTCCGCCACCTCAAGTCCAACTTGCAACTATGACTTTTTAGGATCTAAAAATATTATTAATAAGTTTTATAATTTAAATTCAAGTTTTTAGTTTTTTGGCTCAACAATTCCTACTCTTCAACCTCCACAATTCTGGCGTAATGTCCCGTAGCCACATAATCTGCTCCTAGCTTCATCGCTCGATCATAAAAAATTCCAAACTTAATAACGCCATTACACATTACATCTGGATTAGGCGTTCTACCATTACTGTATTCGTCAATCATATGCTTAATTACCTTATTATAATATTCATCCTCGAAGTCCCAGATTTCAAAAGGAATATTCAATTTTTTGGCGACTAACTCGGCGTCTTTGGCGTCGTCTTCCCACGAGCAATCATAGAGTTCTTTAGGGAGTTTTAGTTTGTTAATTTGGTTCATCGACCAACATTGCATGAATACGGCTCGAACTTCATACCCTTCATCGACTAACTTGGCACAAGCCACGCTAGAATCAACCCCACCTGAGAGCATCATATAGACTAGTTTTGGATTTTTACTTTCTTGAACTGTTATGGAAGGCATTTTTATAATAATGATTTATTAAGGCTTTTTGGTCAAACTAAATTCCACCTTAAAAACAAAAAACACTCCGATTAAGGAGTGAAATTCAGTAAGTTTAGATTTTTTTAGGATAGTTAAAAGTAATTAATATTTTTTATATTTACTATAAATAAATACTCCGTCGACTTCGTCACCACCCCTTTTAAGAAAGGGGAATTTTCAAACTATTTTTTACCACCTACGAATCTACCACGAGGGCGACGTGAGATAATAAGAGCATTGGATGTCTTCTTGCGTGGGCGAGTTTTGACACCGTTAGCTGGCTTACCCCAAGGCGTCTTCGGTGCTTTCATACCGATAGAGTTGCGGGCTTCTCCTCCTCCGTGAGGGTGATCAACTGGGTTCATTACCTTACCACGGACTGTTGGACGTACACCAAAACGGCGATTACGACCTGCAGAACCAAGGCGAACCTGTTCCCATGCGTCGTTACCAACCTGTCCGATGACACAACGACAAGAGCTAGCGAATCTGCGGACTTCTCCACTTGGCATCTTGATAGACACAAAGTCTTCATCCTTAGTAATAATTGTACCGTAGACACCAGCAGAACGGATAACCTTGGCACCTTGTCCAGGGCGAAGTTCGATCTGACTAACTTGAGCCGCGATTGGTGCATCTGATAGTTTGACTGGAGTTCCTTTGTCGAGGTCTTTTCCAGTTCCGTAGACTTTGCCAACGACGATTCCCTTGGTGTGGAGAATATATCTCTTGGAACCATTAGCAAGATCAGTAACTAGACATACGAAGGCAGTGCGTCCCGGATCGTATTCGATAGTGTTAACTTTGAATCCTTTCTCCGAAAAGTTGTTCTTGTAGTCAACCATACGAACCATTTTGCGGGCTCCACCTCCGATGTGGCGAGTGGTAATTACACCGCGGTTGTTACGTCCTCCAGTTCTGGATTTGCGGACAATAAGTTTTTTGTATGGTTTGTCGCCTGTTAAGATTTTCTTAAAATCAATTGTGCTGGTCTTACGACGTGCTGGTGTTGTTGGTTTATATATTTTGATTGTGGACATTGTGGAATGTGTTAATTAACCAATAGCTGTCTGGAAGAGTGGCAGACTTTGGCTGGTTATATTAGTAAATTGTGGACTCTTCGAAGAGGATTATTAATACAACTTAAAATCTCTTTTACCATCATCGCTTGTTATGGAATTAATTGCTTCAATAACTTTAGATTGGTAATTTTGTTCTTCAAGAATTTTAGCAAAAGAAACAAATAAATCTTTGTCGTAATACTCATCAGATTCTTCATCTACTTCAGAAAATAAATAATCAGAGTAGTTACTTGACGCTCCTTCAAATGATTTTACTAAAGGTTCAAAAGTTGTTAAATTTTCTCTAAACATATCTTGAATATATGAAGTTGAATAAAAACTTTGAAGTGAATCTTGAAAACTTTGGTCTAAAGGTAGAAGAGAATCAATTAAATCTTTATTACGATCATATAATTTTGTAAAATCTACAATAATATTAAATGCATTGTTAAATTGCTCTTGAGTAATTGGAGTTTTTGACTGCTCTTGTAAAAACATAAAAATAAAATAGTTTAGTTTGTGATTTTTACTTTTTGGATTCTGAAACAAGTTCAGAATGACAGTTGAAGTTTTTGCTTAAGAGCTGGGAGATTCTTCACTATGCTCAGAATGACAACTAACTAGAAGTTTTTTGGTACCCCCTAACCCCCTGATAGGGGGAATTAGTTACAGTCTTTGAATAAGCTGAATTAGTTATTACTTAGCGTTTTTACCTCCGTGCTTTTTGAAGTTGGTTGTGAATGCGAATTCTCCTAGCTTGTGCCCTACCATTTCTTCTGTAATTAGAATTTCTGGGAAGGCTTTGCCATTGTGAACTGCGAACTTAATACCAACGAAGTCAGGCATAATTGTACTAGCTCTAGACCAAGTTTTGATGGCATCGGTTGAACCGCTGGCTTTGACTTTGGCGACTTTAGCGAGGACACTTGGATGAATGTATGGTCCTTTTTTGAGTGATCGTGACATAATATTAAAAACCTAATTTTTTATTAATTTTTTCAACAGCTTCTTTGTCAAGAATTTGACCAACTTTGAGTTTGACGATGAATTTGCGTGGTCTTTTGATAAGGACAACGTTGCGTGATCGAGAGCCTCTGGTTGATTTGGTCTTGCGTTTGAAGTATTGTTGAATTGAGTTGATTTTGATTGTGTCTATTCCACACTGCTTAAAGGTTTTGGCAAGTTCAATTACATTAATATTGTAGTTGAGATCGCTGAATGTTACGGTAAAAAAACCGCCTTGTTGCAGGGAATAACTTTTTTCTGTTTCGAGTAGTTGTAACATAATGTTTTACAATTAAAATGTGTATA
>JAYUIW010000061.1:0-5553 GCA_043765655.1 bacterium
TGATTATAAAATTATGGTGTACTCGGCAGGGCTCGAACCCACGACCTTCTGGGCCGAAACCAGATGCTCTATCCAACTGAGCTACGAATACAGAATTAATCCTTATTACTTTTTTTACAAAAAGATTCGGGGATTTTGTTAAGCCTACTTTTTTTCTTTTTCGCAGTAAGAATTATCTTCGGTCTTGATAATAAGTACATCGTCGATATCAATGAATTGTGGGACTTTGACAACCATTCCAGTCTCTAGTATTGCATCTTTCATAAGGTTGCCGACTGTATTACCCTTGGTAACTGATTCGGTGTTAGTTACTTTGAGAGCTACTTTGATAGGAAGTTCGATACTGATTGGAGAATCGTTAAAGTAGTGAATGGTAACTTCTAGACCTTCTTTGAGATAACCCAGCTGATCTTCACTGAGCATTTCTTTGTTAATTTCGACCGTCTCGTAGGATTCAGTAAGCATGAACGACATATCATCGCCCGTACTATATAAGAAACTAGCTTTTTCCTTCACTAGATTACCTTCTTCGATTGATTCACTGGCTCCAAAGGTTTTTGGGTAGTTTTGACCTGTGACAAGATCTCTGAGAATTGTGTTTTTGACAGCGGCTAGTCTTGGCTGGGAACGAAGATCTGCTTTGATGACTACGCACGGTTTGTTGTTAAAAATTACAACTTTTCCAATTTTGATTTCCGAAAAATTAAGCATAAAATGAATATTAATTAGAGCTTTGTTAGAACTTCCTTGTCTTCTAATTATCGTATCAATTCTATTATTTGTCAAGAAGAGCGAATTCTAGTAGAATAATAAGTAACAATTTAGTTATTTTGCACTGTCATTCTGAGTATCGCGAAGAATCCCCTGTTGTTCAAGTCAAAACTCCTACTATGTCATCCTGAACTAGTTTCAGGATCTAAAAAACTAGCAAATAAAATTTTACTAATTATTTCAAAGTATACAAGACAAAAAACAATAAATTATAAAAATGTAACTTAACTTGAAAATAACCATTTTAGATCCTGAAAAGTAACTGATTGCAAGTCGGACTTGTTCCGACGATAGCCACGGCACGACAAGTTCAGGATGACAACCCAGGACAATCTCTCCTTAAAAATAAAGCATAAAATAAATACTACTCTAACAACTTTGCCATTATGAAAATCTCCACAACTATCCAAAAAGCCAAATTAGACCTTCATTTCTTAGAACTAAAAAATGGTGCAACTCCACAAGAAACCGTAGAAAGGTTAGTGGATAATTTTTTGACCAAATATCTATTATGTCGAAGTGTAAAGCTAGAAATTGTGGTTGGACGTGGAATTGGCTCCACAAGGTTCATCGATGGCAAAAATCCTGTAAGATTCTACGCTGAGCAATATCTCAAGCAAATGAATTGTCCGTTCAGAGGTGGCGATGTAGCTTTCGGAGAAGATGGAATAATCTGGGTTGAGTGGTAGCTTTTTGGTTAAATTTAAAAATTTGACTTTACCTCGGGGAGGTTTTTTTGGTTAAGGTTCCGTTTAATTTTTGGGAATAAATCACAAAGTTATTGTCTGCTTCACTAAAATAAGCCAGACTATATTCGAAGCCACGATCGTCACTGGAATAAAGAAAACACTGCAAAAACTTATTCTTTGATTCCCAGAATTGAAGCTTATATTCATCGGTTTTTTCTCGACTAAATTCACAGCCATTCCATTCATTGTTGTATATTTTATTTTTTTTGGGGTCGAATCCTCCAAAAGACTTATCACAGCCTCGCTTAGAAATTCTAGAATCAGCAACGTTAGCAACTGTAATCCCGCCTTCATCAATAGGAAAATTAGCTTCTGTAATATAGCTAAAATTGTTTATTTTGGGCTCATTTCCTGTTAAAGTTTTTTTGAGAGTGTATTCATAATCAACTTCATTGAGCTGGCCGCTGCACCGACTAATAGGGTAGCGTCTATCGTTGGGAATTCTGCTACTATCTCCATAAAAAAGTCCCAAAGCTTTGATCACAATATTAATCTGTGTATCTCGTCTGATATCTCTGTTATCGTTATTTTTGGACAAAAAACCAAGGATTCCACTAATTACAATTCCAGCAATTACTAAGCTAACTAGAATAATCTCCAGCATATTTACGCCTGATTGTGTTTGAGAGTGATCTTGGATGTAATAATCTGGCATTTTTTGGATTAAAGAAATATGACTGATACTTTTAATATTACCTTCAAAACCAAAAGTAGTCAAAAAACAGTTTTAATTTACTATCTTTGTATTCAATTTTATCCAAAATATAGTATAACTAGATTGAGTTAAAAACTTCTTAAAACAACCAAAACAAAGCATTATTTTGCCAAAATATTTGTTGTATTATTCTTTTTATCATGGTGTAACTCTTGACAAGAGTTCGTTTATTTGTAATAATTATATAGTTGACTTTTCAAGTAGTGTAGAACCAACTTTCTCCATTCCGAACAAAGTCTTGAAATGCACTTACGGCGATGATACTAGACTGCAGAGTCCATGGAAAGTAGCCCAAAGTCAATACAAAACATATCTACTCCTCAAAAAGGGGTATTTTTTGTATCAATTTTATAGTTATTATTGTATTTATTCAGACTGATTTGGTAAGAGAGAGCTCAGAATTAATAACTTTTTATACCTAACTCAAAGCCTTAATTCGAGAATCTTCTTTGGATTTTTGGTTATCACTAAGCCATTTACGGAACATATCTACAACCATATCTTGACCAACTGCTAGGAAACTTGGATCTTTGTCCACAGGGACGAACCAACACTCTAATTCTTGGCGTGTATTATCGCGGTCAATGTACCTCCAGCGTTCGTGGATGTCAATGTTGAATAGAGGTTTGAGAATATAATACAGCTGCATATTAGAATACATATCCTTAGAATTTTCTGCCAAAACAAAACCAAGCGGACAAATTAAGCGAGTTTCGATTCCAGTTTCTTCTTGAACTTCACGAATGATTGTATCTGCAGGATTTTCAAACTTTTCGATTCTACCACCAGGGATTTGGATACCACGACTTGGACGAGAGAGTGATTTGAAGACTAAGTAATAGTCTTTGCCTTTGTACTTGACCCAGACGATTCCACCACTGCGAAATACATGACGAAGATTGAATTTTTTGCTAATAGTAACAGCAGGTCTTTCGAACTTTTTTTCGACTTCTTTCTCGAAGTTAACGTCAGTATTTTTGGGTAAAACAGAATTAGGTCCAGAACTAGCGAGGTTAGAGTTCTCAGACATAAAAAAAACTGTAATAATATTTATCTAATTGTAAGTATACTTTATATTTTTGTATTGGTCAAATTCTACACAAAGTTAAAATATATACTCAAACTCACTCCAACTTTTACATCTTAGAAAAAATAATAGTTCCCTCTTGAGAAAGATAACTGGTACAGCTGTACTTGCCTCGGCGACACAGTGCTAGAGCGAGTGTCACGAAGTGACAGGAAATTTATTTGTCAAAGTTGAACTGGGAACAGGTATACAAATAAAAATAAGACCACCAAAAAAGCTCAAGAAGCAATTTTCTAATTCAAAAAAATGATAGACTAAAATTAAAACAAAAAAAAAGCCTAATAATTAACAATTAGGCCAACTTCCTGCGTATCCATTGGAATACATCCATGTTGCGAGTCGAACTTGCTCACTTCCATTGTACGGATCTGTGACTAGAATTCCTGACAATCTACTATAATTCCAAAAACTAGCTGTAGAGAATTGGAATAATCCGATGTAACCTCCTGGACCATAGGCGTTGGATCGTCCACCGCTTTCACAGACCATAACCCGAGTTACACGGTCACCGTTACATCCATATTGTCCACACCAGTATTGAATTTGCTCTCTATAAGTCATAGAATTAAGGCTCTTGACTTCTGGTTGCACTGGTTGTGGAGTCTCTATCACTTGTGGTGTTGGAGGGGTTTGGATAACTGGTTCTGATTCGGTTGGAGTAACTGCTGGTTCTTCGATTTTTTCTACTACTTTTTCAACAGTCTTTTCGATAACTAGCTCTGGTTGAGCTGGAATAATCTTAGCTTCTGCAATTGCTGAACTAACCGATACATTAGAGATCGAAGGACTAGAAATCTGGGAAACTATAGAAGAACTTGACTGCGAACTACTTGAGGAGCTTGATTCCGAACTAGCTTCTGAGCTACTCGTAGAACTATCTGAAGAACTACTAGAAGAAACCACAACTGCAAAATTCTGAACTACTGGAACCGCCGAAGGGTTTTGGGCAACTGGGGCGGGAGATTGAACTGTGGATGGAATGCTAAAGTTAGAGAGCTGAATTCTATTTTTGGCAAAGGTATTGGCACTAACACTAACGATACTGAGTGACAACAAAGTCACAAAAATAACTACGATTAACTGTGAGTTACGTGAGTTGATGGATGTTAAGCTACCAAGAATACTTTTGGAGTTGTTTTGGAAAGTAGTATAAGACCTTTTGAGGTTTTGTTTCTTTACTAGTTTGGGGATGAACTTGGAGATAAACATATCGTTGTTAATAATCTTTGGCGGAATTATTATGGAAGTATTATTAGAGAATACTGGTAGTACAAAACTGTTCTAAAAATTACAAATAGAGCTTGATTCTAGGATTAGAATTACCAAAAAGCTGTGTAAAACTTGTAATCAAAATAATTTTTGTGAAGTTTTGGTTTTTTGTAGGGATTTGCAATTACCAAAAAAATGTCGTAATAACTATAATAAACTTGATTCTGAGCTTTTTGTCAAGGGTAACTAGGTGCTTTTGGTGAACTAAAATTGATTGTTATGCTGTGAATCGGCTGACAACTTAGCTGGCGATCAAAGATTAAAAAACTATCTTGTTCTAGAAATTAATTGCAAAATTAGCCCAATTAAAACTTCAACTTTTTCTTTTTCAGATTTTAGAATGTCATTAAGGTTAATTTCTTCTGGCTTGTTTTTTTGGATTTTGTCTTGGATAAACTTACTCATTCTTGTCTGAATATTTTGCTTTCCTTGCTCCTCTTTTTTGGCTTCTTGGAGGAGTTTTGGTAGTTTTCTCTCATATCTTTCGTTTAGTTTTTTGAGTAAAACTAGAGTTGTGTCCAGGAATTCTTTGGGAAGATCGTTAACTTTGTGGTAATCTTTTAGTTTACTAGTTGTGAATAGTGCATTGAGCTCACGCCAAAAAGAGTTGATCTGCTTGTTCAAAAAAACATCATTCTCATTGAGTTCCAACCTTCCCTTGAACAAATTCGACAATTCCTCCACAAAGTTTTTGGCAGAACTATTCTTCATATTTTCTATATGAGTAAAGCCTTTTTGAACAATATCACTAGAATTTTCATATACAACTTCGACAACTGGCAAAGCGTCAAGCTTACTGTTTAATTCTTGATCCAAGTAATCATTGAGATGACCATTGACAACCAAAGTAATCAAATTCTCTCTGAATTTCTGAAATTCAGCCTCTTCTAGCTCTTCAAAGGCGATCTGCTTCGCGAACTCATTATCAAAAATTCTTGCTGTTTGGGCATTGAATAATATTT
>JAYUIW010000062.1:0-16013 GCA_043765655.1 bacterium
CATTGCCGTTGGTTGGACTAATTGTTACTGGAGGGTGAGAGAGTCCTTGGAGCGCTAGAATATCCGCAGAGTTTTGGGCGATGTTGGTATTGGCAGTACCTAATGATGTTTGGATGGCTGTAATATTCGAATTGGCTAAGGTTAGATTGTTATTAGTTGACGTCAAGCCATTTTGGAGAGCTGTAATATCAGTAGTATTTTGAGCGATGTTGTTGTTTGCTGTTGCTAGATTTGTATTAGTACTAGCAAGACCAGTTTGGAGGTTATTGATATTAGTATAAGCGTTAGTAAGTCCTGATTGAAGTCCGCTTATGTTGGTATTAGCAGTATTCAATCCTGTGCTGAGGTTGTTGATCGCGGTGGCATTGGTTGCGATATTGTCATTAGCTGCATTTAATCCAGACTGAAGCGCTAGAATATCCGCCGAGTTTTGAGCGATATTATTATTAGCTAAAGTCAAATTGGAATTCGTCGTGTTCAAACCATTTTGCAAGTTTGCAATATTTGTATTTGTTGTAGTCAGGTTCGTATTAGTAGTTGCAAGTCCATTTTGTAAATTCAGAATATCGTTTTGAGATGTTACCAAATTTGCATTTGTCGTAGCCAAACCGCTTTGCAAGTTCGTGATATTTGTATTGGTGATGTTCAAGCCATTAGTTAAATTGACGATATTGCTTGCATTGGTTGTGACATTCGCATTAGTTGCGGCTAGTCCTGTGGTCAGATTCGCAATGTTGGTATTTGCTAGCGTCAAATTGGAATTAGTGGAAGTCAGATTTGAATTCGTAGTGTTCAAACCATTTTGTAGAGCTGTAATATCTGTAGAATTTTGAGCAATGTTGGTATTAGCTAGCGTCAAGTTGGAATTGGTAGTAGCTAAATTCGAGTTAGTCAAAGAATTATTGCCGTCTAGTTTTTGGATAGCTGATAGTACAGAGTCGGCTGGGGTGATAGCTCCTATACCTGGCAAGAATCCAGTCAAACCAGAGCCGATTGCCCGAGCGTTGGTATAGTATAGATTAGTTCCTTCGAGTAGATCTGTAGTTGATTTGGTAGCAAAGTCAGTATTAAACAGTGAAGTTGAGTAGTATTTGTTGATTAGTCCTTGTGTTAGATTGTCAGTAGTTTTCAGACCAAAGGCATTGTCAAATCTAGCTTGGGTAAAATACAAATTAGATGGAGATTCTATGACCTGCGAGGTGTTATAGTCACCATTTTGAGCAACAATATTTCCAGTTCTACCGAATACAGACTGTACAGGAGCAGAAGCCGAAGCGTTAGTCCAGTTCACATTCCCTAAAGAATCCACACCAAGGAATTGTCCAGTAGTTCCAGTGGCTAGAGGCGCGGCGATATTGGAGGTATTACCAAGGAACAAGCTGTTGTTGGCTAGCGGTAGATTAGGTGCTGTAGAAAACGAAACTGGACCACTAAAACTAGTAGATCCACCAAAATTATTCGGACCAAGGCTCGCAAGTCCAGAATTGAAAGTCGCCAAACCATTTTGGGTCAAAGTTCCAGCATTAACAATTCCATTGAGCGTAGCAAGTCCAGTAGCTGTAAGCGTGTTCAAAACTGTAATTCCAGTGGCTGTCAGGTTGTTAGTCGTAGTCGTTCCTGTGGTTATTGTATTACCATTAAAATTTGAGTTGCCGTTTTGCGTTAGCGTGCCAGAATTAGTAATTCCGTTCAAATTACTAGCTCCAGTAACACTCAAAGTATCAGTTGTAGTTCCGCCAGTCGTAGTTGTTCCAGCATTATTAGTTACTGTGCCATTATTGACAACAGCTCCAGTGTTAGTTGTAGTTCCAGTATTGATCAAACCGTTAGTCGTAGTTGTTCCTGTAGTTGTGGTGTTACCATTGGTGTTCAAGTTACCATTAAGCGTTGTGTTACCATTTTGGGTCAAAGTTCCTGTGTTGGTAGTGTTTCCAACTGTGCTCACATTGCCGTTTTGCGTTAGCGCACCGTTATTGGTTAATCCATTAGTAGTGGTTGTTCCACCGAGATTGTTATTACCTGTAGTGTTGAGATTGCCCAGATTAGTATTCCCAGTTGCAAGGATATTGTTCAAAATCGAATTCCCAGTGACATTAAGACCACTGAAAGTCGGAGTATCCACGACCGCCAAGGTTATCTTGCGATTAAGAATATCAATACTACTAATTAGATTACTTCCTGCATCAATTGACAAAGTTTGACCAAAAGCAACTCCAAAAGAATTAGTTCCACCAGAATTAGTTGCAACGTTAAAATTAGCAGGAGCAGAGCTTAGAATTGAGTTTGAACTAGAAGACAAGACACTAGAAGTAGACGTAGCCGTAGATCCACTAATAGACCCACCATAAGTAACAACAACACCATTAGAATTAGTGCTAGAAATAGCATTAGAAATAGAACTTGAGCCCAACGATACGTTTAGGCTTAATGAGCTAGAAGTACTAACTATTGGAGCAGGCTCTTGGTTAAGAGTTGGAACTATGTTGTTTTGGGCAACAATATTATTAAGAACATTATTGGCTGAGTTATTAGTAACAAAATTCCCTGCACTAACAGCCACCTGAATCGCCTTATTGAGCTCTCCTCGACTAACTCCACTAATAGTTATCGGAGCGTTGACTTGCTCTAACGGCACCGCGAATGTATTCTTGATAGCCTGCCCGAGAGCTCCCAAAGTTACGCTGTTAGATTTGTAACCTTTGTTGTCTACTATAACTAATTTGTCGCCGTCAATTGCCAGATCCAGAACTTTAGCATCAGAATTTTTATCAATATCAATGAACTTTCCATTAGAGAAGATTAACTTTCCATTGTCATATACAACTCCATTTTTCTTTATTTCTAGGGCTAATTCACTTAACTTAACCGGTAATTCTTGGTTTTCGATCGTTAGGATTCTATAACATTCATTCCACAGAGTTCTCTCATAAT
This sequence comes from bacterium, assembly GCA_043765655.1. Classification (GTDB taxonomy): domain Bacteria; phylum Patescibacteriota; class JACMRA01; order JACMRA01; family JACMRA01; genus JAYTWQ01. The sequence goes on from JAYUIW010000062.1 coordinate 2,932, forward strand.
TCTGAATCAGGAACTCATCAATTCTACACTTGTTGACAGACACAACGGTATTAAAAAGCACACTAGACCCAATCGTTCCCAGGACAATAGTCGCCAAGAGTGATTTGGTTAGAATTCGTTTTGACAAAACTGCAATAGCTTGTCTAAGGTAATCTAGATTTTGCATGCTAGAATTAGGGTTATTATTATCCATAATATTTGTTTTATAGCTGTATTTTTGTATTTATCTTAGTTTTATACTCTATATTATACACTATTAACTAGTTTTATGCAAAATTTGACAAATCCCTAAGAATGGGTTTTAATTAAACTTGTAATTAACAACAAATAATCCCAATATAATATGTTCCACAAAATAAAAAGTATAGTTATCATCGCAACCTTCGTAATGCAAATAATTTTTTTGTATATTCTGGTTAATCCAATTAACGCAATCAGTCAATTAGAATCTGTCCAAACCATTAACAAAATCTCCAACAAAGTCACTTCTCCACTACCAATTAACGAACTTCCCCAGATCGGAGTCGTGGGTGATGGCAAAATGCTAGCTAGTATCGAAGAGATCAAAAAAGGCAACGCAATCGATGCCGAAATCTACCAAAACGCAGCCGATAAAGACATCGTTCTGGGCTACACAACCAAAACCGTAATCTACAGACCTTCTACAGATGCAATTGTCTACGAAGGCGACTCCCCAAATAAAAAACTCCAAGGAGCTCAACAAGGATTAGTCAATGGTATCGTTGCCAAGATTCAAGCGGCTAACCTTATCCCCAAGGACAACGTCCAAGTTCCACAACTCTCAGTAGTCAGTAATCCAGACGAAGTCCGCAAAGGCAACGAATTCTACAAAGATATTCAAAAAGATGACATCATCGCAACCTTCTCTAATCCAAATCTAGTAGTAATCTACAGACCATCCACAGGAACCATCGTCAAAAGTGGTCAAATCCAAGTATCTATAAAATAATATTAATTTTAGAGCAGTTCAAACCCCTATTTATTTAGGGGCTATTTTTTGTTTTTGACAATTGAATTATTATGTGATAAACTATAAAGGTATTAACCCAAAAACTATTTTTATATTATGGAAAAACTAACAGTTCTAGACAAAATAGATACTAAACTTCATGGATCAATACCATTCGAAAAAAAAGTGTCTCAAAGCATAAAAAAATTTTTAGCGAGCACCTTCGAAACATCTTCTTTTTACAAAAGAATTGGAAACTTAGTTAATTTAAACGATGTTAATTTAAGTAGTTTTTTAGAAACTAACCGCCTTATTAATGGCAAAAAAGTTACACTTCAAGAAGACATAAAAAGTTTATATAGATATTTATTTTTGATCAAAAAAAGAACTATTGAGGGTCACAAAATTACACCTCAAAACTACAATCGACTGTTCGAATGCGTTGATAGAATATGTGACACAATAATTGAATTAAAACCTGAAGTAATGCAAGTTAATTACGAATCAGAGTGGATAACAAAAATTGTAAATACTAAACTAGACCTAACAAAGGTAGATAAAACAAAAAAAAGACTTCGCGCTCAGTCGGTTTTGAAAGATAAAAATTACTATCAAAATGCTAAAAAAACTTCAGATCAAATTAAACTTTACACTTCAATTTTTAGAACAATTTTTCAAGATATTATATCAATTTCTCCCAATTTTAATAAAATAAACGATGCTGAGTTTGTTAATCAAAACAACTGGGCAAAGCTAGTAAATAATATAATTAAAATATCAAATACAACTTTTGATCCCGAAAACTATGGTAAAATTAATTCTGCGATGGGAGATTGGTCAGAAAAATCTTACACTTATCAGGAATATGTTTTTGCTGGATTTTATTTGACGGGTAACAAAAATACTAAAAATACAATAATTTCTCCTTGTGGAAGATTCAGTATCAAGATAAGATCTGAGCTTAGTGATTTGATGGCACTTCATACCTCTGAAGTTTACTCACTTTATCCAGTTAATGAACATTTTCATATAGAGGTTACACTAACTGAGCTCGGTAAGTCGCAATTTTCTGAAGCAATTAGACCTAGGATTAATGCACATATAGAAATCAAAGGTGAAGGCGAAAAAGAACCAGAAATTAAACTTAAAAAAGGTGTTGATATTTCTGCTTTAGAGAATTTGAACAGAATAAAAACTATAGATTCTAATGAAAATATTAACTATATCAACAATCCAAATCCAAATGAATTGGTCGAATTGTTGTATTGGATGGGACAAAATAATTTTAGTAAAGATGATATCAAAGATACCGCTGAAAAGTTTTTGAAATATCTCGACAATAAAATAGAAAACAGTAGCAAGATTAGATTTGAAAAAGGTTACTTCGATTTATGTGTAATTTTACTTAATAATAACTTTGATAATTTTTTTGTAAACCCCACTGGAATTACTGATAAACAAGCCCAAATAGAACTTAAAAGAATGAATTGGAGAAATTAAAACTTGACAACAATTATGTTTTTGTGATATTCTTACTTCCCTGGCCTAATGACAGTTAGTATAGCTAGGTAAATACAATTTATTAACCATTAAAGCTATACTATCCATGTTTTACAAATAAAAACCCAAAAAAAACTACTCTTGACATTACAAAAAAAATGTGTTACAATATAGATAAGTTACAAACTATTTCTTAGAATTTATTATCAAGAGGAACTCGATGCGCACCATTCATTAACGACTAATCGTCCCCAAAAAAAACTATTTTGACAGAATCGACTAGATAGTAATATTGACCAGCAAGATTTGCTTTTTTATACTTTTTTTACTTTGCAGCGTACAGCTAGTAAGTATTTTTTGTTTGGACTAATAATCCATAGTCACTATTTTTTTGGTCAATTATTGTATTTTTATACACAACAACTATTTTATTTTTATGTCTGAATCACACACTCCTGCAAGACAAGAGTATATTGCTAAAACTCCAAAACTTGGGACTATCAAATGGTATGAATTTCAAATCAAATCTGTTGAATCTCAGATTGCTAGTATTGATTTTGATTATAATAAAATCTTAGAGTTAACAAAGGGGCTTTCTTCATTAAAAAAAGATTTGGTGGAGTTGAAGAGAATAAGGAAAAAAAATATTACTTTATTTTGCACTTTATTGTCATTAGTTACATTAGGAACTCTATCTACAGTTCGCCAAATCAAACTTGCCAGCGATTGCTCTAATTACAAGTGTGTATATGTAGAAGGTAATGTTATTGAATTTTTTGAGTCAAAGCAACTTCCACTATTTATTCAAAATGATTTTGCGTTACTTGAGGCTTACTTTATGATTCCCAAAGAATCTAGACCCGAAGTTATTGAGCAAATTAACAATCTCCCAAGTCCAGAAACGTCTATAAAATTAGTATATACAATCTTAGACGAGAATAGAACAATAACTAAATAATTATGAACAAGAATCAATTCGTAGATCCTAGCGAGGCTTATGCTAGTCACAGGTTCAAAGCCAATGAAGCTAACAAGGAATTCGCTTCCAGCTAAAGTTTTTTTAGCTAAGTCAGCATAAGTTAAAATATCCCAAAATTGGGTTGTCAAATATGATAACCTATATAATCTTGTTGGCAAAATTATCCAAATTACAATTTTTATTACCAAAATTATTATACAATATTAATTTATTATTATGTCCGAAAATAAACAATTAGAAAATCAAAATACTCAAGAACCAAACCCTCAACAAGAAAAAAAATTTGAAAATCTTACTCCAACTGGAGCCACAATTACCAGTCTAGAAACTGGAAAAATAACAACTATCCTAGTCCAAGTCAAAGATAGAAACTTCAATCCTACTTTAGCTCAGACCTCATTACAAGTTGAAACACTAATTCAAACAACAATTCCAACAGAAGAAGTAAGCGTTCCAAATGAAATAATGCCAACAGCACCAAAATCTGGAGAATTGGTAACAGCTACGGAAAGTTTGCAAAAACTATTCCAGCAAGTTATAGCTTATGTAAAAAATAATCCAAAACGAGCTACATTAATCGGGCTTGCAATCGTTGCATCTACCCAAATAATTCCACTTACTTCAGATAGAATCGAACCAATATCTACTCAATATATGAGCCAAAATGGCAAAAAGATTTTAAAAGTTCGAGGTTTGATTGTTCACAATACTATGATGGAAGGAGACAATAATCTCAAAGCTCCATCTTCAACTTTGGCAAAAAGAATGATGGACGGTGTCAATGGAACCAAAAAAAGAACTGGAGACGCTCATTATCTTATTGGTAAAACCGAACCAGCTATTACAATCGGTAGTATTCTCAAAATTGGAACCACAACTCCGACTTATCAAATTATGGGTAGAGATAAAAAAGCTGAAGGAACAAGAGATTTTGCAAGGATAAAAGGTCAAAAAACCGCTGATTCTACAACTCTTCAGGCAGAGATTGATCATAACGATATAGAATCAGAAGCAGGCAAATACAGTAGAAAAGTGTCTCCACAGCAAATCGAAGCATTAGCAAAGATAATCGTCTTGAATAACTTTTCGCCGAACCAAGTGTATTCTCACGCTTCAGTTCAGGCTTTTGACCACTTTGATGTTAGATGGATGGGGTTGGATCTGTTAGAAAAAGATCACAAAAAAGATGGATTAGTAACTCCAGAACTGGTCAAACTAGTAAGTGATGTACAAAAGCATCTTCTCCAAAGACCAAAACGTAGCCAAACGCTAGAAAGGCAATGGGGAGGCGATTCTAGAATTGTAGCTAGTCAAATTATTCTCAATAACCTCAAAAATGCACAATGGGTAATCTTAAAAAATCCAAATAGAGCAAACATTAAATTATCTAGAGTTGATCAAGCGATTAGACAAAACAAAGCTCAATTCGCCAAAATGACCAAACAACCAATTAAATAACCAATTAAAATAATTATTATATGTCAAATATTTTAGAACAACAAACAGTATTACAAACTCAAGACACAGTATTACAAACCCTAGAAAGTGACGCTTCCCAAATTCTTATTAACCTAGAATGTGGACGTCAGATTGAAATAATTAGTTTAGAAGGTCGGAGAGAATTTTCAATTAATAACCCTAAAGATAAAACTTCAATCACACTAACCGAAAAACAAGTTCAAGAATTATTGTCTGCAAATCCAGAACTTATCGAGGCGATGGAAGCTGTTAATAGTCACTTTAATTCTCAAGTCACAGCTCCAATCCATGATCGTAACTTTGAAGATACTGTCGAAACTGTTCCATCTTTTACAAAATTATTAGACGAAGAGCTCAGGCAACTTTCTACTCAACCTACAGTTTTAGAAACTCCCAAAGAAAAAAATAAACTTCTAAAACAACTTCAACAAAAGTATCCTAACATCGATTGGTCAAAATTAGAACCAACTGCAAACTTTTTGGTAGACAAGTTTGGCGACAAAGAAGAAGGTGTTAACTGGAATAGACCGGCTTTGATTGCAACATCAGCTGTAATTATATTTATCTCTGCTGTTAATATCCCCAAAATTTTTAATAATCCAGAAGCTGGAATAAAATCTGGTGAAGTAGTAATCACAACTGGAGTTCAAATGCCAGAGCTAAACGCAAGATTAACTTCTGATATGAATATGGATAGGTTGCACCCAACTCTAAGGATTAAAAGACCACATAAAGGTCAAGATCTTGGCTCTAACGAAGCTGGCAAAAATTTTGTTAGAAGTCCTGTATCTGGAAGAATAATTAACATATGTACTGGCAATCGTGATGAATGCGGTGGTGGATACGGTCAAATTATGGAAGTCGCTGAAGTCGATATTAATGGTAATTTTACTGGTCGAACATTCAGACAGGCACACATGCGTCAATTGAATCAAAAAGATGATAAAATGAAAGCTCCAAAAATTGGTGACTTCGTAGAGCAAGGTCAAATTATTGCTGTTGAAAGTGATGCCGGAGGTCTTAGCTCAGGTAATCATACTCATATCGAAGTAATTGCAAGGGGCGATGATTATATCGTTATAAGAGAAAAAAGAACAGGTCAAACAAAATTCGTAAAATTACGAGGAACAAGTGCGGAAATGGGACAAAAAATCAGAGAAGGTAATAATGGAAAAACTAAATATGTTGTACGAAGTAATATTGTTGGTAATCTTAATATTAAACTCAAAAACCCCGTACCAGATAGTACAAAATTTAGTAGATTTGGAGAAACTTTGGATAGACCTAATGATTATTCAGCAAAAAGTGTAAAATATACCAACTCAAAAACATTAACCAAAACCAAATAATATGTCAGAACAACAAAAAATTAACACAACAGAACAGCCACAAACTCTAGATGATGTCGCAAGTCTTTTAACGCCAGAACAAATTTCTAATATAAGATCACTTAGCCAAGAAGCAAGGGATAAGTTTTTAAACACTATACCAAAAAATACTACCTCTGAAACTGATACTGGAGATCTTCGAGTTGAATACCTTGATGGGCTATTCGATATTTCTCCTGACAGTGTTCCACTTCCCAACAACCGTGATTTTGGAGTTCCTAATCCGGGAATAGTTAGCGATACCCTAAACTTTCCAAAGGATTTAAAAGTATTAGCTACCAAAACAGAGAATATTCCTGTCAAAACCAGACAAAATTTTTATGACATAGCAATTCCATTGTTGGCAGTTGCCACAGTCGCTATCGGAATGAGTATTCATCCAGCGGTTAAAAAAGATAAGGGAAATGTAGGCGAAAGTAGTGAATATTTGTCAGAAAATAAAGATTATGCAAAAGCTGTTGAAGTAACTCTAAAGCAACTAAGAGAAAGCAAAAAAACTTCTCTATGGGTTCACAGAGCTCAAGGTAAAGATACAATTCCAAAACAATTCGTAATCGATGTATTTGAAAAAGTTGGAATGGAATTCAAAGACTTCAGTGGTAAAAAATATGTCTTTACACCTAAAATTGCTATTTGGATGATAAGTATATCAGGCCAGGAATCAGGTGGAGATTGGATGAAAAAAGGTGGTTTAATATATAATGCTAAATCAACCCTTTATACAAAAAATAATTATCCTCCAATGAGTGAGAGAACCGATTATATATCATATGTAGAAATGATGAAAAAACTTGGAAAGAAAAATAGACTTCCAAGAGTGATCGGGGAATATGCTTGTTTTGGTCCTATACAGACATGTGATGAAGAAAGAGCAGGTGATACATTCATTGAGGCAATGACAAAATTAAAAGGTTTGGGCAACATTCCTTCGCATCAAGAATTTCTTGATAATAAAGATTTTTCGATTCAAGTTGCTACAATGTATTATTACGAAAAATTAGCCAGAGCTAGAAAGTATAAAGCACTAAAAAATAAATCTGCGGCGTTTCAAGTATCAGTTGCTTGGGGTGGTATGAATTCAGGCAATCTAAATGCTTCAGAGCGTGTCATTCTCGATACTGATTATGGATTAGGAGTCGTTAGTAGAAAATATGGAGAAGCAGCAGATGCTAATACTAACGCAGTTCTCCAAGGTCGATTCTTAAAAATATCAAAAAACTAATAACCATACACAACACAACTTTACAATTTAAAATTTTTAACTAACAATATTATATGAATAACAACAACAAACTAACACCCAAATTTATCGAAAATGGTTTAAAAGCATCACTTTTATTCAGTACAGCTACTAACGCATCACCAGCTTATGGGTCAGCCGAAATTAAAGATCTTTATGATAAAGACTTTGTTACCGAACAAGATTTTATTGACAACCAAAGACCTTCTGTAAGTGATAGAAACTTTTCAGAAACTAAAGGCTGTGAGGAAGATTATACCAGTAATAGCAACGCCAAAATTAATGCCATCAGAACTTTCAACAGATCTAACTTTCCTAAAGCTCAACAAGCTCCAAAGATTAAACCTTAAATAATTTTAGAAGATATCAAAAACCAAATATTCTATGTTCAACTTTAACAAAACAGTCAACTAAACTTTAACAACAGCCATGGCGACTATGATTAATATGTCTCCAGCTTTGATTACCAAAAACTCTGCTGTTGCAGAAAGTTTAGATCTAAGTATCCCTAGACAAGAACAAAGTTTTAAAAAAACTACAAGACCAGAAAGGTCTCAAAAGTCAGAAAGATCTAATAGACCAGAGCAACGAAATCGTGTACCAAAACAAACTCGTGAAGAATCCTCTCAGCCAAAACCAAGAAGTAATTCTAGAGAAAATTTAACAAACGATCCATGTAGTGGAATCAATAATGGTGTAGTTATTAGACTTTCTCAACAAAAAATGAATGTATGTAAAGATGGAATTACTGTTTTTAGAACAGCTGTAAGCACAGGAGGCAGTGACACTCCAACTCATGTTGGAATTTATTCCATTAATGAAGTTCGAAGGAATACCAATCTTATCGGATCTTACAAAAACGAATCTTGGAATGTTCCTGTGGATGCTTTTAGACCTTTTAACCGTGGTCAAGGGCTGTATCAGGGAATTGTTACTATACCATTCGCTAGTCATGGCTGTGTCAGATATCCTTGGCGTGTCAACAAAATTTTGGATCAATATCAAATTGGAGTTGGAAGCACTGTCAAAATAACTAACAACTAAAACTAATTTTAGTATCCAAAAAATAATTCCCCTACATTTGTGGAGGTTTTTTTGTTTTATATATCTATTTGAATAAAGATATTCTAACTAGTTACCCCTTCTGGAAGGGGTGAGCCGAATGGCTCGGGGATTTTATTTTAGAAAATAAATAGTGGAATGCGTACAAATAAATAAAATTTTTAAAATCTATTCTGTCAAAATATATTCAACCAGATCAACGAGCTTGCAACTGTACGCCCATTCATTATCGTACCAGGCAACAAGCTTAAAGAATGTTGGATTGAGCATAATTCCAGCCGTAGAATCATAGATACATGTTCTAGAATCATGGTTAAAATCACTTGACACAACTTGATCTTGGCTGTAGCCAACTATTCCTTGGAATTCATTTTCACTTTTGCTTTTAATAAGTTGGTTAATATCTTCAAGAGTTGTTGGCTTCTCCAGCTTAACGGTGAGATCTACAACAGATACATTAGCTACAGGAACTCGAAACGACATTCCAGTGAGTTTGCCTTCTAATTCAGGAATAATTTTGGTAACGGCTTTGGCAGCTCCAGTACTTGCTGGGATTATGTTTTGCATTGCACTTCGACCTCCACGCCAGTCTTTGTTACTCGGTCCGTCAACAGTTTTTTGGGTCGCGGTTGTGGCGTGAATCGTAGTCATTAATCCTTCGATAATTCCGAATTCATCATTGAGAATCTTGGCAAGCGGAGCTAGACAATTAGTAGTACACGAAGCGTTGGAGATTATGTTTTGATTGTTATCATACTGATTATTATTAACCCCCATTACATACATTGGAGCATCCGATGATGGTGCACTAATTACGACTTTACGAGCTCCTGCGGTAATATGAGCCTGTGCGGTTGCTAACGTTGTGAATAATCCAGTACACTCGACTACACAATCCACATTGACTTCATTCCATTTTAATTCCAGCGGATCCTTGATCATTGTTGAGCGAATTATCTTGCCATCGACCATAAGATTATTACTATGGACTTCAACTTTGCCATTATATTGACCGTGAGTAGAATCATACTGGAGCATATACGCCATATAGTCGGCTTCCATCAGATCATTAATTGCTACAACTTCCATATTAGGATGATTCGCAACCGCCCGGAAAACTAATCTTCCAATTCGACCGAATCCATTAATTGCTATTTTTATTTTAGACATATAGTTTCAGTTTACTCCAGATAGATAGTAATGTCAAAATTATATTTATTCTACTAAAGACTCTCAAATTAGTTACCCCTTTTGAAGGTTGCTAGTATAGCCATACTTGTTACGACGACACAGTGCTAAGGTTGCGAGCCGAAGGGGTGAAGTGAAGGGCTCGGGGTTTTCCATTAGAATAAAAATAGTAGAATAGATCTACAAATAACTTCAATCCACACAAACACAAAATTATAATTTTAGAATTTTCTCAAAAAAAAATAACCCAAGAGTTAACTTGGGATTTTTAATTACCTCAAAATAATAATTATGCAACTAATTTATCGAGAATTTTTTTACCTTTGTAGAATCCACACACTGGACATACTGAGTGTGGAGCTACTCTTTCGGAGCAGTTAGAACACTTTGCTAATTGGATGAATTTGGCTTGTTGATGCCCAGGAGCATTACGTCTATTGCCGATTCTTCTCTTGGTTAATCTTTTTTTTGGAACTCCCATATAATATTAATGAATTAAAATAACTAAATTTTTATAACCTATCAATTATATCATATTTTGGGTGATTATGTCAAGTCAATTTAACCCAAAGCAATTATTACCTTTGACAAAAAAGCATATTAAAATTAGATTTATAAGATATGCCTACAACTTCTTCCCAACCATTTAATACTAGTTTAACAACCCCAAAAACCGCTTTAATCTCAGTCTTTGACAAGTCTGGAATCGTCGAATTCGCCAGAGAACTGTCTAATAATAATGTCAAAATTATCTCCACAGGAGGAACTGCCAAAATCTTAACAGAAAATGGAATTGAGAACATCGAAATTAGTGATTATACAGGATTTCCTGAGATGATGGACGGTCGTGTCAAAACTTTGCATCCACTAATTCACGGTGGAATTCTAGGGCTACGAGATGAACATTCCCAGGTTGCTAAAGATAATGGAATTGGCTGGATTGACATGGTTGTGTGTAATCTCTATCCGTTCGAAATCGTTAGTCAAAAAGCTGACGTCGAAATCGAAGAATTAATCGAAAACATCGATATTGGTGGACCGTCTATGATTCGCTCTGGTGCCAAAAACTACCAATATACAACCGTAATTACCGATCCCAGTGATTACAATCTTATTCTAGATCAAATTAAAAATGGCGGAATTGAGTTCGAAGCTAGGCAGACTTTGGCAATCAAAGCCATCGGAACAACTGCTAAGTATGATACTTTTATTAATTCTTTTTTGAGTAACTTCATAGATAATTCTTTAGTAAAAAACCAACAGCAAAATTCTAGTGAGCCAAACTTTCCAAGTATTCTAAATCTTCAATACCAACTCAAGCAATCTCTTCGCTATGGCGAAAACCCCAACCAAAAAGCCTCACTTTACAAAGACCCAACTACAACTTCGCCGATTCTAGATTCTCAAATAATACAAGGAATTGAACTGTCTTACAATAATGTTCTGGATTGCGAAGCCTGCTACAACATCGTGCGAGAATTCCCTAGTCCTGCCTGTGTGGTTATCAAGCACACCAATCCTTGTGGAGTTGCAACCGATGAGGATGATATTGTCAAAGCCTTTGAGCGGGCCTATAACGCTGATTCGATGAGCGCCTTCGGGGGAATTATTGGCTTTAACCGTGAATGTAATCTAGAGATTGCCCAAGCTATTAGTAAAGTCTTTGCGGAGATTGTAATTGCTCCGAGTTATACTCCAGATGCTCTTGAGATTTTGAGCAAAAAAAAGAAGCTCCGAGTTCTCAAAGTTGACTTCAATTCCGTTGGTCAAACAATCGAGTATAAATCGATAACTGGTGGAATGCTAGTCCAAGAAGCTAATAATTGGGAATTACAACTCCAAGATCTAGAACTAAAAACTAAAATTGAAGCAACCAAAGAAGATCTAGATACCACAATCTTCGGCTGGAAAGTCCTCAAGCACGTCAAGTCCAACGGAATTCTAATCGCCAAAGACAATACAACGGTAGGAATCGGAATGGGACAGGTTAGCCGTGTAGACGCCGTAGAACTCGCTATCAAAAAAGCAGGAGATAAAACCCAAAACTCAGTTCTCCTATCAGATGCATTCTTCCCATTCCGTGATTCTATAGATCTTATTGCCAAGTACGGAATCAAGATCATTATTCAACCAGGTGGTTCTATGCGTGACCAAGAAGTTATCGACGCCTGCGACGAACTAGGAATTACAATGTACTTCACAGGTAACAGATGCTTCAAGCATTAAACTTGCTATAACTACTACCCCCGAAGGCTTTGCCTTCACCCCTACATAGGGGTATTTTTAGTATACCCAAAAACTAGCTGTCATTCTGAGCAAAGCGACAAGCAAAGAATCCCCTGTTGTTCAGTGTGTACTTCCACAGGAACCCCCATCAACTTTGTTGACACCCCCTTACCAAGGGGGAATTTTAATACCATCACCATCTTGTCATTTAAAGCATAGCGAAAAGCACTCTATTGTAAAGAATTCCCCCTATCAGGGGGTTAGGGGGTACTATCCAAAACCAACTATCTTCTTACTTCCTTCCCTTCTTCTCTCCTTCAACAACTGTACTAGGATTGAGCTTTATAGTTCCAGTTCCAATATCTTTAACCTTGGCTGTTGGAGACTCTACCCCAATGAGATTAATTTTGCCACCACTATTCACTACATTAGCTTCGATTGAGCCCGCTTTGCCAGAATTAACTACTACGTTTCCAGAATCATGCACACTAGCTGTTAATTGCGTAGCTGTGAGAGTCTCAACCATAATATTACCTTTGTCCTTGCTGTCTAATTCCACGTTAGTCCCCACAATTGAATCAATTGTAATATTGCCTTTATTATTATTAATAACTTTGGATAGACTTGTAGAATAGATTAGAACTTCTGGAGCTCTAAGCTTAGCAACTGATAATTTGGGAACGCTCTTTAGCTTCAACTCACCTTCGATAATATCAAAGTCAATTCTGTCGTAGTAGTAATTCTCATTATAGCTAACTTCCACGCGGTTTTTGTCGGACTTGATAATTCTCACTGAGTACGGAAGATTAGAATTAATAGAAGAGAATTGCCCAACATCAGTCTTGCGACCATCTAACCAGTTGTTTTTATAAAAAATAAATCCCCAGATTAACAGACCAATAAGGATTATTACCAAAGGTACGATAACTAACAAAAGTTTGGTATTACCGAGAATAGAGCTCAAGAGTTGATTGGAGTTGAGATTGTCTGAAGATTGAGTTGATTGCTCGCTTGATTGTTGATTGCTTGTTTTTTTCATATTGCCAAAAA
>JAYUIW010000063.1:0-16007 GCA_043765655.1 bacterium
GCCTTGCTTTCAACGCTTGCTTTGGTGGCTTTGACTTTTTATCAATTAGCAGAAGAGAGTAAAGTCAAGAATTTTGTAGGTTCCTTATTCCCTAATCGAAAGGAGCAAATAAAAGATCTTATTACTCGTTCAGAACTTAAACTAGGACAGTGGTTCCGTGGTCAAATCAGTCTAATGTTTTATGTTGGAGTATTAACGTACTTGTTCATTCTTGGAGTTTCTTTGGTTGATTCAGAAATTTTTAAGTTCGCACTTCCGCTAGCTGTAATTGCTGGAGTTCTCGAAATTGTACCAGTTCTTGGACCAACCTTGGCATTAATTCCTGCATTAATTATCAGCTCATCAATATCTCTCCCAGTTACTTTAATTATTTTTGTTGGATACCTGGGAATTCAACAGGCAGAAAGTAATATTATCATCCCCAAAGTTATGAATAAAGCCGTAGGGATCGATCCAATCCTTGTTATTATCGGAATTCTTGTTGGAAGTACGCTTATGGGTCCCCTTGGTTCATTGTTATCTGTACCAGTAATGGCGGTAATAAGCGTATTGTTCGAGGAATGGCAAGAAGGCAAGTTTTAACTTCAAAAATCTCCAAAATTCTTTGGTATAAACCTAACCTCAGGTTCAATTTTTATTTTGTACTTATCCCAAATTTTGACTTGTAAATCTTTGACAATTTGGTGAGCTTGCACAGCTTTACCACCACCCAGATTAATCATAATGTTGGCGTGAGTTGGACGCTGAGTAATGTTGCCGATTCGATAGCCTTTGATATTCAGGCTTTCCAGAAGCTTGCCCACCGGTAACTTATCGCCATACATCACCCATTCTTTTGGTACTAATTCTTTAGCTTCTGTTGTCAAAGTAGAATACAGTAAGTTTTTGAATAACGATCCTGGGCTAGCTAATCCTACAGGATAAATTGCGTCTCGAGCTTTGGCAATTGTATTATATTTTTCTTTTTCTGGAGCAAAATTGGTTGTTTTCTTTAACTTCAGAACAATCTTGGTAATCATAATATCCAAGTCTTTTTTGAACAAAGTATCCCGATAACCGAACTGACAATCTTGGTTTTTGAGAATATAAAACTTTGGTTTTTGAGAATTATTAATCTCACTGATTCTAATAGTTTCCACGCATTCCACACTTTGGTTAATTTCGCATCCGTATGCTCCAGCGTTGCCAACCACAGCTCCGCCAAGTGTTCCAGGAATTCTATTGAGCCCAGTAACTCCAACCAGCTCATTGTCCATCGCAAAGTCCACAATCGATTGCAAGCTAACTCCAGGATCACATTCTAGGTAGATGTATTGAGAAGAATTACCCTCTGCTCCAAAATCATCAATAATCTTGGACTTGTTCCAATTGATCGTGTGGATTACCGCTTGGCGAACATTCGTATTATCATCAAAAACTGTATTAGAACCTCCAGCAAGCACAAAAAAAGGAATTTTATTGGTTGCACAAAAAGCAATTGCTTCCACAAAATCTGCTGTATTCTCGACCTCCAAAAACCATCTTACTTTACTACCGAGCCGAATTGTCGTATAATCAGATAAGTACTGATTGCTTAGAATCTTCATATTATTAATAATAGGTTTATCTACACTTTTAGTCAAAAAATCTTATATTCTTGTTTTTTATATAGCTGTCATTCTGAGCGAATGTGAAGAATCCCCTGTTGTTCAAGCGTAGTCTTTATACGTCATTCTGAGTATCACGAAGAATCTGTTGCTGATTATGATTGTAAAACAACATTAACCAAAATTAAAACCAACAGATCTTTCGCTTCGCTCAAGATGACGAACTACAAGTAAGGAATCCCCTGTTGAACAAAATCCAACTCCAACCATGTCATCCTGAACTCGTTTCAGGATCTAAGAAGTTTAGAATAAAGTTACATTAGTTTTTACAATCAAATGTTTGATCCCGTCATTCTGACTGTAAGGAAGAATCTGTTGCTGATTATGATTGTAAAACAACATTAACCAAAATTAAAACCAACAGATCTTTCGCTTTGCTCAAGATGACGAACTACAAATTATATTTTAAACAATCAACTTCTAAAAAACTCCCATTAAAAATTATATGCTCCAACAAAACCCTCAAACAATTCTAACACTCCATAATTGGCGTTGTTTTGAGGTTGCCAAATTTCAGATTCCAAGCGAGAATTTCCTAATTTTAGACGCTAATGGACAAGGCAAAACCAGCCTGCTCAGTGCTTATTATTCGCTACTTACACAAGAACCTTGGCCTGACACCAAGTTCATTCATTCCATCAAACTTGGGCAAACTTATTTTGGTTTGAGCTTAGAAAGTAAATTGGAAACTAGGCTGAAAAGTGCGACTGAAAAAACTTCAAAATCAAGTTTAAAATCAAGCTTGGCAAGCGAATTAACCATTGATTTTGAGAATAATCCTGAAAATATTTTTGACGATAATATTACAGAAAACACCAAAGAACAAAGCTCAAACATCACACTCAACGGTAGAATTACAGGCTCTAGAGTAACTAATAAATATGAGTCAAACCTTGAAAGCAATTCAAATTCTTTCAAAACTTCCAAAACTTTGGTGCTAACCTATCAACCAACTGATAACTACTGGCTTAGCAATTCCCGCGAGTCCAAACTGGGCGTTTTGAACAATATAATTAACAATATTAATCCACAATATTCTAGTTATAATAAAAAGTTAAATCAGCTCGTCAAAGCCAAAACTAGCCTACTCAAACACATCGTCGAGCAAGGATATTGGGAGAATAACTATATCGCCGAAGATAGTCAAAATGTGTTAAATAACTTTAATGTTGAAATTCTAGAATTATCACTCAAGATTTGGGAGATTAGAATTGAGTTTATGAATTTTTGGAACGAATCGATGGTTGAGTTCACGCGACTTATAGATTGCAAGATTACCAATTGGCACATCGAACTCCAAGCCACCAACAATCTAACTTCCAAGGCTTTAATTCGTAATTTTGGAGAGTTCTTGAAACCTTTTGTAGATACTGAAGAAGATTTGGGGAATAAAGAAAATTATGCTAATCTTAAAAAAGCCTTGAACCTAAACAATATCGACTGGAAAACTGTTAACCGTAAAGAATTATCTAGTTCTAGAGTGCTTTTTGGAGCTCAGCGTGATGATTTTGTGATTTTTGCAGATCAAATTCCCCTACACAACATTCTAAGTCGCGGCGAGATGAGATTATTCGTACTTTGGTCCAAGTCGCTAGTTACAAGTTTTGAACAAGAAAAAAAAAAGATTAAAGCCGAAAATAAAACAAACACAAACCTTGAACTTTTGACAATACCCAAAGATTCTAAAACTTCTATAATTTGGCTTCTAGACGACGTTTTTAACGAACTGGATACTGAACGCGAAGTTAACCTTATCAACACTATTCTTAAAGACTCTAAGCAGATTATCGCCACAGGAACCAAGGCCAGTAGCCAAGTTCTCAAGGTTTACAACCTCCAAGAGTTAAGAATTTAATTATTTTTATTTTTGGACCGTCATTCTGAGCGAAATGAGAAGTGGTGGTCTGGGTCTCCCAGACTATAGCCTCGCCACGACAAGCGAATAATCCCCTGTTGTTCAAGTTGATTTTCAAACGATCCCGAAGGCTTTGCTTTCATTTCTACATAAGGGTACTAAATCCCCGAGCCTGCGACTCACTTCTGTCATGGCGAATGCTTTGTTCCGGAAACCCGAACTCACTTCTGACTTTCTCAAAAGGTTTAACTAAGTCGAATATTTTTAGTAAAGTATAAACTGTTCTAAAAAAGTTTTTGACAATTATTGCTTAATATTCCATTATTAGTAGTGCATATGTCCAATTTTAGCCACAATAACAATTTTGTTCAACAAGATCCCAAAACTTTTGATAAAAATAAATTCACGATAATTTTGTTTTACAAATATACGAATCTCGATAATCCCGATAGAGTTATGCTCCAACAACAAGCTTGGTGTGACGAATTGAATCTAAAAGGGCGAACAATTATTGCAAATGAGGGTATTAATTCAACCTTGGAAGGTAAAACCGCTGATATTGAGGAGTACATAACGAGAATGTCCAAAATAAAAGAGTTTCAAGATATCCACTGGAAAAAATCTGAAGGAACAGGAACAACTTTTTTGAAGCTATCAATCAAAGTTAGAGATGAAATTGTATCCACGCGTTTAGATTCCAAAGAAGACATCGGCCCACACAAAAAACTCACTGGAAAATACATTACACCCAAAGAATTGCACGCCTTGATTCGAAGTAACGAAGAGTTCTTTATTGTAGATATGCGTAATGATTATGAGTATCAGGTCGGCTATTTTGACAAGTCTATTCTTTTGCACAGATTAACTAATTTTAGACATTTGCCTGAGGCTATCAAAGATATAGAACATCTCAAGGACAAACAAATTATTACAGTCTGTACAGGCGGAGTTAGATGCGAAAAAGCAAGCGGATTCTTATTAACTCAAGGATTTCAAAATGTTAGCCAGTTAGCTGGTGGAATTGTGAGTTATATGGAAGAATATCCTAACGAAGACTTTTTGGGAAAATTATATGTCTTTGATAAGCGATTAATTATAGGTTTTAACACTAATTCTAACGATCATACCATAGTTGGTAAATGTCGAATATGCTCCAAAACTAGTGAAAATATTGTAGATTATTATGATCCAATAATAGGAATTAGAAAGCATGGAATAGTCTGCCAAGAATGCATAGTCACCAAAAAAATTCGTACCGACTCTCTAAATATTGTTAATTCGGAATTTTTGGTTCATCACTAAATATTTATATTATTTTGGTAATCCCAAAAGATTGGTGAATAAGCTCGAATTAAGTTAGGAACAAATATCTTGATATGAATAAATTTATCGGTAACAAAAATAATATTGGAGAATCAGCCTGTCTTTGAATGTTTTTTGTGACTCACCCAAAGTCCAAACTTCCTTGACAATAACGCCAAAATAGCTAATTATTAGAGATATGAATTATACCAATACTTTGCAAAAACCAAAGAAAACAACCTCTAAAAATAAGTTCAAAATCAATCAAGTTCGCACTATAACACGCGCTAATCGTGACATGATTGTTAATATTAATATGTTTTTACTTACTAATATTGAACTCAAGGATCTTTTTTGGTCTGTCAAAAATGTTGAATACAATCCATCAACAAAACTACTCAACATCGAAATCGATACAATGGACAACAAGCTGGGTACAACTCTCGAAAAAATGCGAAAAAATGCCAAAGGCCTAGCTCAACATCTATATTCCAACGGAGTTACTAATAATATTCCCAGAGTTAATTTTAGTGTTCAAAAAGGTGAGTCATTACTAGACAAACTAACTAAGATGGACTACGAAAACAATCTCAAGAAAGAGGTGTAGGAGAGATTAAAATTAAAAAGTCTCCCTATTTAGGGAGTGTCAGTGTAACTGACGAGGGTCGCCAAAACAATTATCATTCTGAGCATCGCGAAGAATCCCCTGTTGTTCAAGATTTACAACAACTACCCCGAAGACTTCGTCTTCCCCCTACATGGGGGTATACTCCAAAATACACTGCCATCCTGAACTTGTCGTACCGAGGCTATCGTCGAAACAAGTCCGACTTGTAACCAGTTACTTTTCAGGATCTAAAAAGCTCTAAGCATGTCGTCATCTTGAGTGTAACGAAAGATCCCCTGTTGTTCAAGATTTACAACTATTGGAACCCCTGTCAACTTTGTTGACATCCCCTTAATAAGGGGAAACTTATCAAAAAATATCTTTTAATATTGTAAAAACCAACAGATCTTTCACTCCGTTCGAGACGACGAAATAACAATCTTTATTCATAAAAATAAAAACCATAGTCTACAAAAAATATCCTCTAAAAATAAAAAATTAAAATGCTCAAAAAATACTTTGTAGAAGGTCTCAAAAATATTACAAGATCGCCTTGGCTTTCATTAACAGCAATTACTGTGCTCACAGTTAGTTTTTTTAGTGTAGTGTTCATCGTAATTCTCTCTATAACATCTGGATTCGTAGTTCGCAACATTGACTCATTAGTTAGCTTTCCTGTTATTATCAAAGAAAATGTAATCGAGTCCAAAATTCCTGATATTCAAGCTTCATTGCAATCAACCCAATATCTCAAGTCTATAGAATATTTTGACAAAACTAAAGCTAAAAATGCTGTTGAAGCCAAGCAAATTGCTTTTACTAGTAATTATCTTAGTCAAGACAAAAACTACGCTTTTCGATTCTTTTTGATAACACCATTACAGTCCGAGAACTACGGTCAACTTCTAGAATCAGTCAAAAACAGTGAGTACAAAGACGCCTTTGATACTGTGGTCGGAGATCAAGGATTCGTAGATAGACTGCTGGGATTCTACAGTGTGGCCAATGTTAGTACTATTCTTATGGTGGTTGTCTTCGGGCTAGTCAGTGTTCTAGTAATGTCCAATATTCTTAGAATGACGATTTACACCAAAAAAACTGAGATTGAGATTTTGCGACTTGTTGGAGCAACCAACAACTACATTCGTGGTCCATTCATATTCCAAGGTGTAATGTATAGTTTGGTTTCTAGTGGAATTGTGGTAGTGTTGTTCGTAGCGATTCTAGTTCTCAACAACTCATTCCTCAAAGATTACATTTGTAGTGGCGATCTAACTAAGTACAACTTTTTAATTTTACAATTATATTTTGGACTTGCTTTAAGTTTTGCTTTGAGCGTTCTTGGAGGAGCTTTAACGGTCTTATTCTCGCTTCAGAGATATTTGAGAGTGTAGGCTTTAATATCATAAAAAACACTGTCATCTTGAGCGAAGCGAAAGATCCCCTGTTGTACAGAATGTGGTTCAAATAAAATACCCCGTCACTTCGTGACACCCCTTTTATAAAAAGGGGAATTAATTATAAAAACTTTTTTTATTATGACATTTGACTTCAAAAACTGGGGGACTCTTCGCTACACTCAGAATGACAGTAAGAGTAACCTTTTTAAGATTTTATTCCAATTCGCTCTTGGAGTTCTTTTTTGCCTTGTGCTCAAAAGTATTTATTCTAATTTTTTTTCTGAACAAATTATTTACAATTTTCAACCGCTTGGATTCGTTTTTGGATATTTTTCGGCGATATTAATTTTAGGATTGTTGGTATCTTTATTTTGGATAAAGATTAATAAAAATGGTTTGAACCTTGTTTTAATAGGCTTCGTGGCTAATTCTTTGGAGTTTGTTATCGAGTCAAAAGTGATTGATTATTGGAATTTAAACCTTGAGTTTTTTGGAATTAGTTACTTTGCAATGAATTTTGCCGATTTTTTGATAATTGTTGGATGGATTCTAATTTTTAAAGAATTTTACTATGAATTCTTTTGGGGAAGTCAAGAGATCAAAAAAAAATAATTTTAAATAGTTTTTTGTCAATAAGCTGATTATAGTGTATAATATTAGTATATATATTTAAGCCTATATGAATTATTCCAAAATTTTTTCATCAACCTTTTTAATTTTAATAACTTTAAGTAGTTTTTTTGGTAGTCCAGTTTTGCAATCCCAAGCTTCGTTGGGATTGATTCGCTGTAGTGCTTTTGGCGGAGATTTTGCTGATTCTAATAAGCTTAAAGCTATACTGGGAACCGACGATATTACCAAAGTTGACCAATCAAAACTAGCGTATAGCATCAACGAAATTCAAGCTGTAATTAACGAAGGCAAAACTAGTATTCAGACTTCTCAGTCCAAGGCTGGTCTAGGAGATTTTGTTATTTCTACCAGTAATTTTGGGTCGCTGGACTTCAGTAGTGGCAAATGCAACTCAAACAATGTAACTCTAGATTATTCAATTCCCCTTGGAATTACCTATATCAAAGCTTGTCCCGATAAAGATTTTTTGATTGACAAAAGTTCGTTAATCTTTAGTAATAAAATTCAAGACATGAGCAAAGTGAACTGGGTTCTTGACAAAAACATGTTTGATCAAGGTGAGCAGTTTAGGATTATGAATCTTGATTATAATGGTTTTTACTTTTTGGAAGGAGCAACTCAATTTGGCAATACCAAAAATCCACCAAATATTGAGTCAGCTGATTTTCTTAAAAAAATTCTAAAACCCGAAACTCCAACCAAACTTGTATTTGGTAAAATTAAACTGGAAAAAGACCAAGCTCAATGTACAACTGACAAAAAAGCTGTTGTCTATGAGCCAGAATTCGTCGCCAAAGCTAAGCAACCTGGAACAGTTAACTCTAACAATCTTCCCAGTTCAGATGTAAACAATCTATTTGAAAAGCTTCGCGATAAAAGTTCTTCGCAGCCTTCGTTAGAACAAGATAATAATGCCGATAGAGTTAATGGAAATTCCCAAAATAGTAGCAATACTGAAATTAATGGAAGCAATGCCGGCGATCTCAAAATCCCAGAAACTAAAGACGCAAATGGCAAAATTATCCGCCAAGATAATACTCCAACCAAACCTTCAACACTTGCTAAAGATGGCAAATCTCTAATTGTTCAAAATCCTGAAAATAATACTCCAAGTCCTGTAGAAATTTTGACTAATTCTAATAATTGGCTAGCAATTTTGTTAGGTTTTTTGGCGACAACTCTAGTATTTTTGGCTGGATATTTTGGGTACAAAAAAATAATTCAACCTAATTTAAGAATTTTTCCTAGTTCCAAGAATAAAACAAATTCCGATAATTCCTCAGTTATTCAAGCTCAAGAAAATGTAGGATTTACATCTTATAATCCTAGTTCAAATATGCGAACAGCTCAACCTCAATCAGAACAAAATTTAAAACCGACCAAGCTTCCACAAAATCTTCAAAATTTAAAAAATAAATTAGGCCAAAATCAGATTAAAAGCCAAACTAGATTCAATTCTTTCCAAATCAAAACTACTCCAAAAGCAATTCAAGTAACAGAAATAACTAAGACTTTAGCTGACAATCCAATTTTTAACAAAAAGAAAACCACTAGACCAAAAATAGATCTAATGGCAATTTTCAAAAAAAATCTCCCAAAATAAAATAATTAGATAGATAAAAAGTATAACTTATATGATACAAACTTATATTAACTTAGACTAACTTTTATCCAAAAATACAACTTTATTATGAGATTTTTTTATCTCATATCAACATACTGGTCGCGATCTGGACCAACTCCGATTCCTACAACTTTGACATTAGAATATTGTTCGATGTAGTTGATAAATTCTTTGGCTCCATTTGGTAAATCTTCCATTTTACGAATGTTTTGCAAATCTTGATCAAAAGGCTTGAGAATAGTGCGTTGACCGATAACTTTGTAATATGACGAAGCAGAAGCTGGGATGAAGTCAATCGGTTTGTTTTTGAATAAGTATTCACTAACTACAGGAATTCCTTGGAATTTAGTTCTCGCGAAGTCGGACAACATATCAACCTTAGTAATTACCAATTCATCAACACCGTTCATTCGCACCGCATACTTGAGCTGGACCATATCAAAGATTCCAATTCTTCGTGGGCGACGGCTAGTAACTCCGTATTCTCCGCTAACTACACGCATTCCTTTGGATAGTTCGAATTCGTCTTGGCTGTTAAGATTGACCTCCATATCATATGTTGCTTCCAGCTCTTTGGAATTAGTTGGAGTGCGGTCGTCGTTAGACATTGAGCAGTATTCCTCGGATTGCTTGCCGCCCAGTTCAGAGGTAAAAGGACCGTTACCGACACGCGACATTATAGCTTTGGCAACTCCAATAACCTTATTGTGATAGCGAACAGATAGATCTCCGCCAGTATAGGCGGAACTGGCAATTGTGTTGGATGAGGTAACGAACGGAATTGAGCCTTTGGTAACATCTAACATTACAGATTGAGCTCCTTCGAACAGAACTTTGGCTCCATTTTCCACTTCTTTTTGCATCCAGAGAGTGTCCACTTCGATGTAATCACGAATTTTCAAAAAAGCAGTTTTGATCTCTAACACCGCATTGTCAACCTTATCATAGATCAAGCTTACCCCATACTTTTCAATCTCGTTTTCTAGGTTTACTTTTATTTTCTCGAGATAAAAATCTAGTTCGTTGTGCAGATCTCCAACTCGAATATTGACGATTCTTTTGCCAATCATACGACGTGCACGGTCGCCATAACACGGTCCAATTCCATTATTGGTTGTTCCGATATATTTGCCCGTTGCTTGGTCAATAATAATATGGTGAGGCTGGATAATTGATGCTTGTGAAGAGATTTTGAGTCTGCCTTTGAGCACAATTCCCATGCTTTCCACTTCTTGGATTTCTTTGGCAAGTTTGATCACATTAACCACACAGCCTGAGCCAATATATAGCTTCTTATCAGGATAAAAAACTCCAGATGGAACTTGGTGTAAGGCTAATTTTTTACCATCAAACTCTACACTATGTCCAGCGTTAGCTCCACCGTTGAATCTGGCAATTATATCATAATCTTTGGCAAAAAGATCCACTATGCGCGCCTTACCTTCATCTCCATATTGCAAGCCAATAAGTACATCGGCATAACCTTGTTTGTTTGTCATTTTTTGGATAAATTTGTTTACTAAAAATATTTGTAAAGTCTACTGGAATGGTTGAAAGATGCTAATTCTAAATTCGTGTTTTTGGTTTAATATATTCTCGTCTTCCCTTTATTGTAGGATATTGTTTTTTGGATATTTTGTCAATTGCTGTTCATCTAGTTTCTATGTCAGTATTAAAAAAATGGCTAATACCAAACACATCATAGGCAAAAATCTTGGCAGGTTAAGACTAAATAAAATTAAATGAAAAAGTAAAACTTGTATAAAATATTTGAGGTGATAAATTTATTAAGTTTTAAGCTATAAAATTACAAACTATACAAACAATTGATTTGGTATTTTATTGCCCAAAGTTACTTAAAGTTCAAAAAAAGTCTTGACCAAAATTAAAAACTAATATAAAATTTATTAGTTATAGTGTTCATATTATTATGACACAATCAAACCAGTAATTTACGCTCATCCAAGTTTTTTAACAAAAAAATTACGACATTATACATAAGTGATAAGTCAAGAGCCTATTGATTACATTATTATTTTATCCAAAATGTCTCACCAAATTTTACTCAACAGCACTGTCATCAAAGCTCAGTTAAGAACTGATATTCCTGATTTTATGGTTGGATCTCTCGTAGAGGTTTCCTACAAAATAATTGAAGGAACTAAGGAAAGAATTCAAAGTTTTAAGGGAATTGTAACCAATAAGCACAATAAATCAGATTCTAATGCGACTTTTACTGTCCTAAAAAATTCTACTTTTAAAACTAAAGTTGAAAGAACTTTCCCTATGCACTCTCCGCTAATTGCTAGCGTCAAAGTAACTAATATGAGAAGAGCTAGAAGAGCTAATATTCGTAACGTAATGATGATCAAAGACCCTACAATAATTCGTTCACGCAAAATTAAACCGTCTACTAGTAACCTTGTCTCCGAAACCACAAACTAAACCATAATTCCATTAATTTTTTTATAATATGATCAAAGTAGTAAAAACAGAAAGCCAAACAACCCAAAAAGTAGTTGCAACGTTTCTAAAAAGAGCTAAAAAATTTAATTTAGTTGCTCGCAAACGCAAGTCAAAATTTATGCCAGAGCCAGAGAGTTATTACAAGAGACAGCAGAAAACTCTAAAAAAATTAAAGTATGTCTCTGCTTTAGAAGCAAAAACTAAATTTAAAAAATAATTCTTAACTATTCCTAGTTATGGTACTCAAAAATTAACTTGTTCAAAGCGTCCTAAGCTATATCTAAAAATTTGTATTTGCATAAAGAAAAAAAATAGTGTATACTTATAATTAAGTGTTAACAAAGCACAAAATTATAAAAACATAAATACAAATATTATATGCAAAATACAAACACAAACAAAAGAAATTTTCTTAAAACCTTATTAATGAGTTTTGCCTTTTTGAGTTTTGGAGGTTTAACTTCAATTTTTAGTCAACCAAAAGCAGATGCTAACAGCTATGGTTCAAGACCATATGGAATGTAAAAACTCTATTAATATTCTTAGTAACAAGAAACACTTAGTAATAAAATAAATATTCTAAAATACTACAAACTATTAGTTATTTTTTATTAATTACCATCCCAACTACTTTTAGTTGGTTTTTTGTTTTTGCTATATTAGTGAGATACACCCGTTTGACTAGTTATACTCATTCCACTATTTATCCTCCAATATAAAATCTCTGAGCCACCGGACTCACTCTTTCAAAACGCCATGTTGATGTAACAAGTACAGGTGTAACAAGAGTTCAGAATCACTAAGAACAATCTTGACTTTTTACTTCAATCCAATCCATCGGATAAAAACCTCAACTGGGTTGTTCATAATTAGATTATCTACCATTCTTAATTTTTGGGAAAAAAGTGTCTCTAAATCAAACTTTTTGGCATTATCTTCAGTAACAAAAAAACTAATAAAAGGTTCTTGCATAATTTTGGTTTGGAAAGCAAATTCGTACTGATTGTCGACGTACTTTACCACTGTCCAAGCAGTGAGTTCTCCCCAAAAAAACTCTCGATTATCAAAAATAATTCCATGAGAATCAACTGTAATTTTAACTTCTTTAGGAGCTTTGGACAAAATCAAAAAAATACAAAAAGTCGATACAAAAATTGTAATAAATGCCAAAATATTATTCAGAACCACATAACTGAGCACCAGCAAAACCATAAAAAAAATAAGAATATAGAAAATTTTGTAGCTATAGGTTAGATCTTGGCGTTTGTCTTTGGCAATAAAAAATATATTATTCATTTTGGTGGAATTGTTCGTTTGTTATTTCTAAGTATATGTTATTTTTATTTTTTGGACAAATAAGCTAAGATTGTTTTTTTAATTAGTAAAAAAGTGATTTGACATTACTTAAATTTTAATGTATGCTTAAAAAATGTCTATTAATGAACAGTCACAAAATTTGTTGAATCAATCTTTACAAAACAAACATGAACCAGTAATTGTAGGGTTAACAAAAGAGCGCTTAAGTGAAGATCAGATCAATTTCTTTTTTGAACTTTATAATAATTCAGGAGGCAAGCCATTTACTAAAAGTCAAAAAGATACATTAATTTTATACCTTAGGGGATATTCTATATCTGAAGTGATAAAAAAGCTTGGAATAAGTCAAGATGCAGTTAGTCAAAGAATGGCAACAGTATATAAGAATTTAAATTCTGTACCTATTTTTAGAAATAAGGATAAAAAAACAAGAGGTAAACTAGATAATTTTTGTCAAACAATTTCTATTGCCTATGAAAATAGAGAAAATTTATCTCAATTAACTCCAAAAAAAGATAGTATAATTGGTTCAACAGAAACTGATTATAGAAACCTTAAAAAATTAGATAAATTTAAAGTTTTTTTGGAAAATATTAATCAAGCTCTTGAGGATTTGTATGAACAAGACGATGAGCCTCTTAGAGTCAAAAAAACAATTGAACTTTTAGTAAGGCATAATTTATTTTATTTTATTATAAATATTGATTTGAGTTTACTAGAAGATTTTAAGGTTGCTAAAAAATATTTAAATCAAGAAAAAGAAAAAAATAAAGAAAATATAGTTTTTACTTTCATTGTCTCATATACAATTTCTTATCTGAACAACTACTTGTTTGAAGATGGTAAAATAACTGATGATTTGAATTTGAGAGGTGAAAATATTAAAGAATAGTATAATATAGTTTTTTATACTTACTCAACACTCAATATATTTAAACCTGTAATTCCTTTAAAATGAAAAGGTGCAGAAATTTTATTTTAAAATTAATATTCCAGTTTTTAAACGATCGAACCTCTACTCCAAGAACTCTTTGCGGAATCTAGGCACGAGAACTTTAGGAATTTTGACTTTGCCATCGATGGTTTGGAATTGTTCCATTATCGCCAGTCCAGTCCGGAAGGTAATCCCAGAGCAATTGAGTCCCCAAGGTGTATGATTTTCCCCGTCATCGCCTTTGTAGGTTATTCGCAGACCGCGGTTTTGGTAATCGCCAGCGTTGCCGTTACTGCAGATCTCACGGAACTTGTCTGCTCCAGGGAACCAGGCTTCAAAGTCCTGTTGTCGCCAGTGTTTGGAAGGGAGATCGCCTGTACAGACTTCTACCGAACGGTAATGTAAGCCTAGTGAAGAATAGATTTCTTTTTCGATAACATCAAAGTATTGAAAGTACTCCTCAGCTTGGGATTGATCTTGGCAAATAGCCACCATTTCTACCTTTTCGAATTGATGAACGCGTAGAATTCCTTGTTGATCCTTGCCATAAGTTCCCGCCTCTTTGCGGAAGCAACTAGACCAGCAAGTTACTAATTCAGGCTTGTTAAGATAGCCTAGATTTTTGTCCATATAGAAGCCCATAATCGATGGTTCGCTGGATCCGATGAGATAGCAAGATTTATTTTCGTCAAAGGGAACTTCGTATTGTTGCCCATCAAAATCAGGCAAATGCCCAGTTCCAGTCAAGACTTTGTCATTGAGCATTAAGGGCACATACATTAATTCTAAGCCCTTGGACATAATAATCTCGAGAGCGTAATCAAATAGGATTTTTTGGAATCTGGCAATCTCGCCTTTCATATAGAATCCACGACTTCCCATTGCTTTGACACCGTCTTCTTGGAATACATATTTGGAATAAACTGGAAGTTCCCAGTATTGCTTGGGCTGGAAGTCAAAGATTGGCTTGTCGCCATAGGTTCCGACCACAGGATTCTCGGAGTCGTCTTTGCCAACAGGCGTGAAGGTAGAAGTTAGAGAGGGAATCTTTTTGAGCAAATTCTCATAGTTTTCACGCAGTTCACGAACATCAGCTTCTAGAATTTTGATGCTTTCAGACACGCTTTTCATACTTGCAATCGCAGTTAGCTTTTCTTCGCCCTTGAGATTAACTACGGTTTCATTAAAGCTGTTTTTGGTAGCTCTTAGAGCGTCTAGCTCGGAGTTTTTGGTACGCCAAGAATTGTAGGCTTCTATTGTCAAAAGTGCAAGTTTTGGGTCTTTGTTTCTATCGCTTAGATTTTGTTCAAAGGCAAGTTGGTTGTTGAGGAGTTGGACTATGGAGATCATAATGTTAAAGAAGTATTTTTTGGTCAAAGATTAATTGAAGATATTATAAAGTAAACTTATATTATCACTTTTTGGCAAGAACGAATAAAAAAGCCTCCCCTTAAAAGGCGAGGTATCTATAGGATAAATCATTTAGTTAATTTACTATTTTTCACAATAAATAAATCTGGAGTTATTATTAGTAACCACAACTTTATTGAGAGAACAAGATGCCGTGATAGCTGATAATTTAAGTTTTGAAGGATCGCCAAGGTATACACTATTTCTTTCATCTAGAGTACGCTTGGCTGCAAATATTGCATTGTCTTTAGTCCGTATACCAGTTCGTCTTTTCCTATCTTGAAAATATTGATCAGGATTTTCTTCACTCAAATCTGCCGCCGAATAGTCAGAATAAGGTAACATTAGATTTGTACCTTGGACAATAAAACTTCTGTCTCTTATGATCTTTGGTTCTTCGCAAACAAAGATTGGCTCTGTGGTTTGAATCTCGGCAAGTTTACCATCGCAACTATATGCCTCTCCATCTACGAGCCTATGAGGAGGTTGTTCGTGAGAAAGTGCATTTTGTGGATTTAGAAGACCTAAGCCCAAAGCCATAGGAATTTCAAGTAACGTTTTTTTAATGTTCATTATAATAAAAAATGTTTAAAAACCATAAATAATTTTGGTTTCATTGTTAAATAATTTTAGTTCCATTGCTAATTGTGTCATATTTTTTTGTATTGTCAAGAGCTAATTCAGACTTAACACACCTAACCCACTCCTAATTACCCCATTAATTCAAAGGTTTTGATAATTTTTTCATAAAAATTGAGGCAGGTTGAAGCTAGTTTTAGAATATTGTATTTTAAGTGAAACCAAAGGTGTTCT
>JAYUIW010000064.1:0-15923 GCA_043765655.1 bacterium
TTAGCGTAGTATTTTGTTGGTTTAAAGTTTGGTTTTTGTGTTAATTCTTTCATATCTAAAGTCTAAACAAAATTTAGTTTTTAGGAAAGAAGTCTATTGTAATTATGAAGAATTATTACGAATTAGTCAATTCTCGGTTGAATTTTACCACTGCAATTTTGCCAAAACTAATCTTCAACAACTATTCCATAATTAGACTCAATATCTGGCTTGATGCTTGAGGTTTTTAGGTGATATTACTGAGCCTTGGATTATACCGATGATAGAGATGAAGATTACGATGATCTTGAAGGCACTGGCTAGAATTGCTCTAACAATGGCTTCGAATGTCAAAGTTGTACTGAATCCTACAGCGATTCTAAACAACTTCAGGGCGTATAAAACTAACTTAGTAAGTCCGTAAGCCTTAATCAGAGTTTCTTAAGGCGAGGAGTTTTTACTAGGTTCCAGTATTTTATATTTCAATTTTTCGAGTAGTTGTTCTTTCTGAGATAATTGCTCCTTTGAACTGGGTGTCAATAAAATTGCACAAATCTAATCTGGAATTAATTAATAAAGTACTGTTAAAAATAGATTTTTTGAGGTTACCAAATAACTTTGCTCTTGTTAGAACTGCATCTGTAAAATTAGAACCACTCAAATCCATAATATTTTTAGCATTACCTTCTATAGTTGCATTGTATAAATATGCCCACCTAAAATCACAGTTTTTTAGAACACAGTTACAGAGTTTTACTCCTCCTGCCTTAATTCTTTTTAGGGTTGATTCTTGGAGATTACTTGAATCAAAACTTGAATCTGTTAAGCAAGCGTTCTTAAAATTGCTACGGCTTAGATCACATTGTTGAAAAACTGCTGACACCAAATTACTAGCTTTCCAAGTTGACTCAATCATATTACAACCATGGAATACACAATACGTCGCATCAATAAGCTTATTCAATTTACAATCAGAAAAATCACAAACATGAAATACGACAGAATGTAAAATACTACAAGATAGCTTGGAACCCGTAAAATTAACTCTGTGATAAGACCCCGGATTGAATAACGATCCTCGTAGATCGCAATTAGAAAGATCAGCTCTGCTCAAAATAGTATCTTCAAATATACTTTTCCTGAGGTCAAAACCTGAAAGACTGATAGATTTTAAGTTTACATCTGTCAAATCAAAGCCCCATCCAGTTTTTTCAATTAGTTGACTTGTTCTTTCTGAAATTTTTTTCTGTGCCATTTTCCTATCTTTCATATTCGAACATTCTAAAAGTAGTTCAATATCCTTTCTTTTTTGCTCCATGGTTATATGGTAACTTTGCAATATTTCTATTAGTTTTTCTCTTGACATTATTTTATTATGACACAAAAAATAACAACTGTTAAATCAAAATATACTAATTAAGTTACAAAAATTTTATTAGTTGACTAAATAAAGTAATTCTATCAAAATTATGAAACAAATTAAGTTACAAAAAATTAAGTTTAAGTATACATGCAAAGCGATCTATTATCAAAATCTCTATCCAAAATAGGACTAAGTAAATTAGCGTCCCAAATATATATAGAATTACTATCAGTTCCAACTCAAAAAGTTGCACAACTTGCCCAAAAATTCCGAGTACATAGACCTATGATTTATCGTGGATTAGCTGAACTACGAGATCTTGGATTAATGTCTTTTGAAAGTTTGGAAATTGAACCACCTAGTCGAGTTGTGGCGATTCTCAGGCATGAAGAAATAGAAAATAAAAGATTATCCGACGATCTTAGTGATATTCTACCTAGCTATCTCAATGAATATTATTCTTCCCAAAAAATATCAAAAGTAAAAATCTATGAAGGCAAAAACGAATTCGTCAAATTGCTCAATCAATGTATAGACGAGTTACAACCTAATGGAGAGGTTTTGTGGTTATGTGAGGGTATGGAGCTTTATGATATAATCGATCCTTATTATTTTAATTTTGAATTAGCTTCAAGGAGAAAGAAAAAAGGAAATAAAGCTAGAATTCTAGCAAGTTATGATAATTCAGTCTCAACATCTAATCAAAATAAAAATGAACTTATCGATAGACAAGTCAAAATTCTTCCAAAAAAATTCACCAGCCTTGGTACAATTGGAATATTTGGAAACAAAATTGTTAACTGGAATACTGTAGTTCCCAGAGCAATTATGATTGAAGATGAAGTTATGGCCACAGTTTATCGTGATATTTTTAATTATATTTGGAATAGTTTGTAAGGTTTTGCAGTCCAATTTTCTTTCATCCTAATTCCTAGGTTTTCTTTGACAACAATCTCAGAACGGTTCAAAATAGAAAGTATCCTATGAAACAAATTATTTTTGTGGTTTTATTCGCACTTTTGGCAAGTTTTAGTTACTTTTGGTATATTGGAGAGTATGCTTTTATTCTTGCTCCTGTTGAATTTTTTATTTTTTCACTAACAACACTTCATTATTCCAAAGTCTGGCAATTCGTAATTTTGAGTTTACCCATTTTGACTGTTGCAGGATTTTTGGCAGGGCGGAATATGATTGTCGGTTCTGGAATTATACTAGTTGCTGGAGCCTCCGCGCTCGGATTCACGAGTGTTTTCACGGTGTACAAATTATTATTTTCCAAGGTTTTTGCCAAGGTTTCCCCCAAAGTTAATCTGATAGTTTCTGGCATTGTATTCGGACTTTTGGTGGTTAGTTTGGAATATTTGTTTGGGATTATTAATCCTTTTGGAGCCTGGACTTCGAG
This sequence comes from bacterium, assembly GCA_043765655.1. GTDB lineage: Bacteria > Patescibacteriota > JACMRA01 > JACMRA01 > JACMRA01 > JAYTWQ01. Next base: position 2,745 of record JAYUIW010000064.1, read on the forward strand.
CGGGTATGTACTATTTCCGATTCTGGAATATTTGAACTGGTTGCCTGTTTTTGGAAGTTTTGGAGTGTATTTTTATTCGTTTTTGTATGCTATTTTTTCGTACTTTGTTTTTATGTTGATTGCAAACTTTGACAATAAAGATAAGAGAGCTCTTTTGGCGAAGTTTTTGGTTGGAATAATTCTGATTGGATTCATAATTCCAGCTTTTTTGATCTTTAGCGATGATAATAAAAATAAAAATAAAAATCTCAGAGTCGGACTAGTCAATTCTCAGACTTCGGCTGGTGATAATATGTATAATAAGCTGGACCGAATTCAAGTTATTGCAGATAATTCTGACATAGTTCTTACTGGAGAAGCCTTCTTCAGATTCAATGATCCTGAGCAACAACTGGAAGCTTTTGGGAGATTATCGAGGACTGCTATTGAGACAAATTCCTATATCTTCGTGGGATTAATTAGTATTGGTGAGAACTTACAATATGATAGATCAAACAAACTAGTCGGCTGGAGCCCCAAAGGTGAGATTATAATGAATTATACCAAGGCCAAACTTTTGCCAGATGAAGTTAATATATATAACCAAGGCGAATCTCAGATTCCATTTGTAGATACTGAGTTTGGGCGAATTGGTGGTGTGATTTGTTTTGATTCTGATCATCCTGAATATATCGCTCAGTCAAAAAGTTTGAGCCTAGATTATCTACTCGTCCCTGTCAAAGAATGGTCAGGAATTGCACGCAGACACACTCAACAGATCGCATTCCGAGCCAAAGAAAATAAGATAACGGTTATTAATTCGGCAGTTAATGGAACTAATAGAATTACGGATTACGATGGAAAAGAAATTTTTAGTAGTCGAGCAAAAGTTGATGGCGAAAGTGATATTGTGGTAGAGATTAAAAAGTAACCATCATTTTTTGGGTAAATAAATCTACCTTTTAACTAATTTTGCAAGTTTTATTATAGAATCTATAAATCGATATTTGAGCGGATTAATAACCATATCAATTGGCCCGAGGAAGTTGCGGATAGTTCCTTTGTAGTTTTCTTTGAATTTGCCAAAGCCCTTGTTAGGATCATAACCTCCAAGATCATAGTAATTACAATTCGATTCCGTACCAAGGTTAACGGCGACCAGATGAATAAGATATTGTCCATAATTCTCGTAGCTAAGATCGGTATTACCACCATAGAGATAAGTTACGGTATCCTCGATTACAATCCCCAGCCATACGCCTTGCGGAGCTCCGCCGCGGCTAATTATGATAACTCTAGAGAATTCTTTGTCGAATAAAGATCTGCAATATTCTTTGGTTTGGATGGCGAAGTTATGCTTGTCCTTGGTGTAATTGTATATTGCCCAAAAAGCCTCGAAGTTGCTTTCAGTTTTTTCAACGCTAATTTCCCAGTTTTGTTCCAGTGATTTTTTAGTATATCGACGAACGTTGGAGTTGGTTGTTTTCCAGAAGGTTTGGGTACTATTGAAGAATTCTAGCAGGCTTTGAGAACTAATTTGAGAACTATTTTGTGAGTTTGATTCGCTTTTATTTATTTCCAAAGTTTTATTCTTAGTTTCCAAATTGGACTTGATATCTAAGGTTATTGTTGCCAGATACTGAATTATTTTGGTGTTGGGAATACATTTGTACGAAAGATAATGTTGCAGAAACTCCACAATTTGGGTTTGATTTTCGAAGTTCAGCCACTTGGTTAGTTCCTCCTCGAAGTCAATTTTGATGTATATAATATTGTTCTTTTTGGCGTCAAGCTGAATATTTCCGATTAGTTCAACCAACATTTTCTCCAGATCTTCGACATCTACACAGTTCCAATCAATCGTATTTTCATTTTCGTCCACCAAAAAGAATCCTTTGGGAATATACCAAAAAATCTGTCCAAGATGCCAAGGATATTGATAAACTAAAGTTCGTAGCGTGATCCGCCTCTTGTCGATGAGTTTGGTCAATTGGAATTCTAGGACTTTGTGGGGAGAATCATTATTCTCTTGCCAAAAATCTGACCAAGTTTTTGTTTGTAGGAAGTATTTTGGGAACATTAGAGGGAGTTGCGATTTAGTTAAAAAACTACAATAAATAAATATTTTGGTTGTCAAAATTTAGCCTTTCAAGAGGTGGATTCTTTTCAACAACAAAACCTTCTTTTGGATTTTTATTGTGAGCTAAATATGTATTGTCTTCATCCTTTAGAATTATATACAGATGTCTATTGCCAACTCCTTGCTTTATTAATCCTGCCTTATCATCTTGCTCAGTTTTTTTTACGGCTAATAGTAATCCAAAGTTAGGAGTTAATTGTACAAGCTCCTGAGCGTTATTAATTAAAGTAAAATAATTATTTTCTATTGCATATCTTAGTGAATTTTGTTGGATTAATTGCATTCTTTCGTCTATAAACAATTCATTAAGCTCATTGGGGAAAGTTGCTTTTAATTTCTTCAAAAGGATATAAGGAGTACTAAAGCAGTCTAACGAACCATAAGATATAAGTCCAAAATTAGGTACATATAAAAAATCAGTAAAATCTCGTCGATTTCTTGTCGCTTTCTCTGGATTAGTTTTGAGATATGGCAAACCAGCAACTTCTAATTCTAAAGCAAATTTTATAGCTTCTTGAACTATTTCGGGATTTTGAATTACTTTAATAGTCTCACTTAAGGAGTCCATGAATTTTTTTTGGTTAATTGATGGTTGTAAATTTTTTTCTGACATATTATTTAGTTGTTAAATTTAAGTTGTATTTATTACCTTTTTAGATCCTGAAATAAATTCAGGATGGCATGATGGGAGCTTTGGCCTTAACAACAGGGGATCTTTCGCTGTGCTAAGAATTACGGTGTTTTTCAGATTGTACCCCCTTGCCCCCTGATAGGGGTAATTTTAACACTCTCTTTGGGGTTGTACTACCTCAAATCAAACTCTCCGTTGATAATTTTGATAATGTCTAGACCAAGGACTATGAAACCAAGTCCCATAACGATCATAAAGGCGATTCCGATTAGTAACGATTCTAGCTTCCTATTGCGTCTTCCAGTGAGTTTGGACAGTGTTATTATTAACCAGCGTCCGCCGTCTAAGGCAGGAATTGGAAGAATGTTGAAGATTGCTAGAGATAAAGAGATTGCAGCTACTAAGCTAAGATAGCCTTCGATTGGATTGTTTTGTCTCAACACTTGTTCACCGATTTTGGAGATTCCAGCTGGTCCAGTGAGAGATTTTAGTGGTCTTTTGTCGCATTGGTTGGGAAGAGTTGACTTGAGAATTTCGCCGATTTGTTTGAAACCTTCGACAGTTCCAAGGAATGTTTGACTCGCTCCTGCCAGTAGTGGATTAATCTCGACTTTGGTGGTATCATAGAACACTCCAGAACCAACACCAAGAAGTGCCACGCAGCCATCTTTTTTTTCTAGGAGAATATCTTTGGTAACATTTTGATTGTTATTATCCAGATATGTAACTGAGATTTCTTTGTCTGCATAAGACTTAATTTCTTCCCGAAGTTCGTTAAAATTACTTAGACTAGACATTTTGACACTACCAATCGAGAGAACCTTGTCCTGTGAAGTTAGTCCACTCTGAGCCAAAAGTCCCGTTGGAGACACGCTCAAATAAGCATATTCACTCCTTGGAACATTCACGCCAGACTTGTTATAAACTTCAATTTCACTAAGGTTCTTGCGTAGATCAGCATTTCCGAACATTCCAAAAATTATCGTAAAACAAACAATTGCCGTGATAATATTAAAGGTAACACCACCAATAATTATTAAGGTTTGTTGAATCCAGCTTTTGGAGAAGAAGACTTGCTTAGATTCTAGTTCTTTTTCGAAGCCTTTAGCAATTTTGACCTTAATTAATTCTTCTTGTAATATGTATTTGTCAGGATTTTTGTAGTAGTTTTTTTCGAAGTCTTTCCAGCTTTGGTCAAACCCAATTCCCCAATCTTCTAGTACAAATTCCAGATCTCTAGCTCCGAGAATTTCTTGGAATCTGGCTTGGATATAGTTTTCTTTGGCAAACACCTTATCAGTTTTGACTTCATCAAAAGCCGTGTCAATGGCGTCATTATCTCCATAACTACGAGCAAAACCTCCAAGAAGCCACGGATAAAATGCCCAAATTATTCCGAATCTGCGAACATAAAACCAACGTTTTGAGAAAGGTACTCCAATCCCGAATTCTAGGACTTTGACACCGCAGAGCTTCATCATGATTAGATGACCGAACTCGTGAATGACAACAGCAGGTAGGAATACTATGAGAAAAACTCCAAAAACCTGAAAAAAATTGATTAAATTATTAAAAAACATTGATATTATTATAAAAACAAAAAAGTCTATTGCTAGACAAAATTTAGATTGCAAAATGAGAATTTTTTAGAGCGTCGTCTTGAGCGAAGTGAAATATTCGTTAGTGTTTATCTATGTTACATTTATTTTATTAGGCTAAAGATACCTAAGGATGTTACCCCTTGATAAAAGGGTGAGCCGAATGGCTCGGGGATTTTACTTGAAGAATATCTAATTACCAAATACAAAATATTTTTGTATATTAATTACTAACAGATCTTTCGCTTGTCGTGGCGAGGCTCTAGTCTGGGAGACCCAGACCTCCACTTTTCACTTACTCAAGATGACGGCGAACACTTTATTTCAAAAAATTACTATTAGAATATTTGTCCACATAAAAAAACTTAAACCTTAATAAAGTGAAATTAGTCTGACAATCGCCATCAAAGCAATAGTTATGAAAGTCCCGCTAACAACCCATTTTTCGATACCACGCTTGGTAAGGTATACTTGGTTAGAGCCTCCAAAAGTGCTAGAAAGTCCCGCACCGCGGCTTTGCATAAGGATAAGTATAATTGCAACAACGCCAAGAGCGAAGAATAAAATATCGTAATTCATATACCTATATTATAACTGGAGTTCGTACTTTTTGTCAAAATTATAAAGAATTAATTGTAATTCCCAGACACAACTACCAAATAATGTATTATATTTTGATACGCTATCATTCCAGTAATGTTATGATTAACTGTTTGGTTTAATTTTAATGAGAATCAAGTCAAGTCAAAGAGAATAAAAAATATTGACAAAAGTTGAAGTTCAAGTTAAACTTTAATAATATGAATAACACAATTACTGCTTTAGATTTTCGCAAAAGTCTGCAACATTATCTACAACAATCCAAGGTAAATGGACCAATTGATATTACCTTGAGAGGTCAATATGTAGCTAGTATTGTTTTTGAGCCTAATAATTCTAATGTCAAAAAACCCACCAAGCAAACTCCTCTAAACAAACTCCTTCAAAACCTTGAACAAACCAAAAATAATCAATCCAACCAAAAACTCCAAAAAATGAGTGACCAAGAATTTGCAGATTTTGTTACTAACGCCAAAGAAAATAAGCATGACTAAGATTTTTTTGGATACTAATATTCTCATCGATATTCTAGTACAAAGAAACAGGGCTGATAAAATTATTGAAATTCTAAAAGAGTTGGAACCAGTGGTAATGTATATATCGGCTAATTCTGTTACTGATTCTTGTTATATTCTTCGCAAGAACTTCACGGTTGCAGAACTCCAAAAACTATTCGAATCCTTTGAGATTATTGATACCACCAAGCTAGACTGCGAATTCGGAATGAGGTTGGCACTAAGACCAGATGATATTGAAGATCTAATCCAAATCAATTGTTGCAATCGAAATAGGCTAGATATTTTTTTGACTGCAGATAAAGTCCTTGTAGATACTTATAGCAATTTTTTTGATCCTAAAGTCAAAGTTGTTGTGATTGAGTAATCAATTTGCCAAAAAACTTAAAACAAGTCAAATAAAACAATAATGATTTGCGTTGGTTGCAATTAAAGTTTTAAATTTTCTCTTATTCGATTGAGTTTGCTTAGTCCATTTTCTTCTACATAAAATAATTGAGGAGATTCAAAAATTTGAGCTAATAAAAAATAAATTATATCGTCAGAAGTTATAGGCCATTCATTGCCATAATCAAAAAAAGCTCTAACACTCATCCTAATATCTCGTGAAGCTATACTTTTTGAAGTTAGTATATTTTGTATATTTGTATTCGATAATTCTTTTATTTTTTGTGTAACAAATAATTCATTAATTTCAACTTCGATTCCCAAATTAGAAATTTTATTAAAACTACTGGAATAAACTGATTCCAAGTCTACCATAATTTTTGGTAAAAGAATTTCAATACTAGTATTATTTTGGTTTGTTTCGACTATGTAGTCATTAATAATTTGAAAGCAATCACTTCTTGTAATCAGCTTAACCAATAGAGAAATATCATTTACGAACTTTTCTGGTTTATTTTTTTGAAGTTCTTGTAATGATTTTATATCAAAATTTGTAAGATTTCTGGCTTCAGACCCATTTGATGAAATCCAATAATATAAACTTGTTATGTAATTTGGTTTTTTGGATTGTTCCAGTGTGAGTAATGTTCTTCTAGGGTTTTTGTAATTGAGTGCTCCAGGAACTACAATAAACTCCCTACTAAAAGTTGATAGTTCAATATCTTGACACCTTCGTAAGTGTCGACTTTCAGCTACGCCATTCACATCAGAACAAAAGCCATTCCATTCAAGGTATTTTGAAAGTTTGATTGCAAGGGCGGATTCCATATCAAATGGGTTTTTATAGTAATTTTTTTTTACTTCATCTATAATTTCATTATTCTTTATTATCACAAGATTTCTATCTACATCATCTTGTATTTTTTTGGGGTCAGAAAGTGAGATTCCAGTACAAACAGAATAAACACCATTTTCCATCAAAAAATTATGTAAATTTGATATATATTTACTATTAAGATAAGTTATTCCAGCGTCCAAGCAAATCATAGTTGATTCTTCAATTGTGCTAAAATGACTTGAAATCTGTGAAATTGTACTTCCTATAACATCTCTAATCTTTGCCATTCCCTCAAAAGATAAATAATCTTGTTCAAATATAGTGCAAGTGGTATCCGAATTATCCAAAATCCAATTTTTAATGTTTTCTATTGAATCAATTCTGTTTTGTTTACATTCGTCTTTTCTCTCATCAAAAGCAATTGTATTAGCAAAAATAACGATTCCGAGTTTAGTGTTAAGAGCGCCTTGTTTTTTAATTATATTCAAAAGGTTTGTTATATTTGATTCTATATTTCCATATGGATCTAACGGCATAGCAACAAAACTATTTACGCCTTCCCATTTGTTTATCTGCCCGTTTCTAACAAGTTCTTCATATACAAGTTTTGAAACTCCACCACAGCGTTCGTCAATACTATCTATTAATTCATTATAATTTGGTTTATTAGCTTTTTCCATTTTTGAATTATACAACAAGATTACAGCATAGTCAAGAGCTAAAAAATATATAAATAACCAAGCTAGATTTGCCAAAAAACCTAAAACAAGTCAAATTTTAGAAATAGATACAAAAAAAAACTCCTCCTAAAAAAGGAGGCTTGTGGGGGATATCCCAAATATACTCTTAATTATACACAATAATAAAAATAATGTCAATATGAAAAAAGAACTCGAAAAATTCAGTTGCCAATCCTGCGACGCCAAATTCTCCAAATGGTACGGCAAATGCCAAAAATGTGACGCTTGGGGTACAATCGCCGAAGTCGAAACCAGAGCCAAAGCCATTAAGCTCGCTGGTCAAGAAGCCAAACCCCAAACCCTAGAATATGTTTTGACGCAGATTAGCAAGGACGACAAACCCCGCAAATTAGCTTTTGAGTCCAAGATTCTCAATGACTTCTGGAGTGGCGGAGTTGTAGGTGGAAGTTTTACACTGCTTGCTGGTGAACCCGGACTTGGTAAGTCTACAGTTGGCTTGCAACTACTTCGTTCGATGTATGCTAAAAATCAAAATCTATGTCTATATGTGAGCGCCGAAGAATCACTGTTCGAACTAGCAAGGCGCGCCGATAGACTGGGAATCCCAAAGCAAGTTACACTTCTACAATCCAATTCGTTCGAGGTTATACATCAAGCAATTCTATCATCTAATCCAAGCGTAGTTGTCCTTGACTCTGTGCAGACATTTTATTCCAACGAACTTAGCTCTAGTCCCGGAAGTGTAATGCAAGTCAGCTATCTGGCCAGTGAACTGTTAAATATAAGCAAGAACTATAATATCTCAATCATTCTCATAGGACACGTTACCAAAGATGGTCAAATCGCTGGACCTAAAACCCTAGAACATCTTGTGGACTCTGTATTAATGCTAGAAAAATCAGAAGTTAGTGGCTTTAGGACTTTGACATTCACCAAGAATCGTTATGGTTCAACCGACAGTCAATTACTGCTCAAAATGAACGAAACTGGACTAGAAATAATCACTAATCCAAGCCTAGTATTACTAGAAAACCTAGAAAAAGGCATCGGAGTGTGCTATGGAATGGCGATTGAAAAAAATATTCCCCTAGTTGTGGAAGTGCAATCTCTAGTCTCCAAGCCAACTAATTCCGAGAACAATTATGGTCGCCGCGAAGCCATTAACTTCAAGTCCTCCAAGCTCAATACGATTCTTGCTATTGCCGAAAAGTACCTCGGGCTCAATCTCCGCTCCCGCGATGTCTATGTCCAAATCTCAGGCATGGCCCACAATCTCCAAGATGATTCACTAGATCTAGTAATTCTACTCTCTATTCTTTCGTCGTGTAATAATCTTAGTGTAGATGATCTACTGGGAATGCCAAAGAGTGTCAATAAAGACTCCAAAGAAAAAACAAATAATCAATCAACCGCTAAGCCAATCTTCGCATCCCGCCTTACTCTCTCTGGTCAAATTCGCTCTAGTACTAATGAAACAATGAGATCCAAAACTGCAACTGAGCTGGGATTCTTATTCAATCCAATTATCGAAAACGGTGATCTCAAGGATATCTTCTCCAAAGTTCTAAAATCTTCCAAAAAAATCCGAAGCGTGGATATCGAAGACGAAGAGTAGTTCTAAGCTTTAGCCAAAAAAACCTCTCCTACCCAATCCTAGCTGGCTTGCTCAACATATACATAATGTTGTCGTGTACAGGATGGCGGACAACTAGACGCATCTCCATATCCATATCATGGGCGAGTTGGTAGATAGAATTAAAGTCATCTTTTTTGAATCTCCAAGTATTGATAATTTCTGATTTGTTAAAATTCAAGATTTCTCCAAATTCTGTAAATTCTAGGGTAATATCCTTTTTTAATTTAAACCCAAAAAATTTAGTAAATGATTCGTTGTCAAAATAGTAACTATCTTCTACAATATCGTCTGTAAATCCTAATTTTATTCGTAACCAACTCAAAAAATCGCAACCATTTTTAAAACCTGCCATCTCAGGTAATAATTTCACAATGTTTTTTGTTTCAAACGCGTTTGTGATTAAAAGTTTATCCTCAGCAAACATGCCTTCTTTTATGTTAAAACCAGTATAATTCTTATTTTGAAAGTTGCCTATTGTTCCACTCAAAAACAAAATCAATGTGGGATATTTTTCTTTATCTCCTTTTTTTAGACTGTATAAATATTCTTGTAAAGAATCTAATTCTATATCAATTAATTTGAATTTTAATTTAACGTTTTTTAACGCACTTGATAAATTTTTTTTTGAAATTTCTAACATTTTTTCACTAATATCAACAGCAGAATATGAATTTAAAAAGTTTTCATTCTTTAGTTTTTTTAATAATTCAATGACAGGTAATGAATTACCACAGCCTATATCAACAATATTTATTTTATCATATTCTGAAAAATGTTTTTTGATTAAGTCGTAATTTTCGTACAACATTTCAATATCTAAATTATTATATGAACTATTAATAGATTCAGAATAAAAACTATCCCAATGAACTGCACCTTCATCTAAATATGAGTATTTTAGACTAATTTCACGCTTTGTTTTAAGATCGTCTATCATCGAAATTATTTGATTATCTGTCATAAAACTAAATTCTGACTTTTTAATTTTAACCAAAATTTTATCATCCGTAGGTTTGTATTTTTTTCCTTCACCAACTATTTCTTTAAGTAAGATTTCATTATGTTTAGATCTTATAATTTTAATTTTATTATTTATTTCTACTGTCTGAATATTAAGTTTTTTTGATTTTTTTATCCAATTTCGCACGGTTCCTTCCACAACTCCAAACACTGAAGCAATTTCATTGTTGTTTTTATAATATTCTTGAATCGACATACTCATATCTTAATAATACCTTAATTAAAACAAAATGTCAAAACAAATTACTAAAATTACTTGACTAGTTACGCCAAATAAGTAATGATTAAATAGGTAAATATTTTTGCCCAAAATAATAGAAGTAGAATTAACTACTCCTTTTGTATTATTCCAAGATATCTAGAAGTGTTCTGCTTGTTGAAGGTTTCAAAATCACATAGCATCTACTTTTTGGTGTATCTCTATTGTTAATAATGACTTAGTATTTTGTTTTTGTCAAATCCTAGGTTAACAAAGCAAAAAAGCCTTAATTATAAGTAATAGTGGAGAATAATACGAGTTGTGAGTTGATTAATACCCTCTGTTGTTTTATTATAAAACTCTTATTCATCACATATATGTACAACCCTAATTCAGAGCGTAATAATGTTAGCTCTGTCAACTCAGCTCCATTATATGCACAATCTTCAGCGCCATACGAAGGAAATAAATTTGGAAATATTAGCAAGCTTATTGCAATCTCAACTTTTATAAAAGAGTACAGAAACACTAAAGCTCAAAGTCTTGATACTTTTGAAAGCCTAAACAATCAAAAAGGATCAGTAAACCCTCAAAAATATATAACTATTGATAATATCAATCTGGATGAATTAGATGTAGAAAGATTAGCTTTAAGCTATACGGGAAGGGCTAACCAAGAAATAAGTTTGAAACAAAAACAACAATTTCAGGCATTTATAGAAAATACTTACACTGAAGAAACTAAAAATATTAAAATAAAATTTGTAAATTATCAACCTTATCAAGATGTTTCAGACGCACAGAAAGACTACAAACAAGGTTTTTTGAGAATATCAACGCTTGGAAGTGAGAGTTTGGTGGTAGATAATGAAACAAATCTCAAGTGGCGAGTCATTCATGACTGTCATCACTGCCAAACAAATTTTCAGTTTACTTTTGAGGGAGAGCTTGCTGTTTGGATGTTTGTTTGTAAGAAATATAAACTTCCAGATTGGATGCAAGGACTAATTTTTTCTGAAATTGTTTTTCAAACAAGTACAAACTATTATCAAGAAAGTTTCCTTTCATCTCAGAGGAATATTATGACATATGACGACTAGCGAGACTCCTAGCTATTCCAAAAATCTGCAGATTCTGAGATATTTTACATTCTTTGCAGAGTTCAAATTTTTTGGGGCTTTTAGGACTGTTTATTTTGGGCTACTACTCAATTCCAGCTTTATGGCTGGTGTCTTGCTGTCTATTTATACACTGTCTAACGTTATTGCTGATGTTCCGCTGGGTACTTTTAGTGATATTTATGGCAAGAAAAAAACCTTAATTCTAGGTGCAGTTTGTAGTTTTTTAGGAGTACTTGTTTATGTTTTTAGCTCCAAGTTTGAGATAATTGTAATTGGGACTATTTTGGAAGGAATTGCTATGGCTTGTTTTAGCGGCAACAATGATGCAATTATTTTTGAGAGTATAGAATTAGAGAACAAAGAAAACCGTAAACAGCTGGATTTTAATAGTGAATATGGCAAGATTATGAGCTACTTTCAGATGGCGATGTTGATCGCTTCTTTTGGTTCTTTGCTGGTTGGGATAGGTATCAATTGGCTGGTTTATTTATCTTTACCGTTTTTGATAATTAATATTTTTTTGAGTTTGCAATTGGTAGATTTACCGATACCCAAAACACACAACAAGCCGTTAACACAGTTTTGGATACAGATTAGAACTAGCTGGACAGAATTACTAAAGAATAAAAATTTGACTTTAGTCGGTTTTTTGAATGCTCTGGAGTATGCTTTTGCCGAAACTACCTATTATTTTAGGTCAAACTTTGTAGCCAGTCTATGGTCTGTTCAGTACGTTGGACTATCCAAAGTTATTTCTAGCCTTATGGCTACTTTTAGTTTTAGAATTGGAGATAAAGTCATCCAAAAGCTTGGTATCAAAAAAACTTTGGTCTATGGTGGTCTACTTACAAGAATAATTGATATTTTTTCCACGATTTTGAACAATCTATTTTCTCCGATATTGATGGGATTTTCTAGTCTATTCTACGGCACTACAACCACCTCCAAGACCAGTTATCTCCAAAGTCAACTCACGACCACTAACAGATCTACAATTCCGTCTTTTGTGTCTCTTTTAGGAAATTTACTTTTTGCGGTGTTTAGTGTTTTATTTGGCTATTTGTCGGACAACTATGGCGTATTTTGGACATTTATAATTTTTGAGATTACTTATGTGTTAGTTAATCTTGGGTATGTATTCATCCAAGAAAAATCTAAAGATTAAAATTTATAATCATGTTTCCTACTCTTACAACACCAATTCAGAGCGTAACGTTGTTGACCACGTCAACCCAGCTCACACAACCAGCTCACGAGCACCGTATGAAGGAAGTTCATTGGGAACCAGTCTACTCAAGTTCGTAATTAGTCCCAAAGTTCTAGTTACTACAGCATTATTGGTCGGAACCTTCTTTTCTACTGGCTTATTCTCATCCACTACAGCTTTGGCTCAAAGTGCCAAGAACGCAACTCCAGAGGCATTACTAAGTCTAGAGTTCAACCAAGGAACGGAACTAAAAACTGTTACCGATTCCCTCAAAAAATCTGTAAGAAATATAAACTCAATTGATATTATGTCGATTGGAAGTACGATTGACTTCGGTAGCGGAACCCAAACCTTTGTCAAGTCCAACGATGACCAAGTAAATTCTAGTAAGTTTGTTGATTCGTTCAAAAAGAACCAAGTGGCATTTGTCAAAACTTTGGCAACCTTCAAAGTGGCAGATTCAAAAGGTCAATCTTACGAATCCAAGGAAGCAATCCAACCTTTAGTCAAAAAATATACCAAGGATCAACTGGATAAAACCACTAAAAACATCAAGAATAAGAATACAACTATTAACTCTATGATGATTAGCGGTTCTCTTACAAGT
>JAYUIW010000065.1:0-5321 GCA_043765655.1 bacterium
ATTTACTAGATTATTTTCTGTTGACATATCTCTTAAGGGTAACTTTTTTTGGTGGATTTGTCAATGTTTTAAGTCAAAATTAGAATTGTACAAAAACTAGATTTGACATTAAGCAAAAAGTGTGGTAAAATGTAAAATACTTAACAAAACTTTATTATTATTATGAACGAATCAAAAATTATTATATTGCCAGAGTCTAGTGCAGTTAGCCCATTAAATAGGACTGTCATTGTTATGCCAAGGTTTGATCGTAAAACTGTTGAAGAAACAGTAAATAGTGGAGCTTTACCTATTTCTTATAGAAAATCTTTGGAGGATACTTTGAAGGAGTCAACAATTAAAGATTATCATAGTACAAAAGATCAAAAAACTTTAGTAAATATGGATCAAACAGTAGATTCGATTACTTGGGAGAGAGTCCTTAATTACCAAGGAGAGTTTAAAAGCACGCTAGAGAGGTTGGGAATAATTGAAGAAATTAAATCAATAATTATAATCCCTAAACCTAAATTTAAAATCAAAGAATTTGACAAAATAAAATTTAACCTTGACCAACTTAATAAACATCCACACTTTGGATCTATAAGTTATCATTTAGATGACCAAGGTCAACCATTTATAAAAGTGTTTTATGGAGATAATGAAGAAATGTTCCTAAACATTAAAACTTCGACAGATAGCATTCTAAAAAGCAATGGTTCTTTTTTAGTTCAGTTTGATTTGTTCTCTGATAATAATGGAGACTTTGTTATAAAAAATTTATTTCAGAATGAAAGCTACACATCTCTATCAATAGACAATGACGAAAAATTCCAAATATTTGTAGTAGGATTGCGTAATCTTGCAAAATCCATAACACAGCCTAACCATCAGCCAGATAGACATAGTGATGATATTGAATTTTTTAAGGAAAGATTATTTGTAGAAGCAAATCAAATTCTTCGTGCAAACCAAAGAGTGCAGAATACGCAAAATCGTCGAAACTAACAATCAAAATAAAATACTGCATTATTGTTAGTATTAAGATTCCCAAAAAAATACCAAATAATCCTATATGACGCCCCAAGAACAACTGCAAAAATGGAAAAACAAACAACCAATCAAACTAAAAGAAAACTTTTTTAAGAAGCTCCAAGACACCAAAACAAATAATAAAGAAAATCAAAATCGTAATACTTTTGGGCAAAAAATTATCAATTCCCCCAAAAACAATAGCCTAAATCCATGGGAAAAACTACCTCCCAACCAAAGAATTTTGGTACTTGGAATATCTGTTCTAACAATTGTCGGACTTATTGTTCTCAGTCTTTTTTGGTTTACCAAAGACGAAACGGGATCTTTTGGGGTTAATAATATCGTGAATAACTACAACAACATCGCCAACGGTTATCTCAACGGGCAGAATCAATCAGTTTCGAAGCTACCAATTGCCTTGAATAATAGGGTTGTAACTCCAGATTATGGAATTTTTTTGGTGCTCAAGGATATTTTGCCAGCTAATTTTGAGATTCAGTTCGTTAATTCTTCCCAGTCTATTAATTCTGATTTTGAGTCTGTTGTGCTCAGTTCTAAGTTAATTGTTAATTCTGACAGTCCTACTAACGATTGGATGCGTAATTATCTCGTTGGTAAAGATTATCAAGGTAAGACTATTGAACTTGGCGCAGATTTTCAAAAACTTCCAAAACCTCAAGATAATGGTCAAGACTACGATTTGTTAGACGATGCTTCTGTCGATGAAGGTCAAATCCAAGCGATTGATAGAAATTACTTTATGAATTTTGGGAATATCAAAACTGCTTCTGAAAAGTTAATTTTTGTGCTAACTCAAAACTTCCCGACTATTAAAGAACAAATTCTCCAAAATAACCAAAACCTCAAACAAAACCTTGAAGTTCTGGAACAAAAATACTACAATCTTCAATTTTGCCAAAATAAAGATCTACTAACTTTTGGGAATAGTTTTGGGTATCTTGCCAGTCAATATTCTCTAATATACATCCCAATTGAACTTGCTAATCCGGATCAGCTACAGCCACAAGCAGCCATAGATATCAAATCCAAAATTCAAGACTTTGGGCTAAAAAATATCTATATCGAAAAGTTAATAGACTCTAAAAACAAACAAAATCTAGAAAATATCTTGGGTATTAAAGTCTACATTCTCAATAATCTCAATACGCCTGAATCTCCAGATAACAGTATTACCAAAGCCTTAGAATACAATCTTGTGCAATTCAGAGCTGGTTTTGGTTGCGGAAATTAGTTTTTGGTGATTGATCTAGTTACTCCCCTGATAAAGATTACTGGTACAGTCGTACTTGTTACGACGACACAGTGTCCGAAGGGGTGAGCCGAATGGCTCGGGGATTTTATTTTAGAAGGCAAATAGTTAATTAGTTGTACTAACTTTCAAACTTACTTTAATTTCAACATTTTGATAATACTTTCTAGGCTATCAATTCTAGCAATATCTTGTGCAGATTTTTCGGTTTTTGGTTTGTTCTGAACGGTGATTAAATAATAAGAATCTTCGGTAATCAGAGGATAATAAATATTTCCATCTTGAGCTGTGATTTTTTTGGTCAAAGAATTATTGAGATTAGATTTTTGAGTTTCAACTTCAACTTGAGACTTTTTGTTAAGATTCTCTAAGATTTTGGAACTGTATTCTTCGTAGCTATATTTGTTGTCATACTTGAGTGAGAAGATAGTCATCGAGATTTCGTCTTTTGACTCCAAGATTCCAAAAAACTTGCTAAAATTAGCATCTTGACCTTCTAATAATTCGAATTTGGCAGTTGTGTTAGAAGTCGTAAAAGAATCAAAAACCTGATTATTAGACTCAAAATAGACACTTTCACCAAGATTATATCGTTTGGGCTGAAACAGGGAATTAGCGCCATCGTTAATGACTACTATTTTGGAACTGATAGATTCGATTGATTTTGGGATCAAAGAATTATTTGGATTGGTTGAATTAGCAGAATTACTATTGCCAAAAAAACTAGGAAAACTAAAACTTTCACCACTATTTGAATTGCTATTTGAACTAATTCTCTGAAGCTCTACGAACATAAAGGTGCATAGCCCAAGTAAAACTAGAATTACAAAAGCCAAAAACCACTTGAGACTTTGAAGTTTACTAAGCTTAACTCTATTGAGTTTGTTTTCCATAACTTCGTTTCTTTTGCTCAGATAATCATCATATTTTTTTTCGTGATAAGTGCTGTTTTTTTCGAAGTCAAAGTTATTTTGGGGCATGTTTTAAGATTGTAAAAAAATGGTTAAAAACCATGATAAAAATAATAGTAAATATTCTTTAATTGTAGCTTTTTTTTGTTAATTTTGTCAAAAAAACTTAATAGATACCAAAAAATAGAATTGACATAACGCTTTATAAAATGTAAAATATTGGCTAGTATGCTTTGCTTTGGTAGTACAAAAAAGTACTAAATACGCTGTCATCCTGAACTTATTTCACAGCCTAAAAAACCCCAAAACACGCCGTCATCTTGAGCGAAGCAAAAGATCTCCTGTTGTTCAAGCTAAAGCATCAACTGTCATCCTGAACTTGTTTCAGGATCTAAAAAGCTGACTATTAAAATATACTATCTAAATTTGAGGTTTTACATAATGAGAGCAAATAAGTTATTTTTAGGTAACAGAAATTAATTATATATTTATTTTGTAATTTGTACTAAATTAGTTTAACTTGTAATCTTAATAAAACTTTAATACTTACCATTTTGGATCCTGAAAAGTCATAGTTGCAAGTTGGACTTGATCCAACGGAAGCCATGGCACGACAAGTTCAGGATGACAACAATATATACAATTTATTATTAAAATATTTAGTATTAAAATCAAAACCCAATTCATCAATATGTTTCGCACCCAACTCGCAGGCTTGACCTTGCCTAGCTATATCTACAACGCCTCTGGAATCAATAATCAAGTTCTACCACAACTCCGCAAAATTGCCGACTCAGCTTCTGGAGCTGTAACCCTCAAATCCGCCAGTAAAATCAAATGGAAAGGCAACGATACGCCTAATTATCTTGTCAAATCCAAGTTTATTCCTGGTTGTACGCTCAACTGCATGGGAATTCCCAACGAAGGAATCGAGGCTACAATTGAATTTTCACGGGAAATCAAAAAAACTACAACTAAACCTGCAATTATCTCAATATTTTCACTCGGTGGAATGCAGGATTATTACGATATGATGGATCTTTTGGAGGTTAACCAAGACGCCTTCGATATTCTAGAGATTAATGTAAGTTGTCCTAATATTCCGGGTAAACCTCTACTTGCCTACGATATGGACGCACTCGAAGAACTGGTCAAAAACACTTTTAAATATACCTTTCCAATCGGTCTCAAACTTCCTCCCTACTTTGACATATCCCAATTCGATAGGGTTAGTAAGATTATTCTAAACAGCAAAATTCAGTTTATTTCTTGTTCTAATACAATCGGAGGTTGTCTAGTGATAGATGCCGACAAAGAAACTACAGCCATAAAACCAAAGAATGGCATGGGAGGTCTCGGTGGGGATTATATCAAACCACTAGCTCTTGGAAATGTTTGGAACTTTTGGCAAAGGTTACAAGGTAAAGTCGCAATTGTTGGAGTCGGTGGAATTCGAACAGGTACAGATGCCTTCGAGTTTATATTAGCTGGAGCGGACGCAGTGCAGATTGGTACAACTTGGGCTCAGGAAGGAATCGGAGCCTTCCAAAGAATATCGGATGAGTTAGACCAAATAATGGCAGAACACGGATACGCCGAAGTCAGTAGTGCGCGAGGCAAGCTAAAACTTTTGGAGTAAAATCAAACTTTTTTTAATTAATATTCTAAACTATTTTTTTTGAGAAGAGTCCAAATACCTGCAATAAAAGTAAAAATAGCCCTTGACAAAGAACTAAAATTGTAGTAAAATTATTAAGATATAAATCAAAACTACCAAATAACTATTATGAATTTTTTAGAAACTATCAGCACACTTCCAAAAGAATTAATGCAAAATAACTTAGCTCAACTTCAAGCTGGAATCGGAACAATTACTTCGATGCTTAGCGATCTTATTAGTGCGAATGATGACCAAGCAAAAACTGTGACAACTAATGTAAGATAATTGCACAAGATTTTTAACCAAGATTACTTCAGCTTTATTCTGGGGTAATTTTTTTTTCATCAAAAACACTTATTCCTTTAATTATTGGCAACACGGGAAAAATAGTTGGTAGAGTTGGTGTGTTTTGTTGACTATTAAGCTCAAAACAGGTATACTGATAATATTTACAGTATAAACTCCT
>JAYUIW010000066.1:0-15265 GCA_043765655.1 bacterium
TTATCAAAACAACATCGTAAAACTTTAATCATTCAATTCTGTAATTCCAGAGGCAAAACCGAATAAATCCATCACCTAAGAAGTTCCTATAGGTCAAAATTATCAACATCATCTGGAGTTTTGATGACCATATTATCCATCTGGTCTTGGAGCATGAGTATGAATTCTTTTTGTTCTTGAATTTTTTGGTATGCGTTATCGTCTATAGATTTTAATAAAGATTGGTTGTTGTTGGGGTTTTCTTGAGACATATTGGGTTAGATTAAAGTTTTTTGTAATCGATTTTATTATACTGTATCTTTGATAATTTGGCAAGGGTTGCTTCGACTATTGTTACTTAGCGAGTGTTGATTACCTTTAGATTTTGTGATTTGATTTTGGGAGTTTTTTGAGTATTAACGAATTTAACGATCTTTAGATCCAGATTAGACAATTGAGTAGTATTGAGTGAGGATACACTAGAATTAGCTTTGTTAATAAGTATAACGCTTAATTTGTCATTGGTAATAGTAGGTACTAATACAGCATTAGGGAATACAGGCTCGAGAGTTTTTTGGATGAATTCTTTGACTAATTTTGGGTCTATTCCGTTGAGTTGGAGCTTGAGAGTTGGAATTTCGAGTCTATCTTTGGAGGCTTTCCAAGTGGTTGGGTCATCTAGAAGTTTTACCTTATTAACATTAGGGCTATTTTCTTTGGTTATAATTTTGATTTCATTATTAATAGCAGATACTATTGCAGGTTTGATTAGTTGATCACCATCGACATAGTAGCTATAACTTCCAGTCTTGCTGATGTATAGTTTGGCTTTGGGTCCGAGGTATTTGTACACGATATTGGCGATTGCTTCTCGGATATAATATGGAGAGTTGGTATTAGTTCCTTTGAATTTGATTGAATCTAGTTGTTTGCCAGATAGTTCGAGCTTAGTAACAATACCATTTTGAAAAGGTTTTTTGATAGGTTTGCCTATTTCGTTGCGGGGAACTTGGTTGGTGGAATTAACATTATTGGCAACTTCTCTGAAGCCCAAAAAGGCAATTAATCCAGTCAAAGTAATTGCACTTGCACTGAGGAATAAAGGGGATTGGAATAGTTTTGGTGATTCTTTCATAGTGTCTTTATTATAAACAAATAGTGAAATGTAGTCAAGTAGTCGCACCGTCAATTTAATTTTGACAAAAAGCACTTAATAATAAGTATGCTAGATTATTTTTTATACTTTTTTTGTACGAAGAATAACAACCCCCCCAAAAAAAAATTAGAGGTTTTAGATTTTGATAACTTTGACAATTCCCCGCCACTAACATACACTTAGGAGATATGCTTCCAACTATTACTCTATACGATTCGTTCCTCAAGTCTAACGTAACCATCACCGACCGAACCACAGTTAGTAACGGTATTATTAAGGTTTATTCCTGTGGGCCGACTGTCTACAATTATCAACATATAGGGAATATGCGGGCGGCCTTTTTGCCAGATGTTTTCGCGCGAACTGCTAGAATTGCAGGCTACGAAGTCGAATGGGTTCTCAATATAACCGATGTTGGGCATTTAGTTGGCGATGGCGATGGTGTGAATGTCAGTAACGCGGAAGACAAAATTGAAAAAAGTGCTAAGTCTAGTGGCAAAACTGTAGGCGAGATTGTGGATTTTTATCTCAAGGATTACTTCGCACAGGCTAAAGCAATTGGCGTAGAATTACCTGTTGGGCGTATGAATCCCAAGGCGACGGAGTTCATTCCACAACAGATGATTTTGGCATTGGAATTACTGCGAGATAGAAGAGCGTACTTATTAGAAGACGGAATTTATTTTGACTTCGAGGCGAACTTGGATCTCAAGGTTCCTTTTAATCTCAAAAGTGGCGATGGAGATAATAATTTCACCGGTCGGAATATTGTGAATACCACCAAGAGTCCTCAGGATTTTGCGTTGTGGAAGTTCGTGTCTACGGATAACTTGCAGAGATGGTGCTTTGCGGATTATGAGAATGTGATTGAAGTGTTCGCACAGTGCGACGATCCCGAGATTGGGCTACACGGGAATGTTTTGAATTATTGGGGAACACCGGGATGGCACAGCGAATGTGTGGCGATGATCTGTAGAATTCTAGGCAATAAGTTCATCAAAAACCGTGCTAAGTTTAGTTTCTCAGACTATAAAGACGAAACTGTGATTGATGTGCACTTCGGAGGAGAGGATCATATTGACATTCATCACAAAAACGAAATTCTACAATCAGAAGCTCTTGGATTCCATTTGTCCAACTACTGGGTTCATAACAAGTTCGTACTAGTCGATGCCAAAAAAATGTCCAAAAGCCTAGGCAATGTCTTCCTTGTAACAGGCTCCAAAGAAACCACAGGTTTTGACTCACTTGTCTCTCGAGGCTACGATCCGCTAAGCTACCGAATGTTATTATTAGAACATCACTACAATAATCCGATGGATTTTACCTGGGAAAAGTTAACCACAGCCCAGACTAGACTGGACAATCTACGCAAGGAGGTCGCCAAGATTGTGTCTTTTGCTACTACCGATTATATTCTAGTAGAGGATTTTTGGCCACATAATATTGATAATTCTGATGATGATAAGATTGATTCTGAGGATTCGGTCGTGGATTCTTTTGACGATGATAATAGAGCTCAAAGTGCCCAAATCAAAGTACTTTTGTCATACCTAACCAACGATCTAGACACCCCAAAATTCCTCGAAAAGTTCACTGAGTTCGTACTCCAAGTTAGCAATGAAATCAATAACAATCAGAATTTGAACAAGAAGAATCTAGTTACAATTATGTTCTGGGAAAGGAAATTCCTGAACCTTGGTCTAACCCCTGAGATTCCACAGGCAATTATGGACTTAGGTGCTCTAAGATCTGATGCCAAATTAGCTGGAGATTACCCCAAAAGCGACGAATATCGCACAAGTATTCAAGCGCAAGGATACCAAATCGATGATTACAAATGGGGCTGGGGAGTGTGGAAAAAGTAAGAGTGTAGAGCCTATAGAGCCTCAGAATTAATTGCAATGAATACGTTCTCAAGCTTTAAAAACAAATAATCTATATCCTGTATAATTACTGATCATACTAACGACAATTGTCAGAATTTTGGCAATTAGTGGCCAGTGGGTAACGATTAAGCTTGCTCTGCCAGTTGCTTTACTTTCCATCCTTCCCAGAGCTTGGACTAAAGATTGAATTTTTTGAGATTTGGTGAGATAAGTAAGAAAAACCGTTGTTAGAATCCACGAAAAAATAGCAACACCAAAAAACTTGGTGGCTTCAAGTGTTGTTTGATTAACTCCGATAGCTTTACTACCAAATGTAAAGTTTTTGTTGAGAAAATAACTAGAAATAACAGTAATTACAAAGCTAATACTATGAGCAAAAGAATACGAGGTTAATTTGATTTTGTTAACAAAACTATTGAATTTTGGCTTGGATTGAATTACTTTGACGAGGAATTTCCAGATGAAAATATCTAAAACAGAATTACCCAGGCCAATGGTTGCGAAGATTAAGAATTTTGTTAGTTCGGACATGATTGAGAAGTTTGTATATTTTGGTTTAAAAAAGATTTTAAAAGACAGTAGCTTTTGGAGATTCCCCTTTTTTAAAAAGGGTGTCACGAAGTGATGGGGTATTTTTTAGATCCTATAACTCCCTACATAGTTTTTTTAAGTTGTAGTATAACCTTGAACAACAGGGGATCCTTCGCTTCGCTCAAGATGACAGTGTAAAAACAACCTCCTTAGATCCTGAAATAAATTCAGGATGACAGTGCAAAAAAGAGCTCAAGATGATAATATTTTTTGACCAATTAACCAACTCTAACGACTGGAATTTGAGCTAGAACTAGGGTTAGAACTGGAGCTGGAGGTTGAGTCGGAATTCGAGTTAATTGAGTTAATAATTATAGTGTTACTACTACTAATATCCCCAAAGACAACATCGGCAATTGCTAATTCTTGGATATTGCCCAAAGAATCCTTGGCACGGATAAGAATATCTTTTTTGCCATTTGGAATATCTTTGGTATCGAAGTTAAGACTATCGAGGGTTGTTCCAGAGGTATTTTTTTCGGAGGCAACGACCTCACCACCAATTATAATTTCTATATTATTAATACTTATAAAGTTCAAGGAATTTTGGGCATTAACACTGAGAATTGCTGGTGCTTTGGACTTTGGTTGAGCGTTAGCAGTCAGGACTAATTGATTGCCTTTTTGGACGCTTTCCTTGTTGAACTTGGTGTATTGATTAGGGCAGCCAACTCCAGAATTATAGCTCCAACCTTGGAATCCAGGAAACTCACCAACTCCATTGAAGCAGAGAGTTGTGGTTATATAATCGACAGGAATATCAGAATCTGTTGGAATTAGCAGGTTGTCGAGTTTGTTAATCTTGACTGTTGTGTTAGTCACGAATGAGCGAGTGTAGAAGATAGATTCTTTGCCTTTGAACTCACCTTTTTTGGACTTTTCGGAGGCTTCTTTGAGAACTTCGATTTGTTTTTGGCTGAGGAGTTCAGTAGTTCCAGATTCTGATAGTAGCCCAGTTTTTGTGTCAATTTTGGTTTCGGTTAATCCGATTTTACTAAAGTCTTTGACTTCTTTTCCTCTGTGAAGATAGGTCATAATTTCTTTCCACATCGGGCCCATCGTTCCAGAAGATGAGGCATTCTGATACATTGGAGTTCCGTCGGTGTTACCTCCCCATACTAGAACTGTATATTGAGTAGATCCGCCAACCATCCACATATCTTTGACATCGTTGGTTGTTCCAGTTTTGGCAGCGACCTTGAATCCTGGAAGTGTAAAGTATTGTTGAGTTGTTCCCCAGATTCCAGCAGATCTAGCACTATCATCAGCCATAACATTGGCGATCTGCCTAGCTACAGTTGGCTCTATAGCAGCTTTTTTTTGGTAAGGATTTTTTTCGGTTTGGTTAAGTTCTTTGATAAGATCTTTTTTGCCATTCTTATTGTCGATATAATTAGGATCAGATTCGATAATCTCCTCAAAAGGCGTCGCAGGAATCAACTGTCCTTCGTGCAAAAGCGTATTAATTCCCTGAGCATGGGATAACATCGTAATTTCACAACCTCCAAGAGCCGTTCCAACTCCACATTGACCTTGATCTTTGTATGGGAAGTCTAGACCAAGCTTTTTAGTAAAATCAAAAAAATTATCTAGTCCATTTTGACCCTCAGGAGCGTTAGATGGATTAGCAGAAAGGTATAACGCTTTAACCGCAGGAATATTAAGAGAATTCTGTAGTGCAAAGCGAAGTGAGACTGGTCCATAGAATTTTTTGTCGTAGTTCAGAGGCTTGTAATTACCGAAGTCAATCGAAGTATCCACAAGCATTGTCGCTGGGTTAAAATTGTTTTTTTCCATCATTGAAGCGTAAACATATGGCTTGATACTACTTCCTGGTTGCCGTGGAGCAGTTACAATATTAACCTCACCATCAATTTCTTTGTTTGAGAAATCCGCTGATCCAACCATCGCCACGATTTTGCCAGTTTCGCCTTCTAGGGCAATCGCAGCGGCATTATTACCACCATTTGGGATTATCCAGTTCTTGGTATTTTTTTGGACAATTTCTTCAATTTTTTTTTGGATATCTAGATCAAAAGTTGTTTTAATTGACATTCCCCTACTTATCAAGTCTTTTTCGTCTAGTTTTAATTTGTCTTTGAATTCTCGTGTCAAAAAGTTCTTGATGTGACCGTAACTTCCATCTTGAGATTTGTAAGGCTTGAACTGAACTTCCATTTTTTTGAGTTCCACCGCTTCTTGTGGAGTGATTTGAGTTCCTGTTCCCTCGCCTTTGACTTGCTTGGTGGCAAGTTTGTCGATACAGCTATTTTTGCGTCCAACCAGTTCATCCCAGTTAGATTTTTGCCTTAAAAGCTCAAGATTATCTTCTTTAATTGGGTCTTTGAACTTTCCATCTAAGTTAGCTTCTATAGCCTTGGCAAAGTCTTCAGGCTTGGGTAATAACGAACCAATAAAACAAGCCTCGGGAATTGTTAGTTGGTATTTAGATTTTTCGTCTTTGGCATTAATATTCCTCCCAAAATAAGTACGAGCTGCCTCTTGAATTCCATAGCTATTACGCCCAAAAGGAACAATATTGAGGTATAGATTGAGTACCTCTTTTTTGTCGACTTCTTGGTTGAACTTATAGGCTCCCAGTAATTCGTCAATCTTATTGCTCAAAGTAGCGTTGACACGATTAGTTATGGTTTTTTTGATCAATTGCTGTGATAATCCAGAACCTCCACGACAACCATCGCGGGTAACAAAGCACTTGTAGACAGCTCCCGCGAGATTAGACCACGGAATTCCATCGGCGTTGTAGTAGAAGTTTTCATCCTCCATAACGATTACTGCTAGTTGCATGCTCTCAGGAATATCGTCAATAGCTACAATTTCACGCTTTTCACCAGTATCAAAGTACTTGAATAATTCCTTACCACTGCGATCGAGAACCACGCTTCCTTCACTTGGGCGAATAATTCGCTCCTTGATTGAACCCAGTGCATTATATCGACCTGCGACCCAGACTCCGCTAATTATAATTCCAATGATTATTAATATTGCCAAAATCGGCAAAACTCCACCCAAAATTCTAAAAATGGGTTTTATAAAATTATAGATATTAAGTAGAAAATTTCCTGATTGAAGGGATTTGGTAGACCTGTTGATAGTTTTTTCGGTTGGCTTGTGTTCTAACTCTAGCATACTATATAATCTACTTTTTGTACTCTTTTTAGTCAAGGTCAAAAAATTCTATCTTTCATCTATCTTTAGTTAGCAGGGTTCCAATTAGACTGAATATACTCAAAAACTTCTTGCAGCATTAGCTCAACATCAATATTAATCAATTCCTTGCTTTGTTCTTGGAGTTGTTCAAGGATTATCTCATATTTTTGATTTTCGGTAATATTAGGATCTATGGTTGTCCGTATTTTGAATACATTTTTTTCGGTTTGATTTAGTTTTGACTTCACTACAAATTCTGTAACTTCTGCAAATTTTTCTTGAGAATTATTATATTCACAACTTCCACAAGCTTGTTCGTATGTCAAAGTGTCTACTGGATCTAAGATTGTACCATCACTAGCTACATAGCCATTTTTACGTTTATATTTGTCAAAGAGATAATCATCCCACACTTTATTCAAAACCTTCTTGAGCCCAACGATGATCTGAGCATCTTTGTAATCTATTTCATTTTTGGCAAGAATATCAACACTGTATCTAGCTTTGGCACAATCTGTAACATACAACAAACACTCCACATATCCTTCTAGCTGAGTTTCTAATTTATATCTTGAAAGATAGTTCTGTGCGATACCAAATACCAAATCTTCATTAAGCCTAGCCTTGTCACGGCTACGATCTCTTATTTTGGAGATATTTTGAGAATTTTTTATTTTTTGAAGAATGATATTGGCTTTTTGAATTACTTTTTGTTGATATTCAAACATATATTCTTTTATATTTTGTTCAATTTTAGATGAAGTACTACGAATGCAAAACCGTTTAATAATACCTAAATTTAAATCTGGGAATTGGTTAGAATATTTTATAATATTATTTTGATATTCCTCAATTTTTTTGATTATGTTATCAGTATTTCCAAAACAAAGTTGTTTAATATAATACAAAGGTAAGTGTGAGTATGTGTTTGAATATTTTTTGACATTGTTAAGATATTTAATTATTTTTGTTTCTATGTTAG
The DNA here is from genome assembly GCA_043765655.1 of bacterium. Lineage (GTDB taxonomy): Bacteria > Patescibacteriota > JACMRA01 > JACMRA01 > JACMRA01 > JAYTWQ01. The sequence goes on from JAYUIW010000066.1 coordinate 7,769, forward strand.
TTGATTCGTTATTCCTACAAAAAACCTTAATTACTGGCAAGTCAACCTCAGGGAATTGCTCTGTATATTTTTTGACATTTTCAATATATTTTAAAATTAAAATTTGAATATTATCTGGATCACCTTTACATAATTCTTTAACAATGGATGCGTCAACTTCTGGGAATTGGTTAGAATATTTTTCAAGATTGATAATGTAGTTTTTTATTCTATTTTCAATTAAGGGAGGGCTAGAACTCTTGCAAAAAACTTTGATTACTGATGAATCAACCTCAGGAAATTGGTTAGAATATATTTTTATGTAATCTATATAGTTTTGGATTGTTTCTTCAATATTTCTTCCACCATTTTTACATAATTCTTTGATCGTGAATAAAGACAAACTAGGAAATTGGTTAGAATATTTTTTAACATTTATATCAAAATTTTTGATTTCTTCATGAGAATTATTTTTACTGCTTTTGCTAATTCTTTTAATTATTGAGTAATCTAGATTTGGAAATTTTTCTAAATTTATTGCAATATTATTAAGATAATCTTTGATATTTTGTTCTATTTTATCCCTATTTAGAATACAGAAAGAATCAATAACTGAATGATCTACGGTTGGAAATTGCTCTGTATATTTCTTAAAATCTTCAATATAACCCAAAATTCTATTATTTATGTTTGATGACTGCTCTGAACAAAAGTGACTAATAATTTTGTTTTTAATCTGTGGATATTTGTTCTCATAAAATTGAACAATATTTCTTGATGAATAACTATATGTTGTTATTTTGGATATATTTTTAATTCTTTTTGGTAATTCAACATTATCAATTTTTTTATGTTTGTTAATATTTGATAAATAGCGAAGTACAGAATATATTATTATTTTATTAATAACCTTTTCTTCTATTTTTTTGTTAGAAATTAAATATTTATGTATCAGAATACTCAAACCTGCGTTGTAATTATCAAAATCAATATATTCGGGGATATTAAGTATATCGAACATCTTTTTTGCTTTTTCTTCTGAATCACAGTATATTTTAAAATGTTTTTGTTTTTTTCGCCCATTTCCTTTAATATGTTTTAATTCATCAATCAAACCTTGCATCCATCTCAATCCTTCGGCGACATCTCTGTTATTCTTAATTTTTAAGTCTACGATTCCTAGTTCTTTCAGTCTATTAATAGCTTGAGCTGATGGAATTAAGCTTTTACTTTCTGATATATATATTAATTTTACTACATTTTTGAGTTTGAGTCAAATTCAAGTTTACAGTTTATTCTCAGATCTAATATAGCAATCTTTAGGTGTAGTTTTTTGTTTTTGTATAAACTTAAAATTGTCATAGTATAATTCTCCGCTTAGTTCATTAAGTGAATTTTTATCAATAGTTTTAATATTTTTTACACCAAGATAATTCTGATATTCGTTGTAATTGAAGCCTAGAATTTGGAGATTAGAGTATTTGGATTGCAAATATTGAATTTGATTGTTGTTATAAACTGCCCATTTTAGATCGCTACATTCAGGATTAATATATTCCTTTTTTGGGTCAAAATTCAACACATCTTTTTGACTTTCAAATTCACTTACTAAACTATAAGAATCAAGGTTCATGGCCCGAATATAGTCTTGTTCGATTCCTGCGGATTCTCTGGGTGGATTGCGATAGATAAGGTAGTCAAAGTTAATTGCGTTCCCAATTCCCAAAAAAATACAGATTACCAAGGCAATATTACGAGTTAATTTGGACAAATTCTTAGATTGAATTAAGTCTTTGGTGAAGGCTAGAATTATGCCAACAATCGTTGCAATCACCATGAATCCATAGAGTCTCTTGTGAGTTAATCCCCAGTTGTTAATATAACTCCAATCAGAACTGAAAGCTACAAATGTCAAAAATCCACACTCCAAAACCAAAATAGCAGACAAAATTCTGGCAATTATATTATGTCTAAGGTTGATGAATATTAGAATAAATACAATCAAACAAACCACCGAAAGATGAAAAAATACTTCGTTGGCAATGTTTCCGCTGGTAGTTCTGAGGAGATTGGGATAAAAATAAGTCTGAATCTGTGCGACAAAGAATCCAAAAAGCGTCACAGCAACTACAGATTTTGGTAAAGTTAGCGAATAATCCTTGGTATTGAAGTCTACTGGTTCTAAAGAAATCGTTGGAGCTAAATTTGAGATTAAATTCTTGTCTTCCACAATCTGTTTATTTGTTTCTACCTCAAAGTTTTTATCAAGGTTTGCTGAGTTACAATAACAGAATAATTTTGGTAGCCAAAAGCAAAAAAAAGCGAACAGAAAAGCCTTAAAAATAAACCAAATTGTAAAAATATCTTTGACAAATAAATAAATCGAATCCCAAATCGACTGAACAAATTGTCCGAAATACACATTACTATAACTTAACAGCGGAATAATTATCGTTAGGATTACAATCGTAATCAGAATATTGGCGATAAGTTTGGAATTGGGAGTTTTGAGGTTGTATTTGCCAAAAGTTGTATTCAAGCTGATAATTCCCAAAGTATCTTTGATGCCGATTACTTCAACGAAAGCAAAGAGAAATGGTACAAAAAGTTGGACAATTCCTGCAGTTTTGGTTTTATTATCTTTGTAAATCAAAAAAGAATTCGCGAACACGAACACAAAAAATGAAAAGAGTAGAACTAGCCATGAGGTTTTGAAAAAAAAGTTAGCCGCCAAAATAATCGCACAAAATGCAAAAATATAGTCCGACCAGGTATTTTTGTTCTTGGATATTAGAGTATAAATAACCAGAGAAATTCCAGAAAGACTAAGCCCAGCGAATGGAAAATCGTATTGATTAATACACATCAGAGCCAAAATAGCTGAGTAAACAAGAATAAAAATTCTATTGGAGACTAAGTTGTGAAGAGTTGTGAGCATAAATAAAATGAGCTTGAATTACAATACCGCACCAGACAAAATCTGATAAACTTCATCAAGATTAGTTCCTTTTTTGAATCTGAATGTCTCAGGAATTGGCTGTGAACCTATCCAGATTTTAAGTTCTTCATCGAGATCAAATGTACCAGCGCATTCTTTGGCAAATCTTGAAATTTGCTTATATGGAATTGATACTACATCCATTTTTTTGCCAGTTATCCCTTGTTTGTCCAGCGTTATTAACCTTTTAGTGGTAAATATAATCTCATCTCTCATCAACTTATAACATTTGAGAACTTGCTCACCTTCTATCAAGCTATTTTTGACTTCTTGGTGAATTTCTGTAGTTTCTGAGGCGTTGCCCATTAAATTATGTAAAAGTGACATATAACTATAAATTTATTTGATTTAAAAACTTAATAACAACCTATCTCTCCAACCATCTTTCACAGTCAATTGCAGCCTTACAACCTTCCCCCGCAGCAGTTATTGCTTGGCGGTATACTTGGTCTTCTACATCTCCTGCCACGAATATCCCTGGAATTTTGGACATATTTTGGAATTTTAGATCGGATAATGGCTTTGATAGATAACCCTTGTCAGTCGTTGGGAGCTTGGTTGCCACGAATGAAGTGTTGGGAGTATGACCAATTGCTACGAATACACCGTCAATTTTCATATCTGTACGCTCCTTGGTCTTAGTATTTTCTAGGATTATTGCCTCGACTTTCTCGGATCCCACGAACTCGACAATCTGCATGAACTCATGGAATATAATCTTGGGATTAGCTCTAGCTCTATCAAGCATTATCTTGGAAGCACGGTATTGATCAGATCTATGAATCAAGTGAACAGTCGCGAACTTAGTGAGAAAATTTGCCTCTTCCATTGCAGAATCTCCACCACCAACAATTGCAATTTCTTTGCCACGGTAGAAAAATCCATCACAGGTCGCACAGCTATGATAACCTTTGCCGATGTACTTCTCTTCGCCTGGAATTCCAATGTACTTAGCACTAGCTCCACTGGCAATAATCACGGAGTCAAAAGCGTGGTTCTCTCCTGCAACCTCAAGATAGAACTTGGGTGTCATCGTAGCTTGGTAATCTCGTAGAACTACAGCTAGAGCCTGCATTGAAGGCATCATATAGCTTTCTTTTTGGTCATCGGTCATATCGTGGTGATAGACTCCATCAACTGTATATAACGATGCAACAGGAAGATTGACATCTTTGCCGTGGACTTCGGTCGTTAGTTCCAATGGTCTTTTGGCACCTTTGTAATAATAATTAGTACCGTCAAAAAGTACATAGACATCTAGCCAGTATCCTTTTAAGGTTGGAGTTTCACTAGATATATACTTGGTTGCCAAAGCTTGGTACCAGTTGACCATCTTGGAATATCTAGTCTCGTCGTCGTCAGATTTCACAACTCCAGCAATTCCTTGGACATTTTGCATCGGCTGTTCAGATTCCTCAACTCCTTCGAAGTACAATCCAGTATCGAGTGCAAACGATGGAACTCCAAACTTATCAAAGTAGGCTTTGGCTTTGAGACCTGCGTTTTCTATTTCGTTACTTCCTGACTCTAGAACGGTTAATTCTTCATCGGCTTTTTTGATATCAAGATTAGGAATGACGACGTACTTGTTGATTCGCTCAACCTTGGATGGGTTATGAGTCGCAAACAGAACGCTAGAACTTGGATATTCTACCTCCAGATTTTTGACTTCGTCGCGGACGAGTTTGGCACCGAATCGTTGAGCTTGTTTTTGCATGTTTTCCATCAGTTGTGAACCGTCAATTCCATCCACGAATCCAGGGAAGTTCTCAATCTCGGTAGTGGTTGTTAATTGCCCACCAGGTTGCAATCCCATATAGATAGTTGTGTCTAGATTAGCTCTAGAAGTGTATATTCCTGCGGTTAACCCTGATGGTCCTGAGCCGATAATAGCGATTTTTTGAGTATTTGACATTGTTATATTAGTGTTAAAAAAGTAAATATGTGTGTATTACTAAGGTTACAGTTAAAGCAATTTTTTGGCAAGGAAACCAAAATTCATGTATGAATTAAAAACTAAAATTTAAACAAAAAATAAAATATCGTAATTACTCATCAAGGATTGTCTCTCTCCCAAAAATAACCAAAATAAATGAACCCAGAGCTAATTTGTTTGGTTTGTTTGACTTTGGTAGAATTGAACTTCATGATTAATTTGTCAAAATATCAAAAGTGTGGTATAATTAAAACAAAATTAAAAACTATTAATTACTTTATTTACCTTTTTTTTTATGTCAGAAAAATCCATCTTCTCCAAAATAAATTCAAAAACAGCTATGCTTGTTGCGGCTACTGGCTTGTCTACTGTCTCAATACTGGCTAATCCTGGAGACTCCCTTGCCAAAAAATCTATCATAGAACCTACATCAAAACCTATGAATATTGAAACTATAGCGGATGACAAAAAAATAAACGAATCAATTAAAGTACTTGGGCTGAATAAAATTCCAAAAGAATTAATACAAGAAATAGCCATTAAAACAAACACAGATTTAAAAAATCCTGATGATGTTGAAGCGTTACAAATAAAATTAATCAATTCTGGTATTTTGAAAGTTGATGGAACTATTGATTATGATAAAGCTAAGGATAGAAAACTCGATTATTTTATTCCTTATTCACCAGGTTATTTGGACAATGTAAATATTACAGATCTTTGTTCGATTAAAGATTCGACATCACTAAATTGTATTGACCAAAAAAAAGAATCAAAAAATTTAAAAAAACAAGAAGAAGAGCTAATTAGACAAACAGGTATTTTGGAAAAAGCAAATGACGAATATGAAGAAAAGGCTTCTGAATCACAAAAAAAAGTTGATATTATTGAATTATTAGTTAGATCTGGTATTTTGGTTTATGGTATAAAAGTCGCTAACAAATCAAAAAATAAATCTGAAAAAAATAAATTATTACCTCAAGCCAAAACTCCCGAAGATGGTCTTCCGTTGACTCCCTCTGCTAAGCTTGAAAAGGATCGTGCCTCAATTACTAAAAAAATTCTTGCTATCTGTAAAGATAATTATTCTAACCATCCAGAATCAACATATATTAATATAATTATAAATGAGTGTCAAAGAATCTTAAATGAATTAGTCGAAGAATCTAAACAAGATAATGGACTGGGAATGACTTTAGAAGAAAAAGAAAATTGTAGACAGGCTCTCCTTAAGATTGGTAAAAAAACTTTAAACCTAATGAAGAATTATGTTCCAGTTCCACAAAAACCACAAGAAATTTCAAAATTAAATAAATCATTAATTCCAGCTCCAGAATCTAGTATTATTGATACTAAAGCTGAGGATTTAGCACAACATGTTTTTAAAAAGTTGAATTCAATCAACGGATATAGCTTTGAGGTTATTAGTAGGACAATTGCTCAAACATTTGCACAATATAAAAAAGCCGAAATAAAAAGACAAACTGAATTTAAGAATAAAGGAAAAAATCCAGAAGATTATCTGGGATTAAGCTTAGAACAATTGGACAGAATAAACACTGTAATAGGTAGGGCAGAGCAACGAACGCTCGAATTAGCCTCAAAGTACTCCGAAATAAAAGGGAACGTAACAAAATCTTCACCAAAATTAGGAAATTAAATTAAGCACTTCACCAAAATTTTTTACAAATAATAACCAAAGTATATGTCTAATAAAGATAAAATCCCAAATCCAACAACTCCACAAGACTTTATAGATTACAAAAGAACCGTAGCTCAAAGGCATGTAATTTTTCTTCAGAATCAAATGAATCAAATAAATAAAATGAAGGTAAAAACTCCTGAAGATTTAGCTGATTATAATGCTTTGTCGATTCAAAAAACAGCTATAGAAACTCAACTAAAATTAGAAAGTTCTAAGGCTGTTATCGCAAAATCTGAGTTAACATCTAACAAGGCAAAAATTCCAAATACAATTTCAAAAAGTAGAGATTTTAAGGATCTATCTAATGACGCTTTGGTTAAGGTTTCTAATGCTGGCAAAGAAGTTCGTAAGAAAATAGGTCAAAAATTAGTTAAAGTAGGTACTCTAGCTACACTTGCTTTGATGGGAGCTGGGAATGTTGATGTAGGTAATGCTTTGGCCAAAGGCGCAGATTCTCAAATTATTCCTACCAAAGTAGAACAAGTTAAGCATGTCGAGAATAACGATGTCAAAAGCCCAGAAGCTCAATCAAATATAAAAAAAGCAGGTTTAGGCAGAATAAATCCAGAACTATTGGCAGAAATGCTAAACAAAACTAATTCTGATTCTGGTAACTTGGGAGATTTGCTAAAATTAAAAAATGAACTAAAAAGCTCAGGTATTCTCAGTAATGATGGAACAATTAATACAAAGCAAGCAAAAGCTAACAAGCTAAATTATTTTGCAAAATATTCACAGGCGTCAACAGCTCCAACAATTGGAGATCCAGCTCCATCTTCTACGGCAAAAGATCCAAAGTCAGGCGATGCAAGCAAACCAGGTCAGTCACCAGTTGAATCTTCAACTCAAAAGAATCCAGGAGATAAAGCAGACGCGAAT
>JAYUIW010000067.1:0-15182 GCA_043765655.1 bacterium
AAATCTCAAGATATGCTAAATTGCTCACTTTATCTATACATAGCCAAACATAACGAGGGCAAACTAAGATTATTAAAGACTATCTAAGGATGGCAATGCCTTGTTTTCTACACTATTTGTCATTGTTATACCCAAACCCATATGAACTTTGACTGACTTTTACTCAAAAATACTTTGAAATAAAGTAATTTATTTGCTTTTTGAAAGGTATTTTGTAAAAGTTGAAAGTGATATTGGTATATTATTTTTTATTTGTTTTATAATTCCTGATCCGAGAATGTATTGACTAGGAGAATTTTGATTTTCGCTTAGTTTTTGAGTATTTTTTTGGTTGTGCAAACTTTCCTGGAATTTTTCATAAAAAACCACTGATTGTCCTTTGGCTGGGCTTTTTATACTTTGGTCAAAAGTAACTTGGAGCAGGCCTTGAGAATCGTTAATAAAGTCAATCCTGCATTTTACAGCTTTGGATCTGTAGCGAACTTGAGCGAGACATTCTACTGGGAATTCTTTGGCACTAATATCGATCTGCCAATTGAGATTGCTCAACAACAATTCTTGAATGTAAGACTGGTTTTCTTTGGTTTTATGAACGACTGTAACAATATTCTTATCAATATCTATATCTTCGACAATCCATGGACCGTTACTCAGTCCGAGATTCTGGCGTTGTCCTATTGTAAATAAAAAAGCTCCATCATGACTTCCCAGATTGATGTTATACAAATCCTGACCGCGTTCGTTTTGTTTATTTAGCTTTTCGAGCCGACTTTTTTTGAAGTTATTAGTCGTATTGAACCCAAGGTTATGGAATTCTTCGATACTCATTATCGTAACAATATTTCCTTCTTTTTTGCCCAAAACCTCAGTCAATAACTCTCGAAGTGAAGTCTGCCCCACGAAGCATAATCCCTGAGAATCTGGTTTGGAACTAGTAATTAATCCTTTGGAATCTGCGTACTGGCGAACATCCTCTTTGGACTGAAATTCTCCGATTGGGAAGAGAATCTTGGGCAGTTGCCCACTCTGAATCTGATTGACAAAGTAACTTTGGTCTTTGTTGGGGTTTTTGGCTCTGGCGATTACTAACATACTTTAAGTCTAGATTAGGTTGTGGATTATGTCAAAAGGGTTAAAAGATTTGTATATTTTATGTTGTCATCTTGAGCGAGACGAAAGATCCCCTGTTATTCAAAATCCACTTCAATTTTGTCATCCTGAACTGGTTTCAGGATCTAAAAAGCCAACTATTAAAGTTTATAGCTTTAAATTTAAGGTTTCATTATTCTGGTCATTTAACAAAATATTCAAAGCTAATTCAATCATTACAAATTCGTCTAATTTAATTCCAACCTTTTTAGATCCTGAAACGAGTTCAGGATGACAGCAAAAGAAAATACCCCTTATTAAAGAGGTAGAGCAAAGTTATGAAGCTGTTTTTTTTTATCCAAAAGTAAAGGCATTAGCCTCAACATTGCCTTCGAATTGGATCTCCAGAACTCCATCGACTATGAATTCAGGATTATTGAGAACTGTGTAAAGTTTGTTTTCAGTTATTGCCAGAGAATTAACTTCTTTACCGTTGAGTAAAACCTTGACTTTGGCATTACCACCTGCGACTAAGAATACTTTTTGGGCATTGACTTTGAAGTTTAATTTTCCGCCATTAGTTGTCATAATTTTTTCTTCGTCAACTTTCCAATCACCTTCAATAGACCAGTTATTAGATTTCAAATCTGGATTAAGAGTCAATGTTTGAACTGAAAGATTAGAGTTAGTGGTTGCCCGTGAAGTTCCCAAGTATGTCTCAGGAGTAATTTTAGTACAACCCGTCACCGTACAAAATTGACTCATTCCCTTAGCACCTTGTTCGTTGAGAACTACTTTGTCAGCGACTGTTGGAGTGGATTTTTCTCCAAGAAGGAATTGGATAGCTTTTTCGGTTTCGAGATATTGACCTTCACCAAAGTGAGTTCTACGAATTTTGCCTTCTTTATCAATTAAGTATGACGCTGGCCAGAATCGATTATTGTAATTACCCCAAGTTGCAAAATCATTATCGAGCCCCACAGGATAGTTAATTTTGTTTTCTACGACTGCATTTTCAACATTTTTGGTAATTTTTTCGAAGCTAAACTCAGGAGCGTGAATTCCCAGAACTACGAATCCTTTGTCCTTGTAGGTGTCGTACCATTTGGTAACATATGGCAGAGTTCGTTGGCAATTGATACAAGAATAAGTCCAAAAATCCACAAGGACAACTTTTCCTTTGAGGTTGGCAATTGTTTCGCCATTGGAGTTAATCCACTGATTTATGCCTTTGATCTCTGGAGCTGTAATTGGCGATTCTACGTTGAGTTCTGGGATTGTCATTTTGTCGTTCATGGTTAGAGGCTTATTTATTTTGTCAAAATTAGACTGTCCGATAATTGGAGCAGTTGTCATATCAAGTTTCATGTCTTTGGGCATGTTTTTTTCTAGGATATTCTGTTCGACTTTGGTAATGTCGAAGTAACCTGAATCTAGAATTGCAGTTTCTACTTTTTTGTCAAAGCCTGTCATAATCGAGATTCCAACGATAAGAAACAAAATTCCAAGAACTTTTTTGAACACAGAATTAGGATTAGCCACGACTTTGAGTTTGTTAATCAATGATCGCCCAAGGAAAGAGATTAAAAGTAAAACTGAAGCCAAACCTAGAGCATAGACAATAATGTACACAACACCTTCGAGGAAATTCACAGGAAGAACGGTTGCAAGAATCAGAGAATAAGTCGGCGAACAAGACGCAAAAACTGGACCGAGCGACATTCCAATTAGAATTGCTCCCCATAATCCTCCTTTTTCGGTAGATTTTTCGAGAAGTGCATCGGATTTGTTGGACAAACCAAGTTTAGTGCTAAAATCGCTCCATAGATTAGGAAAAATTGTAATAATTCCAAAGAAAATAATAATTCCACCACTGACGTATTTCCAGAATTCTGGCGGTATGTCGATAAGTAGCGTAGAGGCTTTTAGTAGTAATGTGAATAATGTTAGTGAAAAAGCCAGTGAAGCTGTGATCACAAAAGGTTTCCACTTGGCGTTAGACGCGACTGAACTTCCGATAATTATGGGAAGTAGTGGCAATACACACGGAGCTAACACGGTTAGAATTCCTGCGACGAATGAGGTGATGAGTAGTGTGAGCATAGAGTTGTTTGACAATTAAGAAAATATACATCAATATATAACTATATGGAAGATAAAAAAAATTATTTTGTTTCAGAGGAGGTCCAAAATTTACCGTTATTTGATAATGATTTAACCTTTTGGTCTGATTTAGAAAAAGATGAAAATTCAGTTCGTATTCTTAATAATGCTGTATATTTTAACAATAAAAGAAACCAAGGCAATGAGAATATTAGAAGAATTATTTCTTTGGCAGAATATAAAGAAGAAACTAAAAAAAGACTTGAATTATTGCCTAAAATTTATCAAATTATAAAAACAATAATGGAATCACACGGCATAAAAGAAGTTGAAATTAAGGTTAAAGTATTTGGAAGTCTCGCAGCCGGTAGATGTCATAAAAACTCAGATATTGATCTAATAATATACCGTTTTGGTTTAGAAGATAGGCATAAAACTTTAGATAATTTTAGGAAATTTGATAATATATTCAATGAAATAAAAAATTCTATTATTAGTGCAAATTTTGGTGTAATTGTCAATGTTAGTAAATTCCACAAGCTAAACGAAATCAACGAATTAGTAATTGGTAAAAATACTATAAAAATATTTTAGAATACAAATATTCCACTGTACCTCCCCTCGAATAACCAAGGAGCTGTTTTTTTGTTTAGAATTATTTGACTAATGCCAAAACTGCGTCTAACGTTGGTTGACCTTGGCTCTTGGAGATTAGAGTTCCTTGACCATCGACTACCACAAAAGTATGTTGTTGAGTAACGCCATATTTCTTTTTGAGATCTGTAGAAGTGTCGTAGTCTGCTTTGAGAATGTTAGTTCCTGCTGGGATTTTGGAAGCGTTGGTAGTAATATCTGCATTCACAGCCTTACAGGTAGGACACCAAGGAGCGTGGAAGAAGATAATATTTTTGCCCATTGAGTTAGATGCTAGAGCCTCAGCTGAATAAGCAATATATCCAGTTTTGGACATTACTCCTTCCTCTTTTTTCATCATTGCTTCATCTTTTTTCATCATAGAATCAGAAGACGTTGTTGATTGCATCATCATTTTTTCTTTCTCCATTTTTTGGTCTGGAGTAAGTTTGTCAAAAGCCATTTTTTCTTCAGGTGTCATCTTGGACATTAAATCTCCACTTTTTTGCATAGCTTCGTCTGCTTTCATTTTTTCCATTTCGGCAGGAGACATAGTAGACTTGTTTTCCATCATTTTGTCACCTTCCTTTTTCATCATTGCGTCCGAAGACTTGTTGGCTACTGTTGGAGTTTTGGAACTACCTATTGTGGATGCAAGAATTGAGATACCACCGATAACGACAATTGCTACGATGACACTAGAGATAATAAGAGTTGTTTTGTTTGATTTGTTTTCCATAAAAATAAAAAAATTAAGTTGTTTATAACATTAATAATTATACACAAAAAAAAATATCTTGTCAAACCCCAGGGGGGTATAAAATTCAATGAGTGATACCTAAAACAAACAAAAATTGCTAATATCTTACAACATAAATTCAATCCTTAAAATAGTCTAAACTTTTAATTTTTTGCAGTAAATTCAACATTGCAGAACCAAAAATTATCTATTAATCAATTCTTTCAAAAAACATATTCTAGACATGCCATAACGTTAAAACAAGCAAAACAACCTTGGTTATAATTACAATTCCCCAGCCAATACTAGCTAGCAAGACACTGGCTGCAGCAATGTCTTTAATTCTCCCAATTTTATTATTTATCTCAGGTTCAACAAAGTCGCACACTCTTTCGATGGCCGAATTCATAGTCTCAAATGCCAAAATAATAACAAAAAATACTAGATTTACAGCCAGCCAGTAATCAACCTTAATCATAAAAATTAACGAACTAAAACAAAAAATTAAAAACTGAAAACTGGCGTTAGGCTCTGTCTTGATAACTTCTATTAATCCTCGAGTTGCATTGCGAAAACTTTTGAATATGGAATAATTGTGTTGAATTCTGGTTTCGGAAAGTATAGTATTAGATGTTGACTCTCCATGTGAATTTGGTATAGACTGATAATCATAAAAACGAATTTTGGTAGTTTTGGTGTTTTTTTGGAGAATGGAATTGGTCATATTTTTATTTCTAATTAGTGCCAAAAAACTTTATGTATAGGGCTTTTTTGAGTATATCTAGATTTATAACTTTTGACAAGATTCATCTTTATATTTATACTTATTAAGTTGCCTAAAAAATAATTTTTTTATTCTTAGAGTTCGTTCAATTGAACAAGAATAATCATCTCAAAAAACAATTTGTCCACTGATGGCAACATAAAAATAAAAATAGTCTATGCCGCTTTAGCTCATTTGGTAGAGCAACGGTTTTGTAAACCGTAGGTGGTCAGTTCGATTCTGACAAGCGGCTCCATTATAGTAAAATTCTTATTTTAACTAATATTTTATTTAATATCTCTCATTCCTTGAGAGAGTTTTTCTTTGGGTTATAATCCATGTAATTCATTGACAACAAGCCAGGCTTTTTATATAATTAAACATAGAGAATTTTGGGGGAATAAGCATATCTAACATATAAATCCAAAAATAATTTTCTTCCTAAAATAAAAAATACAACAATTAGGAATTACGTAAATTATTAGTTTTTGGTAGATTTTGCCAAAGCACAAAAGTACAAAAATCCTCTCAATTTTAACTTAACAAAATATGAATAATTCAATCAACCAAGAAATCATTAGTGGAATCGAGCACGGCAACACTCAGCGTCTCAAGTACATCTTACAAGGATTCAAGAATGGAATGATAGCTAACGAGATAAGTGATTTGTCCAAGATTCATCCATGGTTTTGTATGAAGTTAGAGAGTTTTTGGAACAAATGCCAAAGTGGAGAGTTCGAGTATTTTGATAAGCAATATTATTTTGGGGAAAGTTTGGATAGTGTGGAAAAAGCACCCCGCCAGTCTTCGACTGCCACCCATTCGGACACTGTGTCGCCGAGTCAAGCATGGCTGTACCAGTCTTCTCTCGAGGGGAATTCTCAAGTAAACAATTTTGACTTAGAAAATAAAAATATAAACTCTGTTTCTGAGTTCAAGATGGTGGACACCTGCGCTGGGGAATTCGAGGCTTTTACACCTTTCTTTTATTCCACGCTCCAACTTCCTGGTTATTCTAATTATTCGCCCAAAGGAACTATCAAGTATAATACCAATGAAGCAACTGATGATCTGTATAACACTGGTAATGTGAACTTTGATTATCTGATTGACAAGGCAACTCGTGATGGACGAGATCTAGTTCTGGACGCGGTTATTTTTAATTCTTTTAACAAAATCTTCGTACAAAAACGCCGAAGTGATAGAGCTTTTCTTCCTAATTGTTGGGGAATTGTTGGTGGACATTTTGACAGAAGTTCCAAGAGGCAAGGTCTTGATAATATTTTTGGAACCCTAGATGCGATTATACATGAAGACACAGGCTGGCAATTGTCCAAGATTCGCTCTGTGCTGGAGATTCGCGATTGGGAAAACGAAGGAATCGCCAAGCGAACAGTGGTTTTTGATGTCGAAGTTAGTGGAAATTTGGACCTTCCCAAGCTGGATCTAAATAAAGTCAAAGGTTATCTGTGGATTGATAAGGATGATCTGGGAATTTTTGACATTAACAAAAGTTATGAAGAAAATCTAGTCTATAAAGTTGTGTCCAAGTCATTAGAACTACACCAAAAACCCAAAAAAGTTATTATTTTAGGATCGGGTCCGATTAGAATCGGGCAAGGAGTTGAGTTCGATTATCTAACGGTTCATGCCGTCAGAGCCGTCCAAAAAAAAGGTATTAAAGCCATTATTATTAATAATAATCCAGAAACAGTAAGTACAGATTATTCGACTTCAGATCGATTGTACTTCGAGCCGTTAACCACTAGCTTCGTGTCTAGAATTGTCGAGAATGAGAAGGAAGGACTACTGGGAGTAATTGCTAGCTTCGGTGGGCAGACGGCGATTAATCTTGCCAAACCATTAGAAAATCTGGGAATTCCAATTTTAGGAACTAGCGCCAAAGCCATCGATATGGCAGAAGATCGTGAACAAACCGGCGAAATTATGAGTCATCTCGGTTACACTATGCCGTCTTGGGATATAACCTTCAATAAGTCCGAAGTTCTGGATAAGTGTAAAAAAATAGGCTTTCCAGTACTAATCAGACCGAGTTTCGTGTTGGGTGGTGAAGGAATGCGAATTATCTATAACGAGGCCGAAGTTCAGACTTATCTCAATGATTACTTCTCTACATCAACCAAGTTCGATAAGCCATTATTAATAGATAAATTCCTTGATGAAGCCGTGGAAGTCGATGTTGACTTTATCTCTGATGGTACCAAGACTTATTGCTTTATAATGGAGCAACTAGACAAGGCTGGAATTCATTCTGGAGATTCGGCGTCGGTTTTCCCTTCTCAATCTTTGACTCGTGAAATTATGGACAAGCTAGTGGAAATGGCCCAAAAAATAGCTCAGGAATTCCAAGTTATCGGAATCGGCAACCTTCAATGTGCAATCAAAAACAACCAAATCTACATTATTGAAGTCAATCCACGTGCCTCGCGAACCGTTCCATTCATAAGTAAATGTCTAGGATTCTCACTGGCAGAATTAGCTACCGATGTCATTATGGGCGAAAAACTCCCTGAATTCGACTTTGATCTGGATTATTATAAGAACCCGCGTTATACCGAGTCGCTAAAGCAAGATATCGTGTATAAGGAGCAACCAATCAGACATATTGCACCAAAGTTCGTCGGTATCAAGTGGCCAGTATTCTGTACGCACAAGTTAATCGGAGTTAGTCCAGATCTAGGACCGCTTATGAAGTCTACTGGTGAGGCCATGACGGTTGGAATGACATTCGAAGAAGCACGACTCAAATGGGAATTAAGTAATAATAACGACGCGATGACTGAAGATTATATTGATGTCAAAGTGTATAAGTTATAAAATGTTTTGCTCGTAGTCAAAAGGTTGACAACTATAAGAATATAAAGCATAATTCAGTTCATATGGAGCTATCGAGAAGAGAAATAATTAAAGTTTTACCTTTTGCGGTTGGCTCTTGTTTTCTTACGGCTCCATCCAAGAAAACCACTAATTCAGAAAATCTTAATAATAATATGTCAGAAAATCTAAAATTTGCACCAGAAAATATAGCTTATATTAAAAACTTTATAGGTAGAGATGAATCATCTTTAAGAGAATTTAGCCATAAATTTAATCAAGCTGGAGGAGGTATCGTAATTAATTGTACAGATTATTCCAAACGAACACCGAACTGCAGATCATTTTCACAAATGCCAAAGTTAGTTGGAGAAGATTTAGAAAATTATTATGTGCAATTACCTTCTTCTGAAGCTACGGTTATTGGTATAATTAAATATACTGGAGTTCCAATTGTAGTTTTATTAAGAGTTTTAGAGAATAATTGGGTTTATGGGACTGCAAAAGGAAAATTAGAATCTTATTCTGGAGAATGGAACGCTGATATAAGTCAACCAATTACAGTAAAAAAAGATTCAGCAGATCGTGTTAACTTTAGAAGGTATATCACTGTTGGAATTCCAAGTGATGATCCGAGTGAATTTAGTGTATATAAAAAAAATAATGGTTTTGGAGGATTAGATACTATTCCATTCTCAAGAGGTGAAATATATCAAAGCTTACAAGAAGATGATATTCCTTCAGGATTACTTTTGCCTGGTGGAGTTGGATTTACTTCAACCTTAGTTTTACCAAGATAGTCTGACGTTCTTGTTCTCAAAAAATTCTTCCTGTCCTTTACATAATTCTTGATTTTGGTTACAATTAGTAGATAAGTTTATTATAACTATTTTGCCAATATTATTCCATATGTATCACACAATCATCGGACTCGAAATCCACGTTCAACTCAACACCCGAACCAAGTTATTCTGCTCTTGCCTCAACGAATACAATCCTAATAATCCTAACAAGAATATCTGTCCTTTTTGTACTGGGCAACCCGGTGCTTTGCCGTTATTAAACAAAGAAGCTATCAAAAAAGCAATAACTCTGGGACTAGCAATCGGCTCAACAATTCCCGAATCTACACGATGGGATCGCAAGAATTACTTTTATCCTGATCTTCCTGCTGGCTACCAGATTTCGCAATACGACAATCCGATTGTAGAAGGTGGTTCGATTGACTTTTTGATAGAAAATAAAAAAACTGGCGAATTCACATCGTCATCTGTTATCTTAACTAGAGCTCATCTCGAGGCAGATGCGGGTAAAATGATCCACATCGGCGACAAATCTCTTGTTGACTACAATCGCTCTGGTTGCCCTCTGGTTGAAATCGTAACTGAACCTGTGATTACGAGTAGCGAGCAGGCAATGGCTTTTGTTAACGAACTGCAGTTATTAGTGCGAACTTTGGGGATTAGTGACGCGGATCTAGAAAAAGGTCAAATGCGTTTTGATTGTAATCTTTCCTTGCAGACCGATGAAGAATTTAAGTCTAATAAACTGCCCAGTTACAGAACCGAAACCAAAAATATTAACTCGATTAGAGCTCTGGGTCGTGCGATCGAATACGAAATTATTCGCCAAGGCGAAATGCTAGACAAAGGTGAAACCCCAGTCCAAGAAACACGTGGCTGGAAAGACGATCTCAACAAGTCAACATCTCAAAGATCTAAAGAAAATACAATGGATTACAGGTACTTTGCGGAGCCTGATCTACCAATTCTTAATATTACCAAAGTAGATCTTGAATCTATGAAAAATCTACCAATATTGCCGAGTCAACTTCGCAAGCAATACGCTGATTATGGACTATCGATGCAACAGATCAATACACTGGTTGGCGATGTCAATATGCGAACTTTGTTCCAGGAGGTACTAGAATTAGTCTGAATCAAAGACTAAGACATTTAGTTATAAGGACTGTTAGTAATTCGTTAACTCTAAATAAACACTGAGGCTGGCTGGATTACTTGATCATCAACCTTGAGGCCCAAAGATACTATTGTGGTAACCTTGTCGTCATCTGTATTTTTGCTGATAGCTTGCATAGACTCAGGATCGAATTCTTGTCCAACTTGAGGGATTATAAATTCAATGTTTTGCTTTGCAAGGTCTGCAACAACACTATCAAAGCTAATTTTGATTGTATTAAGAACAGATTTGGTTTTGTCATCTTCTATTTCCTTAAGAAAATTCAATGCTAGATATTGGTTGTTTAGGTATACTAAAACATTTTTGGCAATAGATTTTTTGAGATTTTTTTTGATTTGTTGGTTTTCGTGCTCTTGGTGTTTTTTGAGATTTTCACCGTCTGCTAACACTCTAATCATTTTATTATTAGTGGTATCAATGATTTCTTTTTGGTTATTGATCAGTTCTTCCTTGGAAACCAAATTAGCTTCTAGCTCTTTAATTTTTTGATTTAATTCATCAACTAGTTTTAGCTTGACTTGAATTCCATCGACCAGTTCACTGGGCAAAGGAGTTGAGTTTTGATTTGTATTTTTAGTAGTTTTTGGAGAATTTGACATAGAATTTGGGATATTAGAATTATTTGTTGGTTGTGTGTTAATGTTATTAGAATTTTTACTTTTCTTATTTTTGGACATATATTTTAGTATACAATATTTTTGAGACTAAGTCAAAAAGTTTTTTATTTATTGTATATTTTGTTTTTTATAAAACTATAATTTTTATTGAATATACTGATTAATAGGCGACTCACCAAGTTTGTTGTAGATTTCTTGAATTTTGTTCTTAATAATTTCTTTGTTGGAATAATTTTGTTCAATAAGCGTGTTAAGCTCTTGTTTATTTTTTTTGAGATCGACAAGTCTAGATTCTAATTCTTGTTGACTAAAACTCTCCGAAAATTCTGGCTTATTGTTAATAAATCTAATATTTCGCTGGATATACAGTTCGTAATTCTCTTGGGATTTGAAGACTTTGACGATTGATTCGTTGACTTTATCATTGAAGGTTAATTCATTTTGAATTATTTCATTAAGGGAGTTTTTGGCTGTTGATTGTGATTTTAGCTGATCAGATTGAGTCCGATATTCGTTTTTAAGAAAATCAACTTGTCTCGTCAAAGGTAAAGTAATATAACAACTACCATTATTGCAAACCTTGGATCCATCAGGTGCAAAATAGAGAACTCCAAGCCAAATTAAACTAAAAATTGTGTACACACTAATCACGAATAATAACAAGTATTTTTGCCAATTAAAAGGCTCCTTATCGATCTGAATTCCTGGAATTGTCTGTGACAATGTTGGCTGAAGCGGCTTGAATGTTGGATTGTTAGTATTGCCAAAGTTAGGATTAATCGGTTGAGCGAATTGTGGCTGTCCAATATTCTGATTATTTGGATTTGATTGATAATTATTGCTTTGAGCAAAGTTAGGATTAGGATTATTAGGCATGGAATTATGGATTATTTTTTTTGTTAAAATTTAGCAGATTCTTAATTTAGTTGTTTCAAAAAATACTGTCGTTTATAATCTAAAAATACAACTTTACTCAGGAATTATTTTGACTTTTATTTTGGACAAACCTCCTAAAGTCTGTTGCTGATTAGAACTTGTTGAGAGTTTTTCTTTGACAGTAAGATTAGCAATTCCTATTATATCACTAGGTAGAGGTGAGCTTGGTGGGCTTACAATGGCATTGGACCGAACTCCATTGTAATCAATAATTACACTAGTATTAGGCGGCAAGCTACTAGATTCGAACATATTTTTTTGGGAGTCAGAGAAGACAATATTACCTTCTATCGTCGTCAAAGGTTGCACAATTCCAGATTTATTTTTGTTAGCCAGCAAAGTACTTTCAGAGCCCAAAGTATTCTGAATATTCTCAAAACTTGGATTCAAATTATCGATTATTTGTCCATTAGCATTCTCATCTATGTTAATCTTGATCTTAGGCGGAATTGTCGCGAGAACCTCGTTAGAATCGAAGGCGGGAAGATTCCTAGATATACTATCCCCAAAATTTTTGCCAAAATTAAAAGGTGAATCCAACTTAAAGCCCAAATCAGGAGATTCAAAACCTGAAAATTGCGGAGTTTGGTTTTTGGGAAGGTCAGCTCTGCGACTAGAATTAGCCTTAGTTGGGTAATATATGAACGGAAAAGCAAATAGAAGAATAAGTAGCAGTGTTACAACTCTAGGTTTGGTAATAATCTCAGATAGCCAACTATTATAATCTTTAATTTCAAAAATAAAATCTTCCCAAAGCTGTATAATCGGCTTAGTAATAAGGTTTTCTATATCGCTTTGACGTCCAGTCTTGATTTCGTTTTGATTGTCATGATAGTTTTGCTTGACCTCTCCCAGCAGAGTTAATGGCGGTATTACGCTTTCTTTGTTTTGGTCAAAGTTACTTTTAGATTTTTTTTCAGAATCTTTGTTAAAATTAATTTTGGTAGTTTGAGTTATGTTCTGATCGCTTTCAAAAGTTTTTGGTGTTCTTGAAAGATTAATTGCTGTAGTGTTGGCAGGACTCTGCGAACTATTTTCCGTATTATTTTTGGAGTTCTGATTGCTAATGTTTTTTTGGTTAACAAAAGTTTCAAAATTATTAATTTCAGGTTTTGGTTCTAGGTTTGGTGTGGCTTGAGCTTTACTTTTGCTTGTTTGAAAATCCTTATAATCCTGGAATCCACTAGAATCTGACAATCCAGAAAATACAAAATCAAAAGACTTTTTGGAGTTTACACTTGAATTAGAACTTGAATCAGAACTTAAAATTTCAAGCTTAGGAACTTTAGCATTATTAGAATTATTAGAATGAGTCGAAGCAATAGAACTCAAAGAATTACCAACCATAGCTCCAGAAGTCGGAGCAAATTCGTCTTCCCGTATAGTTTCTACAGGAATTAAGAGATTTTTGATTGGCGAGTCGAGCATTTTTTTATTTTTGTGTTATACTTCAATTATGACTTTTTGGAGGTGAATTGTCAAACAATCCTTATGGTTCATCCGTTGGTAATCGTTATCAAGGCTACGAATTAATTAAACAAGCTGATTTTTTTTAGTTAGCAAAGATTTTTATAAAATTATTCTAGATTATCCTCTTTGACAAAAAAAGCCTTGTGGCGTACACTAATTAGAATATGTCTAATACTAACTCTAGCAACAATTCCACTATTTTTACACGAAGTTCTAATCTTGAGGGTTTGACTTTTGATGATGTTCTCTTGCTTCCGGGATTCACAGATTTTTTCCGTGATACAGCTTCTACCGCAACTACTTTAACTAACAATATTAAGCTCGGAATTCCTGTAATCTCCAGTCCGATGGATACAGTAACCGAGTCTGTAATGGCAATAAGTATGGCTAACAATGGTGGAATTGGTGTAATTCACCGTTCAATGTCCATCGAGGATCAAGTCAACGAAGTTTTGGCTGTTAAGTCCTTTGGTGATATTGCTGAAGGTGCGAGTGTGGACGCTAATGGTAAGTTATTGGTGGCAACTGCGGTTGGCGCTAGTCCTGACTTCGAGGATCGTATTAAAGCACTGGTTCAAGCTGGAACTGACTTGTTCGTACTGGATACCGCTCAAGGTTTTGCACAATATATTATTGATTATATAAAGGTTATCAAGAACTTGACCAAGATTCCTGTACTTGGTGGGAATATTGTTACCTTCGAGGGTGCGATGGCTCTAATGGAGGCTGGGGCGGATATGCTCCGAGTTGGAATGGGTCCAGGGAGTATTTGCACTACAAGAATTGTCACAGGAGTTGGTGTTCCGCAACTTACCGCAATTAGTGAGGTCAAAAGAGCTGTTGTAGAATTTGAATCTCGAACTGGCAAGAATATCAAAGTAATCGCAGACGGTGGAATCAAGCAAATCGGTGATATTGCCAAAGCACTTGCCTTCGGAGCGGACGCGGTGATGCTCGGGTCGTTACTAGCTGGATTCTATCAATGCCCTGGTGAAACAATAACTTTCGATAACCAACAATTCAAGTTATATCGTGGAATGGGAAGTATCGGAGCCATGCAAAAAGGAGGAGCCGCAAGGTATGGACAGACAGGAGCCAGTGCCAAAAAATTAGTTGCCGAAGGTGTAGAAGGAATGGTCAAACACAAAGGTGATGTGGAGGATTTTTTGTTCCAAATCAAAGGTGGTCTAAAATCAGCCTTATATAATATCGGTGGAAAAGATATTCAAGAATTCCAATCCAAAGTCAAATATATCAAGATAACTACGGCAACTTTCCGAGAATCAATGCCACATTCTATCAATATTGTCAGTGGTGGTTCTAGCTTCCTTGGGAGAGTGGAGGATTAAAAGGGTCTAACAGATCTTGACTAAGCTATTTTTTTGTGGCATCATTGTAGAATGAAAGAATCAATCAAACCAAATAACGAAGAAAAATCCATAGGCAGATATACGCTCAAAATTACTCCATCAGGAATTCAGATTATAAATGAAGATAATTTAGTTATTTCAGAGGTTAAAGGTGAGTTTGGAAATCCAGGTAATTCTCCTAATTTTTTAGAAAAATTTAGACAACACACCTCTATTCATGAGCTTTTACATCCATTAGCATTTGAGCTATATAGAATAATTTTTGACCAAGATTGTACAAATGTTTTTGATGAAAAGGTTGAGCGGATAATTGGAGCTCTTAATTTTTATTACTCGAAAAGTATTCTGGTACAGAGTATTTTGCACTTTATATTGCTTTGTTTGGAAGTAAAACTATCAGCGGAAATTTAGATTTTGAAAATACTATCAAAGTAATATCTAAAATCAAAAGTGCTGAATACTTAATTAATTTTGGGCTCAATCGTCGATCAAAAGTTTTAACATTTTTAGATAAATTTAGACTATTGTATGCATATATACCTAGCCCACCTTCAACTCTGGCATTTAACTATTGACCAAAAATAGTAAATAATTTTAGGTATGAAATACGACAATAAAACAAAAAAATTAGTACTAAAAAAGTTTGA
>JAYUIW010000068.1:0-15104 GCA_043765655.1 bacterium
TTGCAATTTTTATCCAAAAAAGCTCGGAAGATTCTACTAACTGGGTTGACCTTAATTTGCCCAAAATATACCCTAGAACTAGCTGAAGTAAGATATAGATTACTTTTGGCACGGGTAACTCCAACGTAGGCAAGGCGAACTTCCTCCTCCATATCTTTAGTCTCTAGGAATGAATTTTGGTGGGGTAATAGTCCATCTTCACAGCCCACTAGGAACACGGTTTCGAATTCCAATCCTTTGCTTTGATGCAGGGACATTAGCGAGATCTTGGGCTCCGAATTATCCACGGAATTATCAAGGGCAGACATCAAGGCAATTTGTGTCAAAAACTGCGAAAGTTTGGATTCTAAGCTAGTCTCTTTTTGGTCGTCAAAAGGCAACATTAAGGAGTAAAGTTCTTTGACATTGTCCATTCGCTCTTCGCGTTCTTCCTTGTTGGGGTATTCTTGGAGCATATAACGATCGTACCCAGTTAGGAATACCAATTCCTTGACCATTTCCACTAGAGTGCGTGAGCTGGACCAAACCGACTGAATCTTGGACATTAATTCCACAATCGCTTCTTGGTACTTGGGAGCTAGTGGATAATCATAATCTTCCAGAAAAGCCAGAATTTTATCAAGTGTCTTGGGACCAACTCCAGTCATTACAAGTGGCAAAAACCTAGAAAGTGAGAATCTATCACTGCTATTAGCCAAGAATCGGAGCATGCATAAGACATCTTTGACTTCTTTTCGGTCCAAAAATCTAGTTCCGCTAACTAGTCTATAGGGAAGTTTGTGCTTCAAAAAAGCCTCTTCTAGCGCCCGCGACTGGGCGTGAGTACGGTATAGAATCACACAATCGTTGAGCTTGTCAATCTTAGCCCAATCTACAACAGGAACTGGCTTGAATTGTAGGTTTTGCCCAAAGTTATTCTGCCCAAATGAGCTATTGAAATTACTTCCAAATGAATTATTTGATGAGCCTCCAAAAGGACTACCAAAGTTATTGCCAAAGCTATTATTAACTACAGGCTTGGACATATAAAAATCAAAAATCTGGGAGACTTCATCTGTTTTAACTATTTTTTGGGAGCTAGAACTCAAAGTTTTATTACCTGAATCTAATTGAATAGCATCGTCGTATTCTACACTTATTGAACTTTCACTATATTCAAAATCATCGTCACTTTCAATTTGAATTGCATCAATCTCATCTTCTTGTTCGTCAAAGTCTGAAGTATTTTCTGCATTATTATTTTGTCCAAAGTTTCCAATATTTTTACTTTCTTCTGCGTTCTCACTCTCTAGATTCAAGAGCATTTCTAGTCTAGTTCGCCCTTGTTCAGGTGTGATTTCACGCTTTTGGATTTTTTTGAGGATTTGCTCTACACCAAAGATCTGGTTAGTTGATAACAATTCTTGATAAGATTGTGTTGATAAAATCTGTTTGGATAAGGACATATTTGTTGGGGATTTACTGGGAAGATTTTGCAAAGGTTTTATTTAGTAATTCCCCTCGTGAGGGGTGGCAAAACGAAGTTTTGACGGGGTGCTTTTGTTGTTGGAATTTTGAATAGTTAGTATAAAAACAACCTTTTTAGATCCTGAAACAAGTTCAGGATGACAGCATAAAAAACACAAAACCTTTAATACCCAGCAATTGCTTTTTCTCCTTCGATTTGTTTGATTTGGCGGATAATATCCACGACATTGCCTGTCATAATTCCTGGAAGATTGTTGAATGAGATGTTGTAACGGTGATCGGTGATTCTATCTTGGGGATAGTTGTAAGTTCGGATTTTTTCACTACGATCTGCTTTGCCAACTTGGTCTTTACGCTTGGCATATTCTTCAGCTAATCGAATCTCTTCATAGTGTGCGAAGACTCTAGAAGTCAACATATCGAGGGCTTTGATTTTGTTTTGAGCTTGGTTGCGTTCATCCTGACATTGTGCCCTGATTCCGGTTGGCTTGTGATGGACTTGGATCGCCGAATAAGTTGTATTGACCGATTGTCCACCTGCACCCTGCGAAGTCGAGGCTACAATTTCTACATCTGCCAGGTCTAGCTTGAAGCTACTATTGCCTTCAATAATCTGCATTATCGCAACACTAACGGTCGAAGTATGAATTCTACCTTGCTTTTCGGTCGCGGGAACACGTTGAACTCGATGAACTCCACCCTCGTACTTGAACCAGCTGTGAGCCATGTTTCCACGAATTTCGGCCACGATTTCTTTGTAACCACCAACTTCATTTTGACTCATATCAGCAATCTTAATATTCAGCCCGATTTGGGTACATAGTCCAGTGTACATTTTGAGAATATCTCCACAAAAAATCCCCGCTTCATCTCCACCAGCTCCAGCACGAATTTCTAAGTATATATCACTATTATCCATTTCGTCAGTCGGTGCCAAAAGCGTGATTAATTCCTGTTCTTTGCTTTTTATATTGTCAAAATTAGAAGTATTTTCTTCTTTGAGCATTGAGATCAAATCCTGATCAGCCTCCGATTCTAACAATTCATTATTGTCGTTAATACTAGAATTAAGTTTGAGAATCTGCTCTGCAAGGTCAGCCTTCATCCCGATTGGTTTCATTTTTTTGCCAAGATTGATAATTGTAGTCGTGTCTGTGGTCTGGGTAAGTTCAATATTGAGACCGTCTCGCTCTGCGATTATTTTGGCAAGAGGCAAGGATTTGTTATAGTTTTGGGGGATGTTTTGACTGTCATTATTAGTACTCATAATCTTTTTATTATTAGTCTTATTTTGGTTTTGGTCAATATTATCACTGGAATCAAAAATCAGTCTTTGGGACAAAACAGACTCAGAATTTGTTTTTGACAACAAAATAAAAAAAAGTGTAATATAGAAAGTATGGTCAAACAATCTAAGCAAGAAATTCTACGTCAAAGACAATATCGTGATAAATTAACTTATGGAGGTTCTGACAAATTATCAGAAAATTACACTAACCAAAAAAGAATATTAACTGAGCAGGAATCATATTTTGAAGTTACACAATTTTTGATTTTAGTTTTAGCTGAATTACAAAATAAAAAACCAAATCTAAAGAAAGTTGCTTTAAAATTTAATAGTTTAATTGATAATTCTTACTCGCATACATCTATTTTAACACCCCCATCAATTAAATATATTGAAGGAATAAGACTTTATTTTGAATCTGTGATACTAGGATTAAATACTTTAAACTCAAACAATTCCGTATTTAGTTATGTTCAAAATCTTGGAAGTGAATTTGATTATAAGAAGGAATGCATAAGTTTAATTAAAAAATATTTTATAAATAAAGGCTATGTGAGTGGTGAAACTTCGTATACAGTAGACGCTAATCTGATAAGATATAGGGATTGGTGTGGATATAATAATATTTCATTTCCTTTTGAAAATGTTAGATCAGAGATATCATCAAAACGAATGAGCGATAGTGCAAAAAAATTATCAGAAAATTCTAAAAAAGAAGAAAACTTTTTATTATTAACTTCAGCTTTCCAGAGTTACCTTGAAGAAGACGCGTCTCTAGATCTGGAAGAATATAGTAGAATATGTAATCAAATTCTTAATGCAAATTTTAGTTCAAAGCAATCCGGACTGCTAAATAATTTAAAAAGGAAAATTAATAAAAGATATGAAGTGTATTCTGAGTATGAAACTGATAGAATTGTTATTAAACCAAAAGAAAAAGAAAAACCAAAAAAGAAAGATAGAAACTTTGGCTCATACTAAAAATTTTGTTTCAAAACTTCAATCATCTGGGATGGAGTATTAAGTAGCATTAATTGAGTTCTCAGTTCCAAAGCCCCATCGAAGTTAGCAATATACATTTTGACAAACTTTTTCATACTGGCAAAGTTCTTGAAATTAGTATTATCAGCAGAATTAGGCACAAAGTTTTTTTTGTATTTGGCTTCTTTGACATTAATCCAAGTTTTATCCCAGGATTCCAGGTGTTCGATTAATAATTTTATTCTATTTTTTTTAGTATCTAGAATTTGACTTTGAGCAGTAGGCAAAAAAGCCCATGGATTATGAAAAATACCTCTTCCAATCATAGCTCCATCTGCTTTTGATTTATTTATCTTATCTATTCCGTCGTCGTAATTACGCACATCACCGTTGCCGATTATTACAGTTTTGGTAATATTATTAGTATATACTTCTTGAGGAATTTTGAGATCGTTAATCAGTGTTTTTAGTTCTATTTTATATTTTTTTATATTATTCAAATTTTTTTCCAAATCAATCTTGAGAAATAAATCATTAACTTCATCAACCAGAGAATTAAACTCTAGAGTAACCAAAAAATCGGGATTATTAATGATTTTGCTATGAAGTTTTTTTGGGTTTTGGCTCATCATAATACTGTAATTATAATAAAATTATCGTCTAGAATAAGCTACTTGTCAATACAAGGAATACTTGTAATAATATCAAATTCAAAATTCCAAGTTTAATTCCGGGTCTAATTCTAGGTCTAATTTACAGTTCGTTATAATCATATTCTATGCTTTAGTTATTAAAAAATCAGTAGACTATAGTTCAAAATTGGATTGAAGGATTTTGACTTGCTAAAAAACTCTTATTAATGTATAATTAGTACAATAGGTGAATTTTTGCTAATACTATAACACATTTTTAAACACATTTTTGAATACATCTTTGGAGTAAAAAAAATTATACTTTCATAACTGTTCATCCAACAATAATTTTAACAATTCGATAAATGCCTGATAACACTAATTCAACTTCGATTCCAACAACGCAGACTACTCCTAGTATCCCAAGTGTGCCAGCTGTAGCTCCAGCCAAAACTGCAGAGAGTTTTTTGGCGAGTTTGAGTGAGAATTATGGGCAAGATTTTGGGCAAAAAAACAACAAAAACTTAGATATCTACGACGGTCAATCATCAACCGCAACCACTCCTTCTAGCTTACAATCATCTAAGCCATATGGAAGCTCTGTAATTCCAGCCCAATCATCTGCATCGGCTCAATATCCCAAAAATACAAAGGTAACAACAGCTACAACACCCCCCAAAGACTCAAAAACTAAAAAACCTTTTCTGTCTAAGCTTGCACTGCCACTGAACAAGGAGAAGTTTCAAGATTTGCCAAGTAGTATTCACTACTGGTTTATTGCGGGGTTCGTGGCTTTGGCAATATTACTATTCATATTAATTGCGAGTCTGATTCCACGAAGTAATAGTTCTGCTAACTTTACATCAGCTCAAGACAATAATAGCTCACAATCCTCAGTCCAAATAACAAACAATTCTTTGATTTATGATAATAATTCAGGTACTGATTCAGAACAAGCTAATAATCCTAGTTTTAATTTGGGAGATAGTTTTGGTGCTAAGTCTGGAACTCTCAATGCCAAACTGCTTGACTCAAACGGGAAACTTTTGGGAAGAATTAACCCAACAACAGGTGAAGTGGTGGATACTACTGGCAAAATAATTGGTAAATTCAATCAATCCTCTAGCGAACTTTTGGATAGTTCTGGCAAGGTAATCGCCAAGATTAACACACTAACAGGCGAAATCACCGATATTACTGGTAAGGCTGTCGGAAGTTTACAGATTGATAATGAAGTTGCGGACGCTCCGATTGCCAAAGCAAATCTAGTTGACAAATTAAAAGAGTTTTTTAATCCTATATCAACACTCAAAACCACCAACACTAATAGTAACAAGTCTAATTCTGGCGATACCAGCTCTGACAAATCCAATCAAACTCCTGACAAAAATATCTTTGGAGCTGATGGTAATTTAATCGGCAAAATTGACGCTAAAACTAATAATTTACTAGATGCCACTGGTAAAATTACCGGAAAATTCGACCCAGTAACTGGTAATCTTCTCAATAATACTGGCAAAGTAATCGCCAAAATTGACGCTGCAACCGGTGGAATATTAGATGGAGCTGGTAAATTAATTGGTAGAATTGAAGATGTCAAAAACTCTAACACAGGTTTTAATCTCGGACTTGGAGGTGTGAATTCTAATAACGGCGCTAATAACGGCGCTAATAGCAATAATGGCAGCTCTAATTTTGATACTAATCTTCTCAATAATGGCGGAGCTAATTCTTCTTTAATCATCCCAAAAGATACAATTTGTCAAGGCAAATGTCCTTTAATTAACAGTAATCTTAAGATTAATGGACCTAACGATGTTGTTAACTTTTTGCTTGTAATTGCTAGACTAATTGGATATTTTGCTGTTCCTTTGGCAGTTCTTGTTGTGGTCTATATTGGGATTATGACAATTTTTGGCGTTATCAAAAACCCAATGGCTTTAATTTTGAACGTTGCAATTGGACTTGCTCTAGCTATTTTGGCGATTACTTTTGTTGCTTTTTATACTGGAATACTTAGCTCAACGGGAATTAATTTTGATATTTTTGGGTAAACCATAACTTATACCTATTTTACTAAAGACATTCTAAATAGTTACCCTTTGATAAAGGGGTGAGCCGAATGGCTCGGATATTTTTTATTGGAAGGTAAATAGTGGAACGGATATAAAGTGTGTTTTAGAATTTACAGATTAGAAGATGAATAGTAAAGCGGTATGAATACTTTTTAAAGTATGGTGGTTGTAAATATTGAACAACAGGGGACTCTTCGCTTGTCGTGGCAAGGCTCTAGCCTGGGAAACCCAGACCACCACTTCTCACTTGCTCAGAATGACAGAATGTTTAAAACTTTTATTCTACTTTTCCAACTCTACTTTGGGGAACATAACTTCGGCTTTGGTGATTTTGGGTTGAGTGAAGATCTCTACCAGTTTGGCACCAGTATCTGGTAGGAATATACTAAGAACTGCTCCTGTATCCACGATTGCCTTGGCACATAGCGTGAGAATTCGCTTGATCTCCACTCCGTTGGTTTCCATATCTTTGGCAAGTGACCAGGGTTTGGTGGTTTCCAAAAATAAATTAATCTTGGTAACTTCTTGGAACAAAGTCTGAATGGCTTTTTGGGTTTCGAATTCGTGAAGTAGTGAATATACTGGCTCGAAGTTTAATTTGAGATTATTTTGGAGATTATTTTGGACTTCAGCTTCAACTCTTCCTTCAACTATTCCTTCAACTTTTTGTTCCAGCTCATCTTCCACTTTTGCCAAAACCTCAAAATCTTGGTCTAGATCAATAATTCCATCAAAATACTTTTCGATCAAAGTACTCACACGCATCACAACATTGCCGAGGTTATTGCCAAGCTGAGCGTTGTGGCTATCAACCACACGGTTCCAATCCCAATTCGTGTCGCTGGAGGTGCTGACTTCCGCCAACATAACGTAGCGAGAGCCTTCCACACCGAACTTCTCTTCCAGTTCTAGAGGATAAACCGCATTGTTCAAGGACTTTGAGAACTTGTGACCGTTGGCATCATTAATAAAGCCATGAATTCTAGAATTAATCGTCCACGGTAAGTCCAAAGCTGAGAGAATTGCTGGGAAAATTACCAGGTGGAACTTGGCAATGTCTTTGCCTCCGAACCAAAAATCAATAGGAAGTGAAGATTTAATTTCGTCCATAATCTCTAGTTCAATTGCCTTGCGTTCAACCACTAATTCTCGATACCTGTCAAAAGTCTCTGGGTTAACCATCGCCGTGAGATAATTCAGCAGTGCCTCGAACCAAACATACATAACTTGGTCGGTTGCAGTTCCATCAATCTCGATTGGAATTCCCCACGGTAGACGCGATTGCTCTCGACTAATACTAATATCTTGCAAGCCTTCTACGATGAAGTTCAACCATTCGCCGCGGTTAGATTCTGGGACAATTCGAGCTGTTGTCAAAAACTCACCTACTTGAGATTGGAACTTGGATAAAGAGAAAAAATAGTTTTTTTCCTTGGTAATAATTGGCTTGGTGAGGTGAATCGGACAACATTCATCTTCGTTCAATTGACTCGGAGCATAAAAATCTTCGCACCCAACACAGTAATTTCCTTCATATTCTTTTTGGTAAATAAAACCTTTGGAATATAGATTGTTGAAGATTATCTGGCTCAAAATTCTATGATTCTCAGAACTGGTCGGCACGAATTCGTCATAACTAATTTCGTATTTCTTCCACAATGTTTCAAAGACTTCAGCTTGCCGGTCTACGAATTGCTTGGTTGGAATGTTGAGTTCAAGGGCTTTTTCCATAATCTTGAGACCGTGTTGGTCCGCTCCGATTGTGAATAATGCAGGTTGAGATTCGATTCTTCGACGGAATCTAGCGATAACATCGTTGTGAATGTGTTCTAATAAATGTCCGAGATGTGGCTCTCCGTTGACATATGGAATCGGTGTGGTAATTGTGTACATATATCTAAAATTGTGTTAGAATTCAGGATAATTGTCAATTAGTATAAGTTAGAGTAAATTTGACAAAACCACCTAAATTATAATTATTTGATATATCAGTATAATCCCAAAAAAACTGATATATAGTTAACGGTATATAAGTAAAAACCAATAATTCTTATATATCTCTTTCTCAAAGATTGTTTTATTTGTAATTTAGTCTTAGTATAATGTTTAGTTGATTGACCTTCACAAACCAATTTTCAACCTTGTAAATACCAAGTTTTTAGGAATAAATTGCATTTTTCAGAATATATATTTAAGTTTACAAAAAATAAAAAAATAAACTTTTTTAACATTAAATCTCAAAAATTATTTCGAATTAGTCTTTAACACTTGTATTCATAATGAATTTAAAATAGTACTTAATAAAACTCTAAATGCAGATAATCACACTAATTTTTGGTTCTTGTCAAGCCTTTGACAATAGCTTTGACTTAGGTTAATAATTATGTCATAATAAGGGTTGTATAAACTTGTATACAATTTATTATTAAAAACATTACAAAAAATGATTACTCAAAAAATAACAAAAAGTTTAAATTTAGTTTTTGCTTTTCCGGTAATTCTACTAATTGTATTCTATGCTTTAGCAATACAAGATAAGCACCCTAATATTAAAATTCAAAACAATCAACAAAGTATTGAATTAAAAACTATGAATAATAGTATTTCAAAATAATAACTAAAAATCTTCAAAGGGACTCTTATTAACAATTCTTCCAAATATCTCAAACAACTTGAAAAACTAGGAATTCTAAGTAATCAAAAAATTGGTAAAAATATGTTTTATACTAATATAGAGCTAATTAAGATTTTGAGCTAAAAATAAAACTAATCATAAAATTGCAAAAAACACTTTAATAAAGTATACTAGATAATATTGATACTTAAAGTCAACCCAAAATTTGACTAAACTTCCGAAATTATATTTACTGTATATATTATGCTTATTATTGTAGAGTCCCCAGCCAAAGCCAAAACTATTTCTAAAATTCTTGGTTCCAAGTACTCTGTGATTGCCAGCGTAGGTCATATAAGACGCATTACCAACGATTCCAAGACCAAAGACGGACGAAAGCTCGAGATTAACGGAATTGACATTGAGAAGGACTTTTTACCGTTATATGAAGTCGACGACAAAAAAAAAGAAGTTGTATCTAAGATCAAGGCTCTCGCCAAAAAAGAAGATGAGATTATGTTCGCGACTGATAGCGACCGTGAAGGAGAAGCCATTAGTTGGCATCTTGCCCAGATTCTAGGTGTCAAAGATATGGCCAAAGTCAAGCGAATGGAATTCCACGAGATTACAAATAAAGCTATCAAACATGCTTTGGACAATCCGCGACCGCTCAATGTGGAATTAGTCGAAGCCCAAAAAGCTAGACAAGTATTAGACAAATTAGTTGGTTACAAACTTTCACCTGTATTGTGGACAGCCTTGTCGAACTTCAAACTCTCCGCAGGTCGTGTGCAATCTCCAGCTCTGCGATTAATCTGCGAACGTGAAAAGGAAATTTTGGCATTCATACCGCAAGAATACTGGACTATCAAAGGTTCTTTTGAACAAAAATACTCCAATAATTTTTTGACGATACTAACTACCAAGGAAGAACGCGCCGAATTCAACAAGCAAATCGAAGAAGATTACTTGACCCTAGAACTACGAGAAAGTATGGGCAAAAAACTCCCAGAAGTTGTTAGTAACAAGGAACAGGCTTTGGCAATTATCAAGAGTATTGAATCTAATCCTAATTTCATTATTGATTCTATCAAAAGCTCCGAAGAAAAAACCTCACCAAGAGCTCCATTCATAACTTCAACCTTACAACAGACAGCTTCTAGTCGCCTTGGATTACCACCAAAGCTAACGATGCAACTTGCACAAAAGCTATACGAAGGAATTGATATTGACGGCTCACCTGTGGCTTTGATAACCTATATGAGAACTGATTCTGTTACTTTGTCCAAAGACTTTATTGAGGCAACTAGAAGTCTTATAAACTCTAAATTCCCACAGTTTTTGCCCAAGGATGCACGGTTCTACAAGTCCAAATCCAAAAATGCTCAAGAAGCTCACGAAGCGATTCGCCCGACCGACGTTACTAGAACTCCAGAATCTCTCAAAGGTAAAATCGACCCAAAACAACTCAAACTCTATGAATTAATTTGGCGACATACAATTGCTTGTCAGATGATGGACGAAAAAAAACAACGTGTTAGTTTTAACCTTATCAACACTCCCAAAGATATGTTTGCAGGCTCTGTGGCATGGACAATTTTCCTTGGATACAAAGCAATCTGGGGCGATAGTGTGCAAGATCTTAGCTATATGCAAGACAAGTTCAAGGAAGGTCAAACCCTAGAACTACTCAATCTTTTTGGGATTCAGAACCACACAACTCCGCCTTCGCGATATTCTCCAGCCAGCTTGATCAAAAAACTAGAAGATCTGGGCATTGGACGACCTTCAACTTACGCTTCAACAATTACCACTCTATACGATCGAGCCTACGCCATCGACGCCAGTAAAGCCATTCAACCAACTCAATTGGGAATGAAAGTTAGCGATATTCTCACTGAGAACTTCGAAAAAATTACTGGAGCTAGTATGACCGCAGAAATGGAAGAAAACCTAGATGAAGTATCCCTTGGCAAAAAAACTTATCTGGAACTATTGAGTGATTTTTGGGGTAATTTCAAAAAGGAAGTTGAAGAAAAACAAGCTGTCATCAAAGACAATGCGATGCAATATCGTACCAGTGAAACTGACCAAAAATGCTTTGAATGTAAATCCTCTATGACTCGCAAACTCGGTAGATTCGGAGAGTATTTTCAGTGCGAAACCACCAAAGAACATATGTTTCCGATCAACTATCTAGAGTACAAACACGCCCTAGAAGAAGCTCAAGCCAAATTCAATTCGCAGGCTAGTGGTCAAAAGTGCAAAGTTTGTCAAAAAGAATTAATCGTTAGATGTGCCAAATCCTCTCTCAAACCATACATTGCTTGTCCAGATTACCGTGTCGGCAACGATCACACTGTAACTGATATTACCTTTGGTAAGTGTTCCAAGTGTGCGAGCGAAGGGCGAACTGGCAAAAAACAAGGAAGCCTAGTTATGAAAACCAGTCGCAAATTCGGCAAAAAAGAATTCCTAGCCTGCAATCTGCCAATCAAAGAATGTGGCTACATTGACAAAGGTGAGAAAAAAGAGGAAGAGGAATAAGGATTTTTTAGCTTGCTATAGGAAAACAATTCTAAACTTCCTTACTAGCTAGTCCAACTGCTGTTGAAAGTTGGTTGATTACAGGATAAATATAATCTCGGTGTTCTAGGTCGATGGTTAACGAAATTTCAGGGTTACCAATAAAAAGCGGAGTGTGATAATCTTTGAAGTAATTGGCGATTCCTGTGAGATGAATTCCACCGCCAGTGACCACAATTTTGGCAGGGTTTTGGCTAATCTTGCGGTTCGATGCAATGAATTGATCTAGTTCGGTGCGTACAATAATAAAGTAGTCCATCATTGGCTTTGGGATAGAGAACAAGTTAACAAAAGCGATGTCTTTTTTGAGATTTTCGGCGACGATATAATTCACACCAAGATTCTTGGTAATCTCTCTAGTTAGCCAATCTCCGCCTGTACTAATGCTATGACTAGAACGTAACACTCCGTCAACCACAAAACTAAAAGTTGTATGCCTAGATCCCAGATCTACAAGAACTGTATTGCCTTGATCTGAGCCAAGAACACTTCGAATTTGGCTAATGGTTTGGTTCTCCAATCCGATTCCATCGAGATTAATATGTTCTAATAAGTTGCGGTTATTCTCTAGAATATATTCAGGAGCGGCGTTAATACACACTCTTTGCTTACTAGTATAGGCTTGGATTCTAGGATCGTCTTCGATAATATTCCAGGACAGTCTCATCTCGTCAGGCGGAAGTGGCAAAAAAAACTTTGCCTGCTTGTCAATTTCTTGTTCAATTTCTTTTTTGCTAACATTCAACTCGAAGTCCATCGTAGTTACATACACTTCTTCGGAGCGAATTCCGATCATCACGCGAGTTGCCGCGAATCCTCCAGAATCTAGAATATCATTGATAATCTTACTAATTTTGCGAATTTTGGTAGCATCCCAATAACCATCAAGGTTAATATTATGCCTTGAGATTCCATATGTAACCAAAGTTTTGACGCCGTTGGCGTTGTTGATTTCTGCTATTTTGATACTATTGGTACCGATATCAATTCCGATTAAATTTTGGTCTTTGAACATAATATTTTGGGAGAAGAGGATTTTTTAGCTTTTGAGTTTGGTTGTTATTTTGATCAAAAAACAAAGCACAAAAATAACTTATTATCTTTTTTAATTCTACCATATCTTTTGAATTTTGACAATATAAATAAACTTTTGGGAGTAAAATTAGATTATTAAACTCACAAACTATTCCAGATAACATTGAATAAACCTCTGTAGACATTCGCGATAACAGGATCTTCTATCACTGTAGCTCGTGGCAAAACAGTATTAAAGTTAACAATCTTATTACCAAAAACTGCAATAGTTCCAAGACTAGAACATTCTTGCGGTAGAACTTTGACGAATCTATCCAATTCTTGATTTCTATTACCGCTTTCGAGGACAACTTTATTATCAAAACTGGCAAGAACTCTAGCTTGTACATTTTTCTTTTTTCGACGAGAGCCAAGTTCGATATTAAAAAAATATGGATCAATTATCGAATATAATTCCAAACCTTCACAAAACCAAAGAATTTCGGTATTTAGTTCTAGTTCTTCCATGCATTCGTTAATTAGTTTAACAAAATTATTTTTACCTTCATAAACTTTCACACTCGATACTTTGGTAGTCGAATAATATTGACTCAAAAATTGTGGAAGTGCATCACTAAGATCGTCGCTTATCCTTTTGTTTTCTATTTCGTTAAACCTGAGAATTGCAACAATCCTGCTGGGAGGTTGAATTATCAAAGTTTTGGCGTTAATCAAATCAAAGCTAGCAAGTTCATCTATTGCTTTATAGATCGTAGGTCTGTGCGTTCTTAAAGTATTTGCCAAAGTGCTAATATTATTGGAATTATTATTCAATAGTTCGATATAAACATTAATTGCCAGTTCTCCTAAGCCAATTTTTTGGAGAGATTTTGAGAGTATGTTAGATTGCATTGTAATATTTTTATTTCATAATAATACTTTATTTTTATTTAATAGTCAAATAAAATAATTTGTGTAGTTTGATAATTACAATTTAGTTTGTTTGTTAATAAAAAATATGTAATAATTATAATCAGAAGGCAATATTAGATCTTCTAAAAAAATTATTTATATACTATGCAAAACAACAAAGAAGACAATTCTACAATTAGATTTAGAGAGCAACTATCAAAGTTTAAAAGTTCTATATCTTTACCACAGGACGAGGGAGAAATTAACAATTACTTAACTGTTGAAAATGTTAATACTCAAGGCACTTTAATATTTTCTAGTTATGGAGATAATCCTATTGATATGTATTTTTCTGCGATATTAAGTAACTACGGCGAAAAATTTACAATTGCAGAATATATAAAAGCAAAAGAAAATATAGGCATGGAAAGTATTGAAAAATGTAATCAAATTTTCTTAGAATTAGGTATAAACCCAAAATTACTTCCTAAAATTGTTGGATCTGGTACGATTAAAAAGACTGGAGACAGTTCATATGGATTAAGTATAAATTCTCTTAATTTTGAACCTGACTACAACAGAAATCTTACAATAGGTAGCTTACAAAAATTATGCCCTACATTTAATTTCCAAGAATTAGATGAAAGACCTATGGCTCAAAAGTTACCAAGATTTAGATAGAAATAATTAGATTTTACTTTCTCTTCAATTATGGAGAGCTTTTTCTTGTATGAAAATTATATTTTTTGCCAAAGTCGCTTTAATAGAGTATAATTAAAAGACAAAATTAAAACAAAAACTAAAAAATGTCTGAAAATAATTTATTATCCAATTTATCACCTAATTTTATCTTGTCCCAAATTATCCAATACCAATCTTTTTTGATCTTTTTTGGAGCTTTGGCAACAATCTTCTTAGTTCTCAAGTTCGCTCGAGTTAGAGCTTTGAAATTATTAATCGCATTCAATCAATCCAAAAAACTTTTTTTGGTGAACTTACTAATTGTCAAAATTCGCTCCATCAAATGGTATCTTCTGTTGACTACCAGTTATCTTATATCTAACAAAATTAGCGATATTCTACCCAGCGAAGTCAGCGATATTCTTAACAAAATTGCCATAATCGTGGTTGCAATATTCTTCATCGGAATTATGGTCGAAGTTGCCAACTGGTTCTTGAGTTTGTCCCTCAAAAAAGACTATAAAAGTGAACTATTAGAAGGTGAGCAACCTGCAGAAGAAGACGTTATGATAACTCAGCTTATCGGTGTCGTTGTCAAAATTCTAGTTTGGACTTTGTCAATTTTGACATTATTGGAATCGCTGGGCTTCAAGACGGGAACAATTGTCGGAACGCTGGGGATTGGAGGAATTGCGGTGGCTTTTGCGATGCAGTCGATTCTCAAGGATATTTTTGCTTCAGCTTCGATTTTCTTTGATACACCTAACCCACTCCTAATTACTCCATTAATTCAAAGGTTTTGATAATTTTTTCATAAAAATTGAGGCAGGTTGAAGCTAGTTTTAGAATATTGT
>JAYUIW010000069.1:0-5209 GCA_043765655.1 bacterium
AATTCAAAGCAAGCTTAAATTCCAAAGATGACCTTGACAATCCACCAAAAAAAATATAAACTATAGAATGTTGTACAAATATTTTTTGTATACCAAAAATAAATTACAAAAATAACAAGTATACAGTAATAATTGGGTGGTTGGCGCAGCGGTAGCGCAGTTCGTTTACACCGAAAAGGTCATAGGTTCGAATCCTATACTACCCACCATTTGATATTACAAACATCGCGAGGTAGAGTAATGGCATCTCGCCTGGCTCATAACCAGGAGACTCAAGGTTCGAATCCTTGCCTCGCCACCAATAATATTTTAGAGACTTTCTAAAGTAACTTTTACAATTATTTAACCATAATTCCCACAAAATTCTTTTTTTGGAACTGTAGCTCAGTTGGTTAGAGCGCTGCCCTGTCACGGCAGAGGCCGCGGGTTCGAGTCCCGTCAGTTCCGCCACTTCGTGGAATAATTTTTTGATTAATTTACTTTATATTTCAATCTAGTTACCCCTAGATAAAGGGGTGAGCTAACAGGCTCGGAGATTTCATGTAAAGTTATTTATAACTATATCTAATCTCAAAAGCTAACATATCATACACTCTTCAAAAAAAACTGGTTCTGTAGCTCAGTCGGTAGAGCAGAGGACTTTTAATCCTTTGGTCGTGGGTTCAAATCCCACCGGGACCACCATAATTTTATTTATCAATCCTTCCTTAAGATATAGGGAAGTTTTTTTGTTGGGTAAAATTAAAGTACGACTTAACTCAAAGTGTATTCGTCCCACTGTGAATCCGACACATATAGGCTTGGTATTAATAGTTTTGCGGGTTTTGTTTGTGCAGTAAGTGTTGCTGTTTGTTCAATTTTTTTGAGCATCAAAATTCCTTTGCGGGCAATATTATAGGCTCCATTAGCATCTGCATCTTTAATTAACTCAATATTTCTAATTTTGTTGGTGTTATTATCAATTGTTTCAAAACCACAACTTGGACATCTAATAGCGTCAATGTTTTTTTCTGTCCAAGAATTACGAAGCTGGGTGAGTAGGTTAAATATTCTCAATAACTCTTTCCAAAACTTTGAAGTAACTTTTATTTTTGCCAAAGCCAAGTTTATGTCCAAAGTAATGTTAATTTCATACCTTTCAAAAAGTTCGTTTAACTTATCAAATATTTTGATATCTTTGGTTTCCCAAATTCCAAGTTCATTTTTTGATTTTAGATATCTCGAAGTTAGATTATTACAAAAAACTTTATTATTGACAGCCAAGTCAGAATTAGTGTTTTTAGTATCGTATTCAAAAGAATATTCTTGATTATCAAAGCCAATCTTAATATTACTGAATTTTTCTTTAAGGTTTTCGTTATCTTTGAGGTATAGCCTCTTTCTAAAGCCACAACAAGGACAAGTGGACGATGTATAATTAGCAGTCGTAAAGAATACAGAACCAAACCAATCTATAAGCTCAATATCAGCATAAGAGGATGCCTTGGGAGTTAATTGATAGGCGTTGAGAGTGTTAAGCTCAGATTTTCGAACATAGTAGCTGAGCTTGTTAACTAGTGCTGTTTCTAGTTTTTGATAAATAGATTTTTCGATCTTCTTTCGTCCATTTTTGAACCCAGAATTTAGATTTTCAAATACCACAATTGCATTATGCTCAATCATTAATTCACAAATTTTGGTTATTACTTGGGCGATATAACCTTCTTTTAATTCTTTGATTTTACTAATACTTTCCCAGTTTTCCCTTGCCAAAAGCCTTTCATCCTCTCTATCTTGGAGTTTTTGAGCGTAGTCAATTCCGTTTATAACATTCAAGGATTCACACTCAATCAAATTCCCATTTTGGTCTATAATGCTGTAATAAGCAAGGTGTTTTTCTCCACGATCAATCCCAATGATATTGAATTTGTTAGCGTTATTGGTTATTAGTTCTTTGATTTTGGGTTCGTTATTCTTGGCAAAATTCATAGTAATAGGTACGTGAAATTGAATTTTGGGCACTGTATACCTAGAATTGGTAATAATATCATGATTGAATTTTGGAGTTGTTCCACGAATTACTTTTTCCTTGATTTGGGTATCTCGCAGGAATACTTCAGCTTCTCCGTTGAGTTTGATTACAGTATTTTTTATATTTTGTGTACTAAACATACTTTCCCAATACATCGTTTGGAGGTTTTTGGAGCCTTTAGAACTTTCTAGCCAGTCCTTGTTATGAATCTGGAATAAATATAGCTTGCCAGCTTGCACCAGATCATCTATAGTGTTTTTGTTAATTGGTACGAATTTTTTGGTGTAACAGCTTTTATCAACATCTCCATAGAAGTCATTTATGTCATTATATTCGCTGGAATCTTTTAGACATGAAAAATCAAAATATTCACAATTAATATAAAATTTGATGAACTTTTTACAAAAATCAATCCATTCAATCAATCCCTGTTTGTAATCGCCTATATTTTCTTTATTAGGTAAAATATAACCCACTTGAAATATTTTGACATAATTTTTTTCGTCTTCTTTGCTCTCTTTATCTCGGATCAAACATTTACTTAAATCTGTCTTAAGATATATTTTATTATTTAATTCAAATTCTTTTTTTGAAATCGTAAATCCTTTTCTAAATTTTTCTAGTTGTTTTTTATTTTCAAATATATAATCAGTATTACTTTCTTTGAAATGTATTATTACTTTTTTTAGTTGAGTTGTGCACTTTGGTATTGAACGAGAAACATCGGTAAGCAAATTATACTCTAACTTAGAATAACCTTGACCTTGGAATATATTTGGATTCTTTTGGTGACTAAAAATATTGTTGTTACCTTTGGATGTAATTGCTAGATAGTATTTGCCAGCGTCATCTCTGAGAATTGACGACCAATTGTCTTGTTCTTTGCTGAGTGACCAGCCTGCCAACAGAGTAGGATTTTGAAAGTTTA
This sequence comes from bacterium, assembly GCA_043765655.1. Classification (GTDB taxonomy): domain Bacteria; phylum Patescibacteriota; class JACMRA01; order JACMRA01; family JACMRA01; genus JAYTWQ01. Next base: position 2,940 of record JAYUIW010000069.1, read on the forward strand.
GTTTGAGTTTATTCTTGTTGTCAAAAGGTTTTTTGGTCAAATAATTACGAAATTCATTGTAGTAATGGACAACAGAATTATCAGAATAATATAAATCAAATTTATTATAAAAATCTACACTTGCGTCATCAATTATTACATTTTTTTTGCCGTCCTCCAAAGCAAAATATTTCATCATTTGGTAAACTTTCAGACAAGAATCGGCATAGTTTTTGACAAGATTACCTTGGGTTAGTCCATCTTCTACAATCTTATTTTTTTGGAAAGTTTGGAGCTTTAAGATAGTTTTTATTTTATTATTCTCAAGTTCATAGCTATGAACCAAAGCCTCAAATTCAGACTTCCAAATATTAATAAAGTTTTGCCACAATGACAGATCGTCACTAATAATATCTTTGATAGATTCGCCAAAAACTTCAGTAGCAAGAAGATTTTCAAGACTTATTTCAATTTTTGTTTGTAACTCCAGTTGTTTTTTGGTTTGTTTTTTGGGGATTTTTTCTCCGAATGTATTCTCATAATTTTTGACCAAGTTAGAATCTAGTGCATTTTTAATCCCTGCCAAAGATATGAATTTTTTGAGTTTGTAGGTTTTTTGTTTGATTTTGGTTTCACTATGAGGCAAATTCAGCTCGAACCAGTTCCAGTTTTGTCCGAACCAGCGACGACTAATAGTATTGAGACTAGAACTTTTGATGAATATTCCTGACAATTCATCTTCATTCGAGCCAACTGTATCCATTAATTCTATAGCTTTTTTAACATTGATTTTTTGATCTTCTACAAAAACATTGAGAACTGTAATTACCTCTAAGTCATTGTTTATCTCTGTTTTGAGCCAAGATTCTTTTTGGGACAAGATTTGCTTGTGTAGTGTTAGGAGTTGTTTAATTTTAGTTTTTGGCTTTTCGGTTTGTCCGAGCCCTTGATTGTATTGGTTGATTTTGGTGTTAATTCCAGCAATAATAGTGTTATAACCTTTGGGTTCTATGTTGTAATATGCCGATTCGCTAATTGTTTCTATATCGTTATGATACTGTCTACTAATTCCCGATTCACTAAAGCAACCGTTGTAATTCCAAAGTTCAAAAATACTTAATTCTTCGTCTGTCAAATTTAGCAATTCCTTAACACTGTCATTCAAATACTCAAAATAATACTTGTTATTAGCGAACTTTAGTAGATTCTCATTGATTATTCTATTACTTATCGCTGTTGCTTGGTCTTTTTCGGAGTACAAGTTCTCTCTAGTCGTGAGAAAAGAATCAAAATATCCACCAAACTTATCGAACTGGGCGACCAGATTACTAACAACTACAGCATCTTTGTCACTCCCAAAAAACGCTCTTAGAATTGGCAAAGTAGTTCCAGAATTCAAAATCAACTTCAATCCAGCTTTTTTTTCGTCCAAACCTAATTCTTTTCTAATCGGGGCAACCATAACGTCAACTTCGCTATTGAACATTTGAACAATCATTTTTCGTTTTTCGGCTTGCCACTTTTCAATATTTTTTTGAATATTGTTAATCTCAGAATTCAATAATCTCTCCTCAGATGTATCCTTTTTTAGTTTTGATTTTTCTATTTTCTTCTTTTTGATGTCTACAAAACTCTCATAAAACTCAGAATAATCAATATACGAATTACCTCTCGCTAGTGCCTTGCTGATGAACTCTCTGTGGAATCTATCGAAGTATGGCTTGAGGGCTTTGTAAGCAATTTCTTTTTGGGTGTCGTTCGCGATAATTCCATTTGATTCCATATATTCCAAAGTTTTTCCGACAGGTTTGAGTTCGAACTTGAGAGTTTTGGTAATGGAATATAGGTTGGTAAAATCTGAGAAAATTGAGTTTTGAGACATAATAAAGAATTGACGATTAATTAAAAATAAGTTATAATTTGAATATTGTTATAAATTGTATACAAACGCTAATAAAATTATAAAGGTTCTTTCAAAATATGTCAAATAACTTAAAACTCAACAAAGTTGAAACCTGACTATGGCAAGTAAAAAACACTAGGTATAAGTTTTGTATTTTTATGAATCTTAAAAGTTCATTAATGTATTAAATTTCTACTTTTGTAGATAATATTGTTATATAAATTTTTATAAATAACTTTAAAAATTAGTTTATCAACTAACTAAACAAAAACAAACTCAATTATGGGTTTTACTTTTTTATCTATTTTTCAACCCAAAAAACATACCTCCACTAGAGGAGGTTAATTGGTTTATAAGCCAAAATGTTAGTTGTAACGATTTCTCTCTC
>JAYUIW010000070.1:0-5197 GCA_043765655.1 bacterium
CTATTTCTCCTTAAAAAGGAGGTAATCCATCCACAGCTTCCGCTACGGATGCCTTGTTACAACTTAAATTCAATCGCTGGATTAGCCTTCCACTCCAATAACTGAAGTTTTGGGGCTCCCCCAACTCTCAAACCTTGATGGGCAGTGTGTACAAAACCCGAGAACGTATTCACCGCGACGAGGCTGATTCGCGATTACTAGTAATTCCAGCTTCATGAGGTCGGGTTGCAGACCTCAATCCGTACTTAGGGGAGTTTTGTGAGATTTGCTTGGTCTTACGACTTAGCTGTCTCGTTGTACTCTTCCCATTGTATCATGTGTGTAGCCCTAGACATAAGGGACACGCTGATCTGACGTCATTCTATCCTTCCTCCTGTTTAAACACAGGCAGTCTCTTTAGACATTAAATAACTAAAGATTAGAGTTGCGTTCGTTTTCGGACTTAACCGAACATCTCACGACACGAACTGACGACGACCGTGCATCACCTGTGAAAGCTTCTAGCAAGCTAGATCATTAGTGTTTCCACCTTTTACTACTAACATGTCAAGCCCAGGTAAGGTTCCTCGCTTAATATCGAATTAAACCACATGATCCACTACTTGTGCGGGTTCCCGTCAATTCCTTTGTGTTTTAGTCTTGCGACCGTACTATACAGGCGGAGTACTTATAGCGTTAGCTTCTACCACTGAAAGGGGTTGAAACCTCCCAATAGTGAGTACTCATCGTTTAGGGCGTGGACTACTAGGGTATCTAATCCTATTCGCTACCCACGCTTTCGTCCTAGAAGTGTCAGGATGCACTTAGTAGCCTGCTTTCGCTTTTGGTGTTCCTATGCATATCAACGGATTTTACCCCTACTTACACAGTTCCAGCTACTTCTTTGCACCTCTAGTCTAATAGTTTCGAATGCAAACACGGAGTTGAGCTCCGGTCTTTAACATTTGACACATTAAACAACCTATCGGAACGCTTTACGCCCAGTGAAACCGGATAACGCTTGGAGCCTCTGTATCACCGCTGCTGCTGGCACAGAGTTTGCAGCTCCTTTCTAGAGATCTCTTCATTTTGTTAGTAGATCTCCACAGAAGTTTACGACCCAAGGGCCTTCATCCTTCACGCGGTATGGCTCGGTCAGGCTTTCGCCCATTGCCAAAAATTCCCCACTGCTGCCTCCCGTAGGAGTCTGGACCGTGTCGCAGTTCCAGTGTGGCTGATCATCCTCTCAGACCAGCTAACCGTCTACGGCTTGGTGAGCCTTTACCTCACCAACTACCTGATAGTGTATAGGCCGTTGCTTAAGCGACTTGCGCCTTTAATCTTGCGATCACATCTGGGATTACCTAATCTTTCGACTAGCTATACCAAACTTAAGGGACGTTCCTATATATTCCTCACCCGTTTGCCGCTGATTGGTTCTTTGTATTGCTACAGAGAACTTCACCGCTCGACTTGCATGTGTAATGCCTACCGCCAGCGTTAATCCTGAGCTAGGATCAAACTCTCAATAAAAAGAGCTATACCTAGCAATCACTAAATAATATATCAAAGTTTCACAAATTTGTTTGACGAAAATGTTTCAAATTGTTTTGGTTTAATTGAATTTCAAATAAAAACTGTAAATTTACTAACTTGATGTTTTGTCAGTTAGCACATTCATTATTGTGTCATATTTTGTTTTGTTTGTCAAGCATTAACAAGTCCAAAATGTCTATTTTGTTGATGAAATAGAGCAAAATCTAAAAATTTATGTTTTTTTTGCAAACGGCGAAATATCTTGTTTTAAGAATTTTTTGACAGAATTAAGTACAAAATCAGCTTTGATATTCCTCTATAATTTTATGTTTTAACTTTCTAATTTATTTTATAACAGATTTAGAACTGCCATAATGGTTTTGATATTTTAACCTAATATATTTTTGGTGTAGGACAAAAAAGTTTTTTGGATAAAAACAAATATCTGAATAATGCCTAACAGAATTCTATCAAAAATATAACAACCTCAAAATTCTCCTGTTAAAAATTATCGACTCGGGCTTTTAAAATTAGCTTCAAAAATTCGTTTGTGGTTTTATCTGGTTGCCAAGAGAGTTGGCAGATTGTGCGGTTCAAGTTTTAACCAATAAAAAAAACTAATTAAGTGTTTGTAATAAATTAAGATTAAAAAATGCTAAGTTCTATCAAAAGAACTAAAAATATATTGCACTTTGGATTGGAATTCAGGAGTCAACATTTGACAAAAACTAGATTCTAGGTAATTATATAAAGATATTGCAGTCGTAGCTCAGTGGATTAGAGCATTCGGTTGCGGTCCGAAAGGTCGGTGGTTCGAGTCCACCCGATTGCACCACAGTTTTTTGATTACTCTCATCCATTTTTGGGTGAGTTTTTTGTTGTTATATCAATGTCACTTTTAACTTTGACAAAAAAACCTTATCAATCCATAATTACTAGATATGTTGTTCCTAAGAAGCTGGTTGCAAGAGTACATCGATCTCAACGATTACACAGACGCCCAATTATCCGATTTAATATCCCTGAAAAGTGGCGAATGCGAAGAAATTAACCTGATTCAGGATTATTTTGGAGGTAAAGTTGTCCTTGGTCGAATTGCCAATTTGCGTAAACATCCCGACGCCGACACGCTCAATGTTTTTGATGTTTATCTCAATTCTGATGGATCTAATAAGGTTCAAATCGTGTCCGCAGCTCCTAATGCCCGCGAAGGTCTAATTGTTCCTGTGGCTCTGGATGGCGCCAAACTTCCCTCGATGACTATTCTTGCCAAAAAAATGCGTGGCTTAGAATCACAAGGAATGTGTTGTGGTAAGAGTGAATTAGCCTTAGAAACTCAGTTTAGCTCAGGATTATGGGAAGTTGAAGGTGATTTGGTTAGTGGAACAAGCCCTGACTCTATCCTTGGCAAAAGTGTGTGCAAAGTATTCCCAGATCTGTTTCCTGTTCAAACAACCTTCGAAATAAAATACCTTCAGGACAAACTCGCTAGCTGTAGTAATTATCTCGGATTAGCTTTGGAACTTGCCAAATGTTTAGAAGATTCTAGTCGCCTACAAGGACTGGCAAAGTCAATCTATGACCACAAAAATTCAGATGTTCTGGAGCTTAGTTCCAGTCTTCTCAATCGAATTCAAGCAATTCCTTTCACGACTTCGACTACAAAATTAGAAGACAAAACTGGCTTAATCAAAAATTACACTTTACTAAACCTCAAGTCGCCTACTGAGTTTACACTTCCTCATGGACTTCAAACCAAAATGTTCTTGACCAACAAAAATCTAGTTGGTGGAATGGCGGATTTGTCTAATTATTTGCTCTTTGATATTGGGCAACCTAGTCACTTTTTTTCGCAGTCCAAGATTAATCTCTCACAATTAACCTTTAGCCAGATATCTGGGAACGAAGAATTCCAAGGTCTAGGTAATCTCAAAAAAACAACTTTGAATCAAGGTTTGACAGTCCTCAAAGACGGCGATGACAAGACGATAATTGTACCGGGAGTTTGCGGTTCTATGGATACCAAAAGCGAAACAAACGACAAAGAATGTATTGTGGAAATTACTGATTTTGAACCTTCGTTAATTGCCAGAAATAGCTTCGCCGTCAACTATCGCTCAGATTCTTCTAAGGTTTTTGCCAGTGGAATTAATAAGGAATTGCAACTTGTTTTTATTAATAAGTTGTTAGAAATTAACGAACAATATAATTGTGGTCTCAGTCTAGAATTCCTACTTCTTTGGTCAAAAGGCAAAGATTATAGTCAAAGTTATGATAATGTTCAAAACTGGATAAGTTCTAATAATTTTGGGGAACGATCTACTTTATCCTTTGGATTAAATCAAATTATAAACCGCCTTGATGGGCGAACTCTAGAATATTGGAAACCAATCCTACTGGATAAACTTAACAACCTTGGCGAAGTAGAAGTCTCAAACGAGATTCAAATCCTACTCAAAATTAATCCGTTTTATTCTCAGATTACAACTGTAGAGGACGTAATTTTTGAACTTTCCAAGTTAATTGGCTTCGAGAATCTGGAGCGGGAATATTTGTCTTTTGACCAAGAATCTAAAACAAATGAGACTTTTGGAGAGATTAACAATCTCAAGGCAGTCTTTGTAAATGCTGGTTTTTGTGAGGTTTTGACCCGTCCATTCGTATTCGAGAAGGATCTAATGTCCAGTCTTACCAATACTCCAAAACTTGCACTGGAGGCTCTAAGTAGCCAACGACAAGACCAGCCTTGGCTTCGCGATAGCCTGTTTAGCTCGCTGATGATTACAATTGCCAAGAATATTAACCTCGGATACAAAGATCCCCAAGTCTTCGAAACTTCCAAAATCTACTCTTTCCAAAAACCAAATGACAGTGATTCGATTTTTTGGCATGCGATTGAAGACAAGAATACCAGGTCAACCCAAAACTCCAAAACCTACGAAAACTACAGATTAGAAGCCATTTCTACAGTTGGCGACAATTATAATTTTACAACTTTAATTAATTCTTTGTGCAATAAACTCGGCTTTTCTTTGGAGAATTTGAACACTGATAAACAACTCAAGATAACTGAACTCAAGGACAATATTATGGGCGAAGGTTACAGTTATAACTTAGGGCAAACAATGGAAATCGAATTAATTCAGGTCAGTAACAAAATCAAAAAACACTTTGAAATTCCTCTCATAAAGCCAATCTGGTGGATCAAAATTAGCTATAATCCAGAACTTTTGAAGATTAATACTTATCTGCGTTACTACGAACAAAGCGACTATAACAATATCTCCAGAACTATCTCATTAATTATTCCCAAAAGCTTAAGGTTAGAAATAATCCAAAAAATTCAAATAAGTTTAGATTTTTATTTTGATTCTAGAATGAACGGAATTGAGCGAATTAGTCATAACGATAGTCAAGATATTATTAATTTGAATTTTAACTTTGTATCATATTCTCGAACTTTGACGACGGTTGAAATTGAGGAATATCTTGGTAAACTGATACAAGAATGTAAAAAAATATCTGATGGAGTTGAGTTGAGATAATTTTTTTGTACCCTACTCTACTCTCCCGGCCTCTAATACAATTTGCCCAAACAAAATATATATAGTATACTTAAAACTAATAAATGTAACAAAAACAGTGTATACTATTTAACAATACAAAAAAATACAAAAATAAA
>JAYUIW010000071.1:0-5164 GCA_043765655.1 bacterium
AAAGTAATCTCAGGAGCAGTAAACTCAGATCATGTCCACATCTATCTAGCAATCAGACCTGATATATCAGTATCAAAAATAGCAATGCTTCTAAAAGGAGGATCTTCAAACAAACTAATGCAAGAATTCAAAGAATTAGAAAAAAGATATTATGGAAGACATTTATGGGCTAGAGGATATTTTGTATCAAGTGTAGGAAAAGTAGATGAAGAAACAATCCAAAACTACATAAAAAACCATGGCAACGAAGATATTGACGATGATACATTTACACTTTCAGTCTGACGGGTGTAAATCAGCTTCAGCGTCCTTCAGGGCGAAACAAAATCCACCTGCTTTAGCGGGTGGTGGTTTAATGGACTAGGTCGACCTACAAAGTTAATTTGGTAATATTCTAGTTCTTTGAGAAATTCTGGGTCCTTTCTATATTTTTCAAAGGCGTCAGCAAGGTCTTGGAGCGGCTGGATTAACATTGGTGGAATGTAGCTACCCCCAAAATCTTGATTGTCGCCGTAGTACCCACCTTCTTGGATAGAATAAGTTGCTGGGTCTGATAGATTATATGTAGTTGAGTTTGAGTTTTGGGTTGTGTTATTAGACATAATGAATCGGGTTATTTGTTTAGAAATAGCGAATCGTTACTTTCTTTGATTTCTCGAGTTTTTTTATTTTTGAAATCTTGGAGTATTTTTGAAATTTCAGCAGAAGTTCCGAATGCACGGACACCATTGCCGTAACCAAATACCTCAATTGCTCTTGTTAGTGAGCTGGTAAAATCCTTAATCGTTGAATGAAGTGGATTGAAATAGCCACCTCCCAAAAAACTTGAATTAGATACTTCTGCTCTGAATTCTCTTCTGAGCCTATCGAGAGTCTCTCGATTTATAAACACAGATGTCAAATACAAATTTTCGTCGAATTTAAGTTCTGTTGTATATTTTTTACCAAATTCATCCTTGTAATCTTTTACACTTGTTTCATTATCATCGAGTGTTAATGCACTTTCACCGTTTAACAGTTCGACTGATTCAAACACATGAGCATGAAAAGCTGGCGTGACTGGTGCAACTCCATTAATATCGTCTGAGTTATCGAACAAGTGTATTTCTTTTCTGGTAGTTTTAAGTAAGTCAAAACTTTTAAGTGTTTTGATTAATTCTGGATGATAAGCTGTTTCGCCATAATCTAAAAGTTGGATTAATTCTGATTGTTGTTTAATTAGTTTGCTGGTCATAATAGTTTGTAGTTAAGTTGTTTATATATTTTGATTTTGGATGAAAATAGTGATTATATTAACCACCTCATCCACCTTTAATTTAGTCTGTTTGTAAGTTTCAACAAAATCAGGATTACCATTCTTGCTTTTATAAGTAGTAGCTTCAAATTCTTTTGTGGTACACGAAGTATTTCCTAAGCAAACTTCTAAAATAGTATTCATTTTGCCATCTTCTAAAACAAAGAAACCTTCATCGTCCAAATAATCTTTACATATTTCACTAGATGGATCAGTTGAAAATACTAAAAAAGCATCAAGGATTCTTCCGAGCATTTTAATGTGTTCATTATTGCCAATTGCAGCTTGATTAAGTTTGGCATATACTCTTGGACTGCCGAATCTTAATGATTGTAATTGAGAATTGAACAAACTTTGATTTGCCACATTATGAAGAGATTCTGAATTAAAGTCTGGGTAATATTTTGCTATATCTTGAAAATTGCTAAATACTTCAGGGTTTTGATTATACAATTGAATTGCTAATTGAAGCCTTAATGCATCAAGGCTGGATTGAAAGACTACCTCAACTTTTTGAATAAGTAGTTCTATATTACTTGGATCGTCTCCTTTTTGAATTCTTTCACTTATTTCGTCTTTATGGTCTGAAAGTCTTAGTAAGTCTGGGTGTGTTTGATGGATTTGCTTATAATTTGGTGGGGTCATAATAATTAGATTTGTTTTGTTTGAATATAGTATTCTGAAGTATAAAAAAAACTCCTTTGCGTTATTAAACAAAGGAGCAATAGTTTTGGATTGGTGTAGATATATTTTACAGCCGCCAACGAAAAGCCCCTTTGTTTCGAAGAGAAAGCCACCAAATTTGGTTGATTATCATAAAGATTGGAGTTTGAGTCATAGATATTGAGGTTGGTATTGGATAACAGGGCGTGAAATTAAGGCACAAAAAAACACCCGTGAAAATAGGAGTAAAATATTATTGTAAACAAAAAAAACTACTCCCTAATTTGAGAGTTCCACCAAGTTTGAGTTGTAGCGTTTTCCATATTATTAATTATTAACATTAAAAATTGTTATTGTCAAGCTATTTCATCAAGCCCATTAGTTGTTGACTAACTTCTTGCATACCTGCTGGCGATGGATTCATAAATATAGTTTTGGTGTTCCCTGCTTTGTCGTTTGTAATCGTTCGCATCATATCGATATATTGATTGAGTAATACAATGTTCATAACCCCAGCCGCACCAATTCCAGTTGCGTGTTGCATCTCGGTGACGCTCTGAGCTAGCCCATCGATAATCGCCTTTCTTTCCAATGCTAGACCTTGACCTTGTAGTTCTCTTGTTGCTTTTTGGGCTTCGGCGTCTTTGACTATTCGAATATAATTAGACTGGGCTTGGTTAATTGTAGCTTCCTGATCTCGCTTGGAGGAGATTACACGGCTCATAGAATCTGTGATTTCCTTTGGAAGTATAATGTCTCGAACCTGAAACGAATCAATTCCATAACCATATTCTACTAACTTTATCATCAAATGCTTGACCAGGTATTCTGTCATCTCATCTCGACTCTGAATTACTTGTTCGTGAGTCTGAGTTGCTACAAATGCACGAATTGTATTCTCGACCAAGGCTTTAATTGTGCCAGTTGGATTGTCCAGAATGTATGCGGCTTCATAAATTTTGTTCTGGAGAACTTTGTAGATCAAGGTCGTGTCAATACTAATATTCACCTTATCGTTAGTAATTGCAAGAATTGAGAAATCAAGATTTTGAGTCGCAAGATTAATTCTCTTTGCAGTTACCTCGACGCCAGGCAAAACGAAGTTCAAGCCAGAATAAATTACGCGAGTGAACTTACCAAAAGTTTCGATTGTAAAAGCTGTTTGTTGTTTGACTATTTTGATAGAGATTACTGCCAAAAACACGATAATGAGAAGGAAAATAGTTAGAAAAATTTCGAGAGCCATAGATAAATAAAATAAAATGATTTGCTAAAGTTCTATCATACTAACTTACATTTGTCAAATTCAATTTGAATCCAAAACCAAAAGCAGCTTGACAGAAATTAATTTGTACTTTAGTGTATTAAAGTGAACAATATAGCTAACGTATCTCAAAATATAACGAATCTTTATTCTGCAATCTTACTCAACACGTCGATGGATGAAATTACTAGCTTTCTAAACGATCTTTTGTCAGAGGATGAAGTCAAAGAATTCGCAAATCGGTGGAAAGTTGCCAAGATGCTCAACGACCAAGTTCCATACCTTGACATCACATTAGAAACAGGAGTTAGTAGTGCTACAATAGCTAGAATCAGCAAATGCCTCAATCGAGAAAACAGCGGATACCAAACTATAATCAATAAAATAAAAAACTAACCATATGTCCTACCAATCTACAATCCATTTTACCATCCACGACTACCATCGGAGGAATTCTTTGCATTGCCAAAAATAATTGGCACAAACCAAAAAAATATTTTCTCCCAATCAAAGGGAGTTTTTTTAATGACGGTTGCTAGTTCAGATTAACCCCGAACGGATACCCACAGTCCCAATACCCAAAAATTAAATTCAATAAATAAGAACAAGCCAATTACAAATTATTATGACTAATCTACCACAATTCGCACCAGAACAAGCAAAGCAAACAATAGTTCAAATTGTAGAGCCGCAATGGATAACTCAAGAGTGGTTAAACACCCTTCAGAATCAACAAATCGTAAAATCAGCAGAATTAAGACTATCTGAAGACACATCAAGAAATTATTTAGGAAAAGATCAAAAAACATTTGATAGGATACCAAAAGATAAGTTAGATTTAACGATTCTTAGAAAAATTAGAAAAGGTTTTGTCGATAAATACTCTAGCTCAATGTTACCTCAAGACGTCTTACCAGAACTATACCCTAATCTAGAAATAAGTCCAAAAGAATCAGCTGAAATAAGCAAATTCTTAGCACTGGACATGATCGGAAACAATAACCCTACAAACCTCAAAATCATAAAACAAATACTTGATTCCATGAGAAGCCAAACCCCACTCGAATTAACTCTTTCCTATTGCATCAGCAAGAATCCCAAGGTTAGAATCAACAAATTAAGAAGTTTTTTTGGAGCAGATAAATTAGGAGACTTTGAAGAAATCGATGGGTACTTTGCTGGAATAGAGGTTAAAGGAATAGAGAAATTAAAAGAATTTGCAAAAAACTCAAATTTTGGATTGAGACTTAATTTTATTTTAGGCGATATGGATTTTTGGACTTTGGATAACGCTCAAAGTTGGATTAGCGAACAAAATCGGTTGAAGTCAGAATCAGAAGTTAATCAATTATTAAAAGACTTTCGAAAATCTATTCAAACTCAAATTCCAGAAGTTCAAATCAGTTGCTCCAAATGGAGTGAAAAATATAATCTTGAAGAATTTAGACTCGAATATCAAAAGGCTAATAATACCTCAGAACAATGGCTGACAAATGAACTATTAAATCAAAGTATTTATCCCTACTATCAATTTTGGAGATATGAGCAATTACAAAATGAATTGAATTTGACCAGAGCACAAATGAGAGACTTTATTAAGCAAGACCTAATCAAAACTGCAGCTCAGTATCGATTAGAAGCAAATAAAATACCGATTAACAATATTGTACTTTGGACTGAGTCAGTAGCGAATCCAATCTGGCCGCTCGTTATTTCTGATTATGACGAATCAGGAATTCCGCCATCTATAAATATAATCTAATAACCCAATATGAAAATAAAAAAAGTTGGAATAGTAGCATTGTCCTGCCAAATAAAAGATTCAAATAGAAATAAAGGAGTTGAAAAATCTTTAGAAATACTGAGGCAGAAAGGGGTTGCAATTGAATTTGGAGATTCTTATCTGGACTATAAAGATCAATTTGTAGCCTCAACGAGTTCAA
>JAYUIW010000072.1:0-14634 GCA_043765655.1 bacterium
GATTCTTGACAAATTAGGGCTTATAATGTATATTTTAGATAAGATTTATATTACTCAACCCATGTGAACTTTCACAAAGTTTTACTCTAAAATACTTTGGAGTTAAGTGATTTATTTACTAACATAAAAGTATTTGGTAAAAGTTGAAAGTGAAACTGGTATATACAAAGTAAGTTCTTTTTATTTTATATTCCAAATTATGTCTAACACAGGTAAAATCAAACAAATTATCGGTCCAGTTATCGATGTAGAATTCGCAACTGGTTCAATGCCAGCAATCTATAACAAGTTAATCGTCACCAAAACTGGTCTCGCTCTAGAAGTCGAACAACATATTTCGTCAACAGTAGCTCGCTGCATTGCAATGGACAACAATGATGGTCTAGCCCGCGGTGAAGAAGTCACTGATACTGGTCTTCCCATTCAAGTTCCAGTCGGTGTCAATGTTCTGGGTAGAATGTTCGATGTTCTCGGTAATCCAATCGACGAAAAAGGCGATCTTCCATCTGACACTCCTAGAATGTCTATTCACCAAGAGGCACCATCGCTAGTTGATCAATCTCCTAAGGCTGAAATTCTCGAAACTGGTATCAAAGTTATCGATCTTATCTGTCCGTTCCTTCGTGGAGGAAAAGTCGGTGCATTCGGAGGAGCTGGTGTCGGCAAAACCGTAATTATCCAAGAATTAATCGGTAATATCGCAAGATTCCACAATGGTTATTCTGTATTTTGTGGAGTTGGAGAGCGTACTCGTGAAGGTAATGATCTTTATCACGAAATGAAAGATTCTGGCGTACTTCCTAACACTGCGATGGTCTTTGGACAAATGAACGAACCTCCTGGAGCTCGTCTTCGTGTCGCTCTCTCTGGGCTTACAATGGCGGAAAAGTTCCGCGACGAATCTGGTCGTGATGTCTTAATCTTCGTTGACAATATTTTCCGCTTTACCCAAGCTGGAGCTGAAGTTAGTGCCCTTCTAGGTCGTCTTCCATCGGCTGTAGGTTACCAACCTAACCTTGCTGAAGAAATGGGAAAGATGCAAGAACGTATTACTTCAACCACCAAAGGTTCGATTACCTCTGTCCAAGCTGTATATGTACCTGCAGATGATTACACAGATCCTGCTCCTGCTACAACTTTTGCTCACCTTGATTCAACATTGGTGTTACAAAGATCCCGCGCTGAGCAAGGTCTTTATCCCGCAATTGATCCGCTAGATTCTCGTTCTACTGCTCTTGATAAAGCTATTGTTGGTGAAGAACACTACCGTGTAGCTCAAGGAGTTATCAAAGTTCTCCAAAAGTACAAAGAACTCAAAGATGTTATTGCAATTCTAGGAATTGATGAATTGTCTGATGAAGATCGCGCAATTGTTCTCAGAGCACGCAAGATTGACAAGTTCTTGACCCAGAATGTCCACGTTGCTGAACAATTCACAGGAACTCCGGGAGAATATATCAAGATGGAAGACACAGTTCGTTCATTCGCGGAACTTATCGATGGTAAGGTTGACAATATTCCAGAGAGTTACTTCGCGTATATTGGAACCATTGATGATGTCAAAGCCAAATTCCAAAAAGACGAAGCTAAAGCGTAGAATAAATTAAACAAGAAATTAAAAACTATTTTTGAATATGGATAAAGAACCCTCGTTAGATAATTTAATCTATAAAAGCGAAGCTAGAATATTTAAAGAAGAATTATTTAATCAAATGCTAGAATATTTTGATTGGCTAATTCAAAATAAAATAATTACAGAAAGTGAAGCTAAGGCTATAATTTTAGTTAATTTTGTTGGTAAAGATATTAAAAAAATTGGAAAAATTCTATTTCGCTGTGATAGAACAATCGAAACTCATGTACAAGATGGACGTAAAAAAATTAAAGAATATTACTCACTAAATTCACAGTATATAATTATATTGCTCTATAATTTAATGTCCAAGGGTGTTAATATAAAAAATCAAAGTGTTTTTAAAATATTTACTTTAAAATAAAAAAGTCTAGAAATATAAAATATTATGTCCACAATTAATTTGCAATTTTTTTCACCTGATAATGTAATGTATGAAGGCGAAGTAACCTCTGTAACAATTACAACTACAGATGGCAAAACAACCTTTATGAACAATCACTGGAATTCTCTAGCTCAACTTGATATTGGTCTAGTTATAATTAACCATTCCGACGATACAGTCACCAAGTATGTTGTTAATGGTGGAATAGCCAGCTTTTCCAACAACACGCTGCGAATCAACACAATTGAATCTACCCAGATTCTCAACGCCAAAACCGACACCTCAATTTTCCCAAAAAACTTTGCTCTCAAAAAAGAAGAGGTTAATAACGAGATCAAAGAAGCTCTAGAAAAAGGTGGAGTTTATGAGCCTGATCAAGATCTTTCATCATTGTTATCCGAAGAACGTCAAGCTAGAATCCAAGCCTTGATGGAAATGTTAAAAGGTGGGGTTTAGTTAAAAATATGTCAGAAATATGTCTATAGAAAATTCATCAGAAATAAAAAATTTAAAAGGATTGGCAAAAAGTAATCCAGCTGAATATATAAAATTAGTTGATATTCCAAAAATGCAAGAATGTATTGATTGGATAACTACAAAAAAATCTCGCCCTAGCAGTGCTTCCAAAGATCCTATTGAAAAAAAATTAGCAAGTTATATTGATAAATTGTTTGCTAAAATTTCGGAATCTAAAGAAGACAAAGAAGAAAGATATTATCCCTTGTATGTCAATGCCGCAATAAGAAAAAGAAACAAAATTAGATCTATTCCAGAGGCATTGGAAGTATATCTAACTTTAGAGTGTCTATACTTTGTGACAAGTGAATCAAATAAAATCATTAAAACTATGACCGAAGGAATAAAATATATTCAATATAACAAGGTGAAACCAGAATCCACTTTACCTTTATACAGAAATATTCAAAGTATATTCAAAAATGATCATAATGGAAAAACAATGCAAATAAGAATAAATCAAACTCCAGAAGGTAAACTAATCTTAGAAGAATTAGAAAAGCTTTGGAATAACACACCTACAGAATTTCAAAAAAATAGATCTTAGCTTTAACCCCCCCCCCCTTTAAATAAAACAAAATTAATGTCCAGTAGATTAGAAGGTATTTATTTGGCAAGATATGATCCAAATATTTATATAAAAAGTATCGAGTCCCAAAAAATTCAAGAATGTATAGAGTTTATCAAAACTTATGGAGTTCGTCCGAATTCAGGTCCAAAAAGTCCTAATAAAGCTCTCGGAGATTATATAACTAAGTTATTCGCGAACGACAAAACAGCAGAGAACAGAAGATTAAAGATAGTCTCTCACCCATCTACTAAGAGTCAATTCATGGAGCTTCAAAACCTTCACTATCACACATCCAATCACTACAAAACAATAGAATTTCTAAAAATAGCAATTACACACTTTGAGAACAAGTCGGAACGTCCTGGCTCAGAAAGCAAAATGTACAAAAAAATTGTACAAATTCTAATGAATAATAAGGTAGGTGAAACAAGACGAAAACACATCTGTAAAACAGAAGAAGGTCGACTACTATTAATTCAACTCCAAAACTTCTGGGAACAAACCAAAAACCCTAATCTGGATAATTCCAAAAGAAATAAGCTTTAAACTTTTTAACAAAACAAAAAAATTACTATTTCAAAACAAAATTTACTAAGATTTTTGTACATTTGACCAAAAGCTCCCAAAAAAGTATTATTCTAGGTAATATGTTACAAGCCTTAATTTTTGATTCATTCTATGACAAGCACCGCGGAGTAATCGCCTATATCCGTGTATTCAATGGTGAGCTACGAGCCAATACTAACATCTTTTTTTTGGCAAACAATGCTAAGGGAATCTGTCTAGAGGTTGGGGTTTTTACACCTGAGATGACACCGATTGACTCGCTTACGAGCGGCGAAGTAGGCTATGTAGTAACAGGACTCAAGACCTTGGACAAAGTCAAAGTAGGAGATACAGTCAGTGACAAAGATGACAAAAGTCTAATGTTGCCAGGTTACAGTGAATCCAAGCCAATGGTTTTTGCGTCTATCTTCCCTACTGATGCCGACGATTATCCCAAGCTTCGAGATTCTATCGCCAAACTCCAGCTCAACGACGCTTCGCTAACGAGTACAGTCGAAAATATTCCTGCACTTGGCTTTGGTTTTAGATGTGGATTTTTGGGTCTTTTGCACCTGGATATTGTCCAAGAACGACTCAGTAGAGAATTCGATCTGGACCTAGTTATCACAACTCCATCAGTAGAATATCGAGTAATTACCAGTCACAGCGACGAGATCCAAGTCGTACATACTCCCAGCGAACTTCCCGATCCAGCACAAATTAAGGAGATTCAGGAACCGTGGGTCAAGCTAGAAGTTCTGTGTCCAGAGGATAATATCGGAAGTGTAATCGGGCTAATTAGCGCCCACCGCGGAACTTACAATGCGATGAATTATTTGTCATCCAGCCAAGTGCAGATTGTTGGAGAAGTCCCCCTTAGCGAAATGATTATTGACTTTTATGATGAACTCAAAAGCTCTACTAAAGGTTACGCGACAATGAGCTACGAAATCACAGAGTATAGAGCAGAACCACTGGTTAAGATTGACATATTAGTAAATGGCAAAATTGTCGATCCGCTAGCGATTATTGATCATAGGGTTAGAGCTGAAGGTCGAGGACGTGAAGTGTGTGCCAAACTCAAAGAATTAATTCCAAGACAACAGTTCGAAATCGCAATCCAAGCTGCGATTGGAGCTAGAATTATCGCCCGTGAGACTATTAGAGCGTATCGCAAAGATGTAACTGCAGATATGTATGGAGGAGATATTACTCGTAGAATGAAGTTACAGAAAAAACAAGCAATCGGCAAAAAGCGTATGAAAATGGTGGGTAATGTTGAGATTCCACAATCAGCCTTCCTTAATGTCTTGAAGAAGTAAATTTTTTTTATTACCAACAAATTATTGCTTAACCAAATACTCTAACAAAGATCTTTTTAGCATAAATATTTTTTCCTTAAATTCTTTTGAATCTATAACTTCAGAAAGTAGACTTTGGTCAATAGAATGGAAATTTGGAAGTCCATCTTTTTTATTTAGATCAAAAATAATATTGTCTAAATATTTCATTATAAAGTTTTTTGAAGAAGGTGATTTTGCTAAATTTGTTATTTGTAAAGATGAATCTGAAAGTACAAAACCAATGCCAGTAAAATGAGATATTACAAAAGTAGATAAAAACATTTTAAGTTTAAGTTTTTCTAAGTCTAGTTTTTTTTCGTTTTCAAAATTTTGCTTTCCAATGCCTTTTTCCATTTTATCAGTTTGTCCAAATTTTTTAATCTTACAAACCTCAAACAGATATTCATAGTCTGTTTCATTAGATAGATGATTATTTGCAACAGTTTGCATAGCTCCATGATAAAGTTGTTTAAGGTATTTTTGAATTTGAAGTTGTTTGGTATTGTTTTTTATATCGGTTTTAGTTATCAACATATAATCAAATATTGCTCCAATGGGTTCTCCATTAAGTATATGAATTTTGGCATGCAAACCAAGTCGTATGACAGAAAGAGGTATAACTTGCTCAGGCATTAATTCAATTGATTTTTGAGTTGTTCCTAAAAACGACACATCTTCAAATTCTTCGTAAAAAGGATCTTTTGGATAGTTCTCAGGAAAATGATATTTTCTAGATTCAAAACCTCTTTTTCTTTGCAGTTTGAGTTGATTTAATTTTTCATAAGCTTCGGTTGAGTTTAAATCAACATGGTCAACACAAAGCACTTCAATTAGTTTTGCCACTTTTTCATCTCGAATAAGTTGAGCATACTCATCTTCAAAGGTTAAACTTTGTTTTATTGGTAAAATTTCTGCCATATTAATCTAATTATACATTAGTTTCCACTTTTACACAACTTTTTAGCAACGCTTTTGTTTACTTGCCAAAATCTAATTTTTTGTGTAAAATATAAAGATAGTACTTTTGGTACTTTTTAACTAATAATTTAACTAATTCCAAATTCACACAAACCCTAAAATAAATCTCAAATATGTCAATTCCCCAATTCGATAATCGTGCCAAAAATGCTCTTAGTACCGCTCAGCAGATCGCCATTCAGATGAATCACCAGCACATTGGTTCCGAGCATCTTTTGTTTGGTATTCTGAGTCAACCACAAGACGGATTAGCTTTTCAGATGTCGTTCATCGACAATCTTAGTAACCAAGAACTACTAGATATAATTAACAAGCAAGGCTTGGATTACTTTCAGAACAAAAACAAAAGTGGAGATAATGACCAAGATAAAACCGCCAAAACCTTCGAAAAGTCAAAAACTACGAATTACCTCCCAGAAATCACCCAAGAACTCCAAGATTGTATCGACACCGCGATTCGAACTGCCGAACATTACGGCTACGACTATATTGGCTTGGAACATCTTGTCTACGGTCTGATAGAAGTTCCTGATTCTAATGCCCAAAAAATTATCGGACTAACAACTACTGCACGAACCAAACTCCAAGAAATCCTAATCGATGTCTTCGTTACCAAAACTACTGTCAAAGTTACAGTAAGTGCAGGTGAACGCGTCGGAGATGTTAAGAAAAACACTACAGCTCCCAAGGCAAAATCCGAAACAGCTTTGTCTTACTTTACAATCGACTTGAACGAAAAAGTGGCTGGAGATAAGAACTTTGACATATTCCAACGAGAACGCGAAGTCGACCGATTAATCGAAATTCTAAGTCGAAAAGTCAAAAACAATCCAATCATTCTCGGAGAACCTGGCGTTGGTAAAACCGCCCTTGTAGAAGGTCTAGCCAAGAGAATTAATGACAAAAAAGTCCCAAAATGGCTCCAAGACAAAAAAATTCTGAGCCTTGAAGTTGGCGGATTAATTGCTGGATCGATGTTCCGTGGTGAGTTCGAACAACGTGTCAAAATCCTTGTGAACGAAATGGCAGCTGCCAAAAATTGCATTTTATTCATAGATGAATTGCATACTGTAATCGGAGCTGGGAATTCTAGTAACGGTGGGCCAGATCTGGCTAGTATTATCAAGCCCGCATTATCTAGGGGTGAAATCGCCGTAATCGGAGCAACTACCGAAGACGAATACAGAACCATTATCAAAAAAGATAAGGCATTCGAGCGTAGATTCCAATCTGTGCGTCTGGATGAGCCGGATCAACAGGTTACGACTAACATTATCCGTGGTATCAAGCCAGTATATGAGGCGTATCACAATGTAAAATTCCCCGACGAACTAGTTACAACTCTCGTGGATCTAACTGGTAGATTTATTGCCGACAGGTTTTTTCCTGATAAAGCAATTGATATTCTGGACGAATGTATGGTCAGAACTCGTATCGAACACAGCGTGGAGAATTCTGAGATTACCGAGCAAGACTGGGAAAAAATCGAAACGGAACTTCTCAATCTTATCAAAACCAAAAACGACGCCATTGTAGACCAAAACAGTTCTATTGCGCAATATCTGGAACAAAAACAAAAAGATCTGGAAATCAAACTTGGTGAACTCAACATTCTCAATAGAGTTAGCAAGCAAGTTCCTGTCATTACCAAAGAAATTCTTGAAAAAACCGTGAGTGAAGTCTCAGGAGTTCCACTGGTTCGTGTTAGTTCCAGTATTTTTACACGGGTTAAGAATCTAGAATCTTCTCTGGGCAATTATATATTTGGTCAAGATGAACCAATCGCATCCATTGCCAAAGCTCTCAAGCGCAACTATGCCGGCGTAAACCCAAACAAAGGCCCAATTGCATCTTTCCTTCTTCTTGGACCGACTGGTGTTGGTAAAACTGAATTAGTCAAACTTTTGACGCAAGAATTATATGGTGATGTCAACAAATACCTTCTCAAAATTGATATGTCCGAATTCCGAGAAAAGCATAATATCTCAAGGCTTCTTGGAGCTCCTGCAGGTTATGTTGGCTACGAAGACGCTCCACAATTGACTGAGTTTTTACGAAAAAAACCTTATTCTGTAATTCTTTTTGACGAGATAGAAAAAGGACATCCTGACAGTCTTAACATTCTTCTTCAAATGCTAGAAGACGGCAAAGTTACTGATTCCAAAGGTAATTCTGTGAGTTGTGAGCATGCGTTAATTTTCCTCACTAGTAATCTTGGTAAAACACGATTGAACAAATTCGCCTCGAAGCTAGGGTTCATTGATATGGAGCAACAAGATGAACAAAACTACGAATCTATCAAGACTCAAGTTATGGAAGAAGTCGAAAAGTCTCTCAAGCCCGAAATTCTCGGCAGAATAACCTCCAAAATTGTCTTTAGACCGATTACTCAGACCGTCCTCCAAAAAGTAATCAACAAGGAACTCGGATTAATCCAAAAGCACCTTCTCAAACAAGGTCGAACCATTAACTTCGCTCCTGAAATTACAGAATATGTCGCCAAGCTTGCTAATACTAAGATAGAATATGGAGCACGCGAAGTCAAGAGTCTAGTTGCCAACAGCGTCCAAGATCAGATCGCAGAATTCATCCTCGATAACACAACCTCGATGAATATGATAGTCAAAGTCTCTAAGGATTCTCAATCAATTATAGTCGAAAAACAAAAAGGCAAAACAGTCGTGGAATCTAAAGTCGCCAAAGCTCTTAAAGAAAAAAAGGAAGTGGAAATTAAAGTCTAAAAAAACCTCCTAGAATTTAGGAGGAAGAATTAGTTAAAAATATTTTACTGATATTGATTGAAAATTGCGATACTATGGTTAAATTCGTCATTACAGATAAGTAGCTATTAAATTACTAAACTCCAATTAAAATAATAAATACTAAACTGAAAAACCATCTTTTTTTAACAAATTAATAATCTCATTATATGAAATATCTTCAAGTGTTAAACTGTTTTCTAACACTACTTTGTGAGGAATATCTGGAACTATATTATTTAACTGAGCTTTAATTTTACCCACACTGCTCCTACTGCTATTGAATTGATAACAATTTATATACGTACTCGGAGTAGTCTTTTTATAATTTGCATGTGCTAGAAAGTTGTTAAATAATTCTCCAATATAAATTATATTCACCATTTGTAAGTCTTCTTTTTTAATATGAGCAACATGTGATTCTGGTGATATTATTTTAATTATACTTGGATCAAAATCAGGAATATTGTAAACCAAGAAATTTGCCATATTTTGTGAGATAAAATTTTCTAAATTAACATTTAATAGCTCATGATATCCTGTTGAATAATCAATTATGGCTGAAAGTATACGGTGAAAATTAACTATTTGCTTGTATGTACCAAATCCATATTTATCAAAATCCTGATTTTTTTTGATAAGAAGTAATTGATCCCATAGTTTATCCGCTGCATCTCTTCTTTCTGGAGTAGATAATACTTCATTGTTGTTTTGAAAATTAATGTCTTCGGGCATATAATATAAATATTTTAGAGTTTGTGATGTGATAGTAATGTATCTACCTAAGTATGTAATAATTCATCCAATTAATCAAATAATCTGTACTAGAATACTTTACAAAAACTAATTATCACTGTATAATTAAACCAAACAACACTATATATGTAAATACAAAAGTTAACATGAATATTCTTACTAACGCACTAAAATTAATCGGACTTGATAATACCGATATAGAATTATATTTTTTGTTCCTGAATCAGACAGATTTTAGTGTGACCAAATTATCCACAAAACTTGGAATAAGTAGAGTTACAGTTTACAAATCTTTGAACAAGCTTGTATCACTAGAATTAATCAACAAATCCACAAATAACAAACAAAAGTACACACTTTCGAATCCCAAGCAAATTGAAAAATTATTGCGAATAAAACAGTTCGAATACAACAATATTGCGGATGATACAGCTGAGCAAATAGATAAATTGGAATTAGACTATCTCGGGCTAACTAATGATAAAATTATTAAAGTGTATACTGGAAGGAATGAATTAACAAAATTTATTGTTCAAAATATGAAATTTGATTCTGGGTGGATTGATATTTTTGGTGGAGCAGATTTTTTTGAACTTGTTGATTTTGAGATATGGAAAAAATGGATTCTAACGATGGCGGACAAAAATATAAAAGTTAGATTGATAACTGATTCCAAAAATTTTAGGATTAAACAACTACTTACTAACTCTAATCTAAATAATTTTTACACAAAGCAGACTAAAACTAATTTTGAATATTCAGGTTCCTATTCGCTAAGTCAAAATATAATCTTGATATGGGATACAGTGAACCCAAAAGTTATTGTTATCGAAGATTCCAATATAGTTAATGTTTTTAGGAATCAGTTTGATTTGGCTTGGGAGAGTATGCGATAGTTTGGTTTATCGATTTTTCATATATTGATTAGAATTATAAAACTTTTAAAAATCCAAAACAGTCGTGGAATCCAAAGTTGCCAAAACTGTCAAAGAAAAAAAGGAAGTAAAACTTGAAGTCTAAAAAAACCTCCTAAACTCTAGGAGGATAATTTATTTTTGGAGAATCCAATGTTAATAGCAATTCCAAGAATCCAAAAGGTAAACACGGTATTAGTCAAGAAATTTAAAGTTCCAAAGAATCCTGCCGTACTACCTCCAAAATGCTCTAAAACGCTAATTATGAGACCGGAACCAATCAGTAATCCAAAGTATCCTAAGATTTTTTTAAATCCTGTATGATAAATTAGGATTGAAGATAAGACTAACGTCCATGAACCCATCGCAAGGAATCCCAGATGTTCTCCGATGCTCATTCCTGCATACCGATTAACAAAATCATAGATTAGTGTTATTGTGTCTTTAGATTGAGGATTAGCAAAATATTGTTCGGTCAAAAGTGGCATCGTGAATATCCACCGCACAAAACCTATTGCTTGAAAAATAGTAGTCGTAATACCAAGTCCAGTAAGTAACCCCAAAAGTGGTTTTAGATTAGGTTTGAATAGAGTTTCTCGTAGGGAATAAGAAAGTGGAATATAAATCAAAGATGAGACCAAAAAAGTATAGTATCCAAAAACTACAGAAGATTGGTTGGCTTGAAATAATTCAAAGGCTTTAGAGGCAGGTTGCCTTAGAATATCTGGGAAATCAAACTTGGCTCCAAGAATTATTACTGGAACGGTCACGGTTACCGCTTCTACTACGAGTAAAAAAATTGAAAGTGTTTTGTTGGGTGTTTTTGTAATCATATATTTTATTTTGTTTCAGATTTATAAAACTCTAAAGTCTCAGTAAGAGCTTGTTTGAGTGGAGTTTTTTGGAATTGTGGAAAGTGTTTTTGGAACTTGATGGAGTCGATAATATAATCTCTGTTATATTGATAAAACAGCGGTCGAATTTCTTTGAGAATGGGTACGAATAAAGACAAAAAAGTTACCATAATCTTATTCAAACTTGATATTTTGTAGGACTTGCCAGACATTGTTGAAGTTAATTCCGCCAGTTCTTTGACGCTCGAATTATGAGCTGGAATATGCCAAATTTGTCCAAAGGTCGATTCATCATTTGCCAAAAGTATAGTTGCTCTAGCTAGGTCGTTAATATAAGTGAAGCTGTGAGCTTTGGTTGGGTCGCCTATGTTTTGAATTGGTTTGCCATTTAGGATATTTGGAAAGAATCTATCTGAAACTGAACTAAGGACATCAGGTCCAAAAAAATCACTGGCTCGAGGAATCACAACTTTAATTTTGCCTGAATTGTGAGCTGCCAAATACATTTGAGTTATTTGCCTTCTTAGTTTTCCTTTGGTATCGGTGGCTTTATTTGGCATAGTTTCCACCATAGATTCATCGACTGGTCCATAGCAATAAAGGTTATCGAGATAAATTACTTTGGCACCAGTTTGTGAAGCGACTTCAATTACATTATTTGTAAAAATTGGTAGAGTTGCTGTCCAGTGTGAATATTCGACATTGAGGTTATTGTAGATATGAGTTGCTCCTTGGCAGACTTTCAGAAGCTCATCAAGATTAGTTGCGTCAGCTTTAGCAAAGTTATTACTTGGTATTCCTTTTGGGACAATTCCACTAGAACTAACACCGATTGCGTTATATCCTAGATTAAGTAATTCCTTAAGAACTGCTAGTCCAGAACCTCGGGAAGCACCTAGAACAACGTGTTTTGAGTTTTGATTGGTTAAAATATTGGTCATATAAGTGGTATTAATTGTTTTTAAGTTGTAGATCGTTTACTATTATTTCTAATGCGTTAGATAGGTATTTTGAAAGAAAAGGTTTGATAATTAGTCTTAGGATTATTTCAGCCACAAAGTTTTTTGATTGGATTTGATAAGTCCAAATAATGTTGGTTTGATCGTCTGATTCAGTGCTAAATTGCCACTCACCTTCAATTCTTTCTACCAAAAATCTAAGTAGTGATGTAAAATTAGATACAGTGTACGAAAACGATTGATTGGTTATCACCGAAGTGAGTTCTTCGTCTGCCGTAGATCCATCTTCAAAAAAAACCGTTCGAGTAAGTCCAACCTCAGTCCATTTTTGAGTTTCGTTGGTTCTCATCACCGCTGGAAAAAATAAATATTTGGGGAATATCCGAGCGAGTTCAAACGGAACAATGAGGTTGAAAGTATCTGATATATTTCTATTCACGGAATTAGTGATTTGTATTTTTACCATAAACTTAATTGTTTTTTAAAGATTCATACATTTTGGGTAATCCTGATTGGATTAATGTATCGAGCTGAGAATTGAATTCTTTATGCTGTGCTTTAGTTAACGAATCAAAAACATAATTAGACAAATTCTCAGTAATTTCTTGAGCTTTGCTTAGTTCTAGTTCTCCCAGTTTTGTTATCGCAAGATCTTTTTGACGTCTATCAACTGCGTTCTCAGTTCGTTCCAGTAGTTTTTTGGTTACTAACTTATCCACCAGTTTGCTGACGGTGGACTTGTTGAACTGTGCCCAAGAACCTATTTCTTCTTGTGTGTAGGTTGGATTGTCTCGAAGTGCCAAGAATATCATAAACTCATTGAAGGAAATTTGAGTCTGGTTTAGTAAAAGTTTGTCTGCTTCGGTATCCATATGATACATTAACTTGTGTAACTTATATACTGTCAGCGATTGATATAGGGTCATATACAAAGGTTGACAGAGAAACTAATTATTGTCAAACTAAATAAATATAATTTAGTTTTAATCTCAAACAGTTATAGACCATAAGTAAAAGTTGAAGTCTAAAAAAACCTCTTAGAATTTAGGAGGATAATTTATTTTTGGAGTTAGTTATCAAATTATCCAATAGTACAAGTTGCCAAAAACCAAAGACAAATGCTAGATAAAAATTACAAAAATATCCAAATCCCAGAAAAGCTGTTAAAATATTGCCGAGTATTCCAAAAGTAAATAATATCTTGGAACGAGATTGCAGAGACTGCGAACCTCCATATATTAAAAACCAACCAATACTTCCAAGAACCAGAGACGTAATTCCTTCAGCTACAGTTGATTCCAAAAAAGAAATATTGAGAAATATTAACAGTACAAACGAAAAACAATACCCAAAAAAAATGTTATAATACTTAAACTTCTCCAAAAACTCAATTTTAGAATAAAATCTTAGACATAACAACATCGCTATGCTTACAAAAATAAGGCTAATCCCAAAATATACTGGTGAAAATATTAACCCAGCATGAAAAAACAAAACAAAATTTAGGATAATTGAAAGTATTGAGATAATGGTTGCGATGGTTCGGGTCATAAAAAATTATTGTAGATTACGGATTAATTGATTAGTGTATTTGGAAGCAGATATTGAAGTACCATAATTTGGATAAAATTCTTCGAATCTTGATTTACCATCAACGATCTTAATGTCAAAATTAGTTGAATAATTGGCATAATCTTCAATATTATTGGAGTATCCTGAAGAAACTGGAATGACACCGCGAACACAACTGGGAAATGCAATTTGATTTTTGACACCATTATTACCAACAGAGGTTACAACGGTTCCATTGTTTTTGATAATATTAGAAACAAGATCAGTGAATTCCTTGTCTTGATTTGAACAATCACTTTCAAAAAGTTTGTTTGTATTCCAACTAATATTCACAATTGATTTATTACTACTATTTTCTATTTTTGATAAAACAAATTTCATTGCGTTTAAGTAATCAATCCTTTGAATTCCGAAGTCTTCTTTCTCAATATTTTGTGAATATATTCCGAGATTATACGATTCAAGATTGTTTGAATTTATGTTTTCCAATATTTCTTTTTGCATTAGTTTGGAATGCGAGCAAGATTCAAATCCACAATTATTAGTACATACCGATGAATAATTTTCATTTTGAGTAGAAAAACAGTAATTTTCGAACTTTGTATTATTTTCAATTAATGGTGTATCTAGTAGAAATACTAATATTTTTTCTGACTTAACTACATATTTTTTGATAGTAAATATTGATAAAAACATAAAAATAAAGACTATTGAAACAAATAATAAAACTGTTGTCGCTTGTTTTTTATTATGGCTCTAGACTACCATTAATTTTCGGTTTGTCTGGTTTTGATGTTAAAATTATGTAAGAATATTGTTAATTCGTCAATTAGTTGTTTTACTTCTTT
>JAYUIW010000073.1:0-5020 GCA_043765655.1 bacterium
GTACTAATTTTTTTGTTTTATTGTCGTATTTCATACCTAAAATTATTTACTATTTTCGGTCAATAGTTAAATGCTAGAGTTAAAGGTGGGCTAGGTATATAAGCTGGAATTGAATCTGTATTATCAATCCAAAGATCAGTTTTGGGAGGAATTAATTTTAGACAATTCTGTGAAAAGCTTGCTCTATGTTCTCCTAAATATTGTGCAATTTGCTGAACTTCATTTTTTATATCTTCTGGTAGAGTATTAATTTCTGAAGCGTTTATAAACTCTAAATTATACCCCATACCTAGATGTACAGTGTTAAAATAATCTTCAGGTATTTTATTTGTTTCAATTGTTGGAGCTTGTTCAGTTTTTGGCATAAGAATAATTAGTTATTGACTTAATTATACCTCATATTCTGTCTATTTGCGACTTAACCAAAAAACTACTCTACACCAACTCAACCACTGTTCCAATTCCAACACCGAATTTTTCTTTGGTGCTGGCTCCTTGAGTCATAATTTCTAGGAATCGTTTTTCTTTGAGTCCTGAAGAACCGATAATTAAGCCTGTTTCTCCGTTGGGAAGATCTTTGAGTCTGTTGTGACATTTTAGCTTACCGAAGACTTTGAACTCGATTTCTTTACCTTCTGCGAATCCGATCTCATCTGGTAGAACTGTGGTTTTGAGATTCCCAAAGTTGTCCACGAAGTACACCGAATTAGGACAATCGCTGACATCTTTTATTTCTAGAACTTCTGCAGGAACATGATAATGATCGAAGACCCACTTGGCAACACGAGGCAGGAACTCGAATGAGCGGAACTGGGTATTAACGACATAATCAGCTTCCCAATCTTCTAGTAGGTTTTCTTTTTTGGCGAATTCCATAACGGTCGGAATATCAAAAACCATAACTTGGTCGGTTAGATTGAACTTTTTGGCAAGAGAGAGTGCGTAGCCATCCACAGAAGACACAACCAGAGTATTATGATACCAAAAACA
Source organism: bacterium (assembly GCA_043765655.1). Lineage (GTDB taxonomy): Bacteria > Patescibacteriota > JACMRA01 > JACMRA01 > JACMRA01 > JAYTWQ01. The sequence continues at coordinate 991 of JAYUIW010000073.1, forward strand.
CCCAAAAGGAGTTCCGTTTTTCCATTTTTTGGCTTTGCCTGAGCGCGGAGCTTTGTTCACGAGCACGATTCCCGGAGTTCCACGGCTGGCGTCTAGCATATCGATCATATGTCCGCTGGCTTCGATGTCGCTGGGAGATTCGAATTCTGGAGTTATAGATACTGGAATTGGTGCAAAACCAAAAAGTGAGGCGGCACGGGTCATTTGGCGACCAAAAGCATTGGAATCAATACAGTCGGTTATAATTGTTACGAACATAGTTATGGCAAAGAATGAAGGTTGTAAAATTTGGTAATTTAGAATCTAATTATGGCATAGATTTGTTTTTTTGACAAGGATGCGTGAGAATTTTGGAATCATAGTATAAATCCCTCACTAACGAAACCTATATTTTTAATCGATGTTTTAACAGTTTTTAGCTAAAAAAATATTAATCAAATTTTCTTGAACTAAAACAAAACTTGTAAACAAAGCAAAAAACCTTTATACTAAATTAGTATGCTAAAAAAAACAATTGCTCAAACCCTTCAAGCCGCCATCGATAACGGAAACTCTCGCAAAAAATCCTCTGCAGAGCGTAAAAGACTAACTATCGGATCTTCAAAACAGCAAAAATTTAAAATTCCAAAAATTACTAAGTTGTTTGTTCCTGATGCGGGGGAGGAAACTGAAGAAAAAAAACAAAAACGTCTTACTAGAGCTGTAAAAGCAAAGATGAAAGAAGCTGAGCGTGAAAAAGCAAAAACTGAAAATAAAGATTTTTTGGATGATGAGTACGTACCTTCTGACAAAGAGCTAGTAACTCGCAAGGGAATTCTTGGGTTGAACTTAGTTAGTACAGCTGACCAAAATAGACTTTCGGCGCTAGATGATGAAAACATTGAAAGTAAAGGTAATAGACGCTATCTAATCAAGGATGATGGTGTCAAAATTAAGATGAAAAAGATTAGCAAATCTAGAACATCCAAAACTAGCTCTCGAACTCTCAAAAAATTCATTGACAATGCGATTTATCCAGTTTTTCAATTACAAGACGAGGAATTCCAACAGAACTTCGTAGATCTTATCAAGAATGGTATTCTCAAAGGATATTTGACACTTGACGAAATCTTGTTTTTTTGTCCTGATCCAGAGAATAATATTGATCTAGTGGAAGATATTTTTGATCTTGCTGAAGATAGTGGAACTCCGATTCGCTACGACGAAGAAGTAAAGTTAATCACGGAACAAGTAGAAGAAACCGAAGAAGGTGTGGCAATGATTCTCACAGATCTTATTGGTTATGGTAATGGCAATGATATGGGTCTCAATATTAATGACGATGCGGTCCAAAGCTATATTCGTGATATTAGTCGATATCCATTACTATCCAAAGATGAAGAAGTCGAACTCGCCAAACTTATCGAAAAGGGAGATCAATCCGCTAAGCGAAAACTAAACAATTCCAACCTTCGTCTTGTTGTTCACGCTACTAAAAAATATATGGGGCGAAATTTACCATTTTTGGATCTTATTCAGGAAGGAAATATTGGACTATTAAGAGCTGTGGAAAAGTTCGATTGGCGTCGTGGTTACAAGTTCTCAACATATGCTAGCTACTGGATAGAACAGAGTATTCGCCGTGCCTTGGCAGATCAAAGTCGTTCTGTTCGTCTTCCTGTCCATGTTGAGGAAAAGCTGAATCGCTTCCGTAAAGAAAAGAGAATTATGACCGACGAACTCGGCCGTGAGCCAACGGATGAAGAGCTAAAGGAAAAAATTAAGGTAGATCTTGATACTATCTACTACTTCAAACGTATTGCTCAGGATACTGTAAGTATCGATTCTGTTGTTGGGAATAGTGAAGATAGTGATACCCAGATGATCGAATTAATCGAGGATGAAAACACTAAAGACCTTATGGACAATGCATCTAATCAAGTTTTGCGTGATCATATTATGAAGATTGTTGACACAACCCTGGAACCTCGTGAAAAAAAAGTAATTCTACTACGATTCGGACTAGACGGTTCTAATATTAGTCACACGTTAGAGGAGATCGGTGAAGTATTCAAGGTTACTCGTGAACGTGTCCGCCAAATTGAGGAAGTTGCACTCAACAAAATCCGCCAACACGGAGATAGTTTCAAATTAATTGATTTTATGGAAGGAATTTATCCAGAATATGGTAACTCTGCAGAAGATTCTGCATCCTCGCTACGCCTGGGTGAGAGAATCAATCTCGATGAAGCTGCGGAGATGATATTCCAGCAGATTTTGGGTGGAGACCATTCACTATTCTTTTTCAAAGGAGTTATGGGAGCAGGCAAAACCACTCTTATTCAAAAAGTCTGCAAAAAAATTATGGTCAATGAAGAGGTTACTTCTCCGACTTATAATCTACTCAATAGCTATAATATTAATTCCCAGTCACAGATACTCGAAAAAGAAAACTTCATCGAAGTTGCTCATTTTGATCTTCACAGAATATTCGAAGTTGGAGATGAAGGTGAAGGAGCAGATCGCAAGTACAACTGGAAGAACGATCGTGAGTGGATAGAAGAAATTCTCACAGATTTGTCTAAGATTATCTTCGTAGAATGGTCTGACAAACTTCTCAAAGATCAAGAATTCCTAAGCTTCCTGGGTCGTTCATACTTAATCGTAGAATCCAAAATCGACAAAGTCGGCAATCATTATTATAGACTCAAAGACGACAAAGGAGATTAAAGTCTGTACTTCTCATATTCAGGGTGAGTATCAATAAAAGTCTTAATTCTTTTTTTTACAAGCATTCCTACTTCAGTTATTTCTATATCGTAATTTATATTATACGACCTTAATTCTTTAGTGATGAAAAGCTCTGCAATAGTATTATTAGTTGTTATACAAAAATTAATAGTATCACCTAAAACTATAATTTTAAGATTATTAACATAAGAATTTATTGAATTACAACTCATTCCTCTAATCATATGAATCGAATTTTTTATATAATCTTGAATTATCTCGATGAAATTTGTTTTAAATATATCTAAAAGTTGCTCATCTGTAATATTTTTAGCTTCTTCTAAAAGAATATTAGTATCTATTTTTTCTTTCTTAACCTTTTTATTCGGTGCTAAAAATTCTAGAGGATCTTTATTTTCACTTTCGGCTCTGACTTTTTTAATTTTTTTTGGTTCCGTTTTTTTTTTGTAATTCCAGCTCCTTTAACATCTTTATTTTTTTCTGCAAAATTTCTTTTAACTTGATCTTTTTCTAATTTTAAGTCTTGACGAAGCCGTTCTTTTATTTCATCTAGCTTTTTTGTTTGTCTAAAACCTTTTTCAATTTTTTGTTTCAAGTATTGCATTGCCTCAGCCTGGGTTTTAATACCGATTTGGCTAAGATTGCTTTCGTATATCTCTGACAAAAGAGAATCAATTCTTGACTTTTGAGATTGATCTAACTTGTTATTTTTATCAAGTCTTAAAAAGTATAAATCAATTGTTTCTAGAGTTTTTTCCATTTGTTCCAAAGTTCCGATGGGGGAGATAGGCGCATTATTTTCGCCAAAAGTTTTGATAGGCATTTTCTAACTATACACTAAGAATCTTCTATTGTCAAATCTGTTTTTTTGGGTTAATTCTATGAATAAAATGCTCCAAAAATGCTTATAGAATAATAAAAAATAAAATATTAGACACCTACCTTGACAAATAATAAAATTCTAACAATAATATATAATATGAACAAACTATTTGCATTTTATCTTGGAGGATCAATTGAAGGCTGTAACATTGAGATGCATGATTTGAAATTTTGTGTTGGGGAGAAGGTTGAAGATTGTTATTCTCAGCTCAAGTCATCCTGGATTGGAAGTCCTATTAAGCTACATATTGATAGTTATTGTGTGCTCGAACAGGTGGACGGTCATGACATTATTATTTCTCCCAAAAATACGAGTAAGAATAGACCTCTTTCCTAATAATTTAGCTTAAAATTAACCAATCCAGCGATTAATGTCCAAAATAAATGATGCTTTGTCTGTTTTTGACGCCTAGTTTCT
>JAYUIW010000074.1:0-13947 GCA_043765655.1 bacterium
ATCAAGGAATTAATAATCTAACTCCTAATCAAAAATATCAACAACTATCATTTTTGAAATTCTAAGCTTCTGGTTGAACCACAATCAGCCTCTCAAAATGTAAAGTATGCGTGAGAATTTACATATATGGTTAAAAATGAAGATTTGTAAAATTTGACATTACCAAAAAAGTGTTGCATAATGATTAAATGGAATATTTATATTATAAGTAAAAGATACTTTAAAGAAACATTTAGAGAATTATATGGATGAGAAAATTGGGGGACTCTAAGCCTTAAACTAGATAAAAAAAAATCTCTTAAACCGATTGTTGGAGTAGTAGAGCCTCTAAAGCATATTACAAAACTCTCTGAACCATATTTGCAAACTATTAAAAAAATTCAGACTCGTAAATTTTATAATACTACATTTAAGGATAAGGAGTCTGTAAGAAAATCAATTAAAACTGATATAGATAGATTTCCGCAACATATGATAGAGTTAAGAGATGTTTTGGAAAAAAGAGTCGATGAGCTAAAAAGAAAAGGTGGTATAAAAACATTAATTCCTGATTATTTTTTGTTAGAGGAGTCATGGATTATATTGTCTACTATAGATATTGCGTCTGACTTGAATATGGAAGAATTTTGTTTAATTGCTGACCAAAATTTTGATAAAAATGAGTATAAAAATAGAAATATTAAACATACATCAACACAAAAAAATAAAAGATAGACTTGCAATTACACTTTATGAGAATTATTTAACAACTACTAGCTTAGGTAAGAGTTATTATACAACTGTAAAACTAAACTTGTTTTTTATAAAAACTTTTATATTAATTAGACAATGCACACAACTCTCTACCATAATTTGCCACGACCATTCTTCGTACTCGCTCCGATGGAGGATGTTACCGATATGGTTTTTAGATCTCTTGTCAAAAAAAATAACTTTGGCAGGCCTGATCTTTTGGTAACCGAATTCACGAATTGTGATGGAATCTGTAGTGTAGGGCAGTCTAGAGTAATTCATCGCCTACGATTCGACAAGGAATACGAAAGTCCAATAATTGCTCAGATCTGGGGTAAAACTCCGCAGAATTATTATGAGACCGCCAAGTTATGTTGTGAGCTTGGATTCGATGGAATTGACATTAATATGGGTTGCCCTGAGAAGAACGTCATCAAGGTTGGAGCTTGCTCGGCACTAATCAACAACCAACCACTTGCTAAGGAGATTATTAACTCTGTCCAAAAAGCTGTAGCAGAATTCGAGCTTGATAAGAATACTGATAAAAAACAAAAAGTCGCAGTTTCTGTCAAAAGTCGAATTGGCTTTGGTAATATTGCAACACATGATTGGTATGGTTTTTTGATCCAACAGAACTTGGATGCGATAACTGTTCACGGACGAACTGTCAAAGACGACGAACTCCCTGCCAACTGGGACGAAATCGCCAAAGTCGTTGAGATTAGAGATAATTATTATAATTCCCAAAAAGTAGAACTAGAAAAAAAACTAAAGCAAGAATGGTTGGAGTTGATTTGTTAGTTAATCTTGGGTTAATTAGTATTTGTCTGTATTGATTTTATTTTAATTAGTAAATATTTTTTTAGAATGATCTAAAAACTTGTCAAAAGATTAATAAAAGTCAAAACTATAAATATATGAAACAAAAGTTATTTTTAGTTCTTGGCGATCAACTGTTCAAGTCTAATTCACAGTTAATTGGCTATGATGTCGTTATGGTAGAATCGCGGGATTCGTGTAGTCGGTTCAATTATCATAAGCAAAAACTAGCTTTTGTGCTGGGTTGTATGCGTGAACACAGAGATTTTTTGAGCTGGGCTGGATTGAATGTTAACTACACAGAGATAGGTAAACAAAAAAGTTTTGAGGAAGTTTTGGGAGTTTTGTGTAGTGAATACGACGAGATAGAATTCTATGATATTAGTGACAAAGGCTTTGGTAAACTTATAAATCAGCTTGCAAGTCAACTATTCAAAAAAGTTACAGTTCGTGAGAATCCACAGTTTTTGACGACTAAGGTTGAGTTCGCTGATTATATCGCCACCAAGAATAAGCGACTTCTAATGAATGATTTTTATATCTACCAAAGAAAAAGACTCAAGTTACTTTTGGATATTGATGGCAATCCAATTGGCGGAGCTTGGAATTATGACGCTGATAATAGAAGCAAACTTCCCAAAAATGTTACAGTTCCTAAAGTTTACCAACCAAAACCGACACAAAATTATCTGGAGGCTAGGGAGGTTGTGTTAGAGTTTTATCCTAATAATCCAGGCCTAGTAGATAAATTATGGCTACCGACTAATCACGAACAAGCAGAATTATTATTACAAGATTTTCTCAACAATCGCCTAGAAAGTTTTGGCGACTATGAAGATTCCTTATCCGATCGCGATCCATTCTTGTTCCATTCGATTCTTAGCCCTGTGATTAATAATGGACTTTTGACACCTGATTATGTTCTACACAGGCTTTTTGAACATTGTGAGTCTAACCCTAGTCTTATCAAGGAACATTTGAATTCTGTTGAAGGATTTGTTAGGCAGATTATCGGCTGGAGAGAATGGATTAAGGGTTTGTACGATACTAAGTACAGCGAAGATTTGGGTCAGTATAACTTTTTTAATGCCAAAAACAATCTAACAAAGGACTTTTATTTTGAAAAACAATCTCAACCAACTAATGAGTTTTTTGCTCATGATTTGACCTATAATCAACCTCTACAACTAGCTCTGGATAAGGTCCAAAAATACGGATACAATCACCATATTGAGCGGTTAATGGTGCTGGGCAATTGGATGTTATTGAATGAATTCGAGCCGATACAATGTTACAACTGGTTCATGGAGATGTATGTGGACGCCTACGAATGGGTAATGGTGCCTAATGTTCTGGGCATGGCCTTGTTCGCCGATGGTGGGGTTTTTGCAACTAAGCCATATGTCGCTGGTGGTAACTATCTCAAAAAAATGTCAGACTACAAGATAACCAAGGAAGTCGAGGAGTTATGGACAAATAAATTCTGGGATTTTCTACTCAAACACAAAACAGTCTTCAAATCCAACCCGAGAATGGCAATGTTGATAACCGCCAAGGAAAATAAACTATCCGGGAAGACAAAATAATAAGATACGCAGACTTGTTACCCCTTGATAAAGGGGTGAGCCGAAAGGCTCGGGGATTTTATTCCAAACCATAAATAGTAGAGTAAATAATTTTTGACATTTTGATTATTAAAACATAAAATTAAACTATGACTCAATTCACAACTAACTACAACGATATTCTAAAACAAATCGAAAATATCGATCCTGGGAGTTACGCTCGAACTAGGAATTTTCTTAATGGTAATGTCACAATGCTTTCTCCATACTTAACTCATGGAGTAATTAGCCTTAACCAAATCAAAACCAGTATTCTATGTAAATACAAATATCAACAAGCCGAAAAACTAATTTTTGAACTGGCTTGGAAGGAGTATTTTTTGAGGGTATGGGAAAGTAAAGGAGAGGATATCTGGAGCGATCTCAAGCATCCACAAGATTGTAATAATCATCAGATTCCCAAAAATCTAATCGACTCCAAAACTGGAATTAACGCCGTTGACAAGGCGATTACTGAGTTATATTCGACTGGATATATGCATAATCACGCCCGTATGTGGACGGCATCGCTCACGACTAACATTGCCAAATGCCACTGGAAATTACCAAGTCAGTGGATGTATTACCACTTATTAGATGGAGATCTTGCCTCTAATACGCTTTCGTGGCAATGGATTGCGGGTAGTTTTAGTTCCAAAAAATACTTTGCTAATCAAGAAAATCTCAACAAGTATGCGGACTCCAAACAGCTTCGAACTTATCTTGATATTCCATATGAAAGCTTTGATAGTATTGAGACTCCGCTTGAACTAGAGGAATTACAAAATCTAGAATTAATTTGTGATTTGGAAGGTTGGACTGCGGAATATTTGAGACAAGATGATAATATTAATGTAGACAAAGTTTTGGACAAAGAATTATTAGACTCTCAAAATACTAATTTGATTCTTTTTCATCCGTGGTGTCTTGATCCTAATTTTGGTTCTGAGATTGATAGTGCGGACAAAATATTACTACTCGAACCGAGCCATTTCCAAAAATATCCAATGTCCCAAAAACGAATTAACTTCATACTCGATCTCACCAAAAACATTGAAGGAATAAGGATTATAATCGCCGAAGTCGGAGATCTGAACCTTTCTCAATATTCTAGAATTATAACTAGACAATATCCAGCAATCGAACATTGGAGCTGTATACAGAACATTGAGATCACAAAGCCTGACTATATGTTCCCGAGTGTCTTTGGTTATTTTGGGTCATTTATGGGTTATTGGAAAAAGTGTGAGCGAATGTTGTAGGTCTTACATTTTGAATAACAAGATTTTGCTTTTTGAACACCATTCTTTATTACATCAAAACATTAAAAACTATTTATTATGAACAATTCAACCAATTTAACCACTGCAAACCACCTAGATCTTGGTTACAAGGCAATTTTAGAATATTTGACGGTATTATCATTGAATCAAAGTCCCCAAGACTATTCGCTAGATAATATTAGCTTGGCTTTGTTTAAATTGGGTAATCCTCAGCAGGATCTGAAGATAATTCACGTTGCAGGAACTAGCGGAAAGGGTTCTACTACGACTTTGGTGTCCAAGATATTAGAATCTCAAGGGTTCAAAGTTGGGACTTTTGTGAGTCCGCATATTGTAGATATTCGCGAGAGAATTCAGATAAATGGAGAGTTTATTAGCCCGCAGGAGTTAGAGGTAATTTTTAATAATATTAAATACTGCTTATACGAAGTCAAATTAAGTTTTTTTAAAACAATTGTTGCTGTTAGTCTAATGCATTTCAAAAACGAAAAGGTAGATTATTGTGTACTAGAAGTTGGGCTTGGTGGACAATTAGATGCTACGAACTTCCCCAAAGACAACAAAATCTGTGTGTTGAATTCTATCGGACTGGATCACACTAATATTCTGGGGAATACACTAGAATTAATCGCTAAGCAAAAAGCAGGGATTATTCAGGATAATTGCCAAGTTGTAGCTTTGAGTCAGTCGGGGGAGGTTAACAAGGTTTTTGAGACTGTAGCAAGTGAGTTCGGAACTGAGATAAATTATGTTAACAGTGATCAAGATTTTGGTAAAATTGAATTAAAGATTAAAAATAATAAACCTTGTGTGGCTTTTGGGTACGTTGATCTAAACCAAAAAATTCATCAGATTAATCTTAGTCTAGCTGGTGAATATCAGGCTAGTAATTGCGCTTTGGCACTAAAAAGTATAGAAATTATTAGTCAAAAAGATTCGTGGACAATCGATTGGAGTAGGGTAGAAATCGCTCTTAATAATGTTAAGTTAGTTGGAAGGTTTGAAGTTTTGGAGGGATTTCAGACTTTGGAGAGTTTTGAGAATGTGGAAATTTTAGAGAGTTTGGAGATTAGTAATAGCACTACCAAAAAGGCTAATAACCAACTTACAATTATCGATGGAGCTCATAATCCCCAAAAAATACAGTGTTTTCTAGATTCTTTGGTCCAATATTATCCTAATTCTCGATATAATCTACTTATAGCCTTCAAAAAAGGTAAAGATTCTCAGGAGATGCTTCTTGAGATTTTGAAACATAGAGCCAAGATTAACACTATAATTCTTACATCTTTCAAGACTAATCAGGATTCACCGATTGCTTCGCAAGATCCTTTGGAGCTGGTTAATTTTTTGGAATCACAAAACTTTTTTGACTATATTGTCGAGACTAATTGCAAAGCTGCACTGGATGTTTTGGACAACCCAAACAATTTTAATTCTATTAATATAATTACTGGTTCGTTGTATCTCGTTAGTAAAATTCATGAACTTTTGAATTAGCATCAAAGTTTTTATGTTACGAAACCTTGCCAAAATCTCTCAAAAGATTCAGAATTAAAATAGATCATTTATAACTTTATAACAATAATTATGCCAGAACTAAATAAAACCACCACCAAAACAGTTCATAACCTTCAATTACTTCTTAATCAATTAATTCAATCATATTACTTTTACAAAGATTTGCACTGGAATTTTGAAGGTGAGGATTTTTTTGAATATCATAATTTTTTTGACACTCATGCTAGTAGTTCGATAGATCCTCAAGATACTATTGCAGAGCGTATTAGACAATTAGATTTTGAGGTTAAGCTTGATACTAATATCAAGACTGAGTTTGGGTTCGGAATAAATCAAAAAAATTTACAACATATCTTGGAATTCTTACTCAAAATGCATCAAAATATTATAGATTCAATGATTGTGACGATTGCGGATGCTAATAACGAAAATGACTTTACAACTGCAGATATTATTACAGGCTATCTAGAATCTCAACAAAAAATGCACTGGTTCATTCGCTCTAGTAGCAGATAAATAGTCAAATAAATTATTTTATACACAAAATTATACATTATTAAATTTTTTAAATATCAATAAAATCAAACAATTATTATGATCAATAACTATACCTCTCAAATCACAATCCTCACAAATTCTGCAAACTCTTTGATTGCTATTCTAAATAAAACAAAATTACAGCTAGAATCCAAAAATATTACTGAATCCCAAGTTATCAACGGGCAATTAGCTCCAGATATGTTCAATCTAGCTCGCCAAATCGGAATTGTTAGTGATAATCTCAAAGGTGGAGTTAGTAGAATTACTGGAACCCCAAATCCAGTTTATGATGAAGAGCTAACAACGATTGATGAGTGTATTGCCAGACTAAACAAAACTGTAGATTATGTAAAAAGTGTAGAATCAAGCTTATTAGAGAATATTGATAATTCAATCAAGGTAATTCTTCCATGGATGAAAGATAAAGGTTTATACTTAGATTTAGACCATTATGTGAACAATTTTTTGATTCCAAATACTTACTTTCATATTGTAATTGCATATGCAATTATTAGACACCTTGGTTTTGATATTGCCAAAAATGACTTTATTGGAGAGTTGAACTTTAAGTCTGTAGAATAAACAGTAAAGTTAATACACAGTTTATATTTGTACCTATATTTTTTTAATGTTCTTCCAAGTAATTTTTACACTTTTTTATGCACTTTTGGCGAAGGTTGTAATTTTTTTGATCCAAAAACTAAAACTCGGCAGTGGAACTTCTCTGGCTGGAATTCTAATAGAAACCAAGTTCCCGTGGATGGTTAGTGTTCTCGCGAAAGGTTTTGATGAAGTTATTTTTATCTCTGGGACTAACGGCAAGACAACTACACGCTCGCTAATTACCAAGATATACCGCGATAATGGCGTGGCTGTGTGTACTAATAGTGGTGGAGCTAATATTTTTAGGGGAATTGCGGTGAGCTTGATTCTCAATTCTACATTGAGTGGCAAGTCAAAAGCCAAGATTGCAATTCTGGAAGTAGAGGAGGCGACTTTGCCACGATTGACCAAGTATATGAAGGCTGACAAATTAGTTCTACTTAACATATTCAGAGATCAACTGGACGCATATGGAGAGATTGATACGACCTTGAACTACTTTAAGCAGGCGATTGAGAACTCTCGCCCGCAGATTATAATTAACAAGGACGATGCCAAGCTTTTGAGCATATTGTCCAACTCTGACTTTGCAGATAATCTGGTAATCGATGGATTCGGGATTACTGATATTAATGTTAAAATGCTGGACTACGAAGAGCTGAGCCTCAAGCACAAAATTAAATTCGCCAATCGCACCGAAGCCAACAAGATTACTGTAAAAAAACTGGAACAAACCATGGCAATCAGTAAAGTCAAAAATCCAATTCGAATTCCAACCAAGGATCTAGACAATAACCACAACATTGCCAAACTCGACCTCGTTCCCAAACCCAGAATTAATCTCAAAGTCAAAACAGCTCTAATGGGAGATTATAATGCCTATAATATTCTGGCAGCGGTGGCAACTACTCTGGATATATTCAGACAAGGTGTAATCGAACCGATTGAGAATACCAAGCCTGTGTTCGGTCGCGGCGAAAAAATCATCAACGGCAACAAGATAATTTATCTTTTTTTGGTCAAAAATCCAGCTGGAATGAACCAAGTTCTAAAGCTAATTAAATCTAATTTTAGCAATAAGGAAGTTCTCAATCTTAGTTTCCTAATCAACGATAATATTGCAGATGGTCGAGATATTAGCTGGCTCTGGGATTGTAATATGTTGGAAGATGTCGTGGACAAATTCCCTAACTTCGAACTAACGACTTCAGGAACGCGTGGATTAGATATGTTATTAAGGTTACAGAATGCCAAAGCCAAAATTGATATTAATTCCAATTATGCTACGATTGATGATTTTTTGACCCAGAAGTTATGTAAGTTCAGCGAGAACCAAAAAACCTATATTGTCCTAGCGACTTACACGGCGATGATGGAACTTCGTTCAGGATTATCCAAAAAAGTCCTACTTCCAGACATTAATTCGCAGGAATTTTAGAGTTATGAGAATGTCGCTCAAGCTATTACAAAATACCTTTTAAAAAGCAGTTAAATTACTCTACTTCAAAGTATTTTTGGACAAAAGTCGTTTAAAGTCAGTCAAAGTTAATATAATTTTGGGTATAAAACTTTCATTTTTTTTAATTGACAGATTATTATTTTTAATTGACAGATTATTATTTTTTGTTCACAATATAATTATTGCTGTTAAAATAAATTAAATGCAATTTTATAGTTTTTATACTTTTATGTTTTTCCAAATTTTTACAAAATCCTTATTTAAGGTATCGACTGTTTTAGCTTTTGTTAGTCTATTAATCGCTCCACTTGGTGTCAATGCCCAAGTAGCTAATATTGTAGGTGTTGCAGCTAGTCTTCCAGATTTTTCTACTCTTGTAACAGCTGTTAAAGCGGCAGGGTTAGTTGATACTTTGAGCGGAACGGGTCCATTTACAGTTTTGGCACCAACTAATGACGCGTTCAGTAAGCTTCCAGCAGGATTACTAGAAAAGCTCGTTATGCCAGAAAATAAAGTAGCTCTAACCAAAATTCTTACTTATCATGTTATCTCAGGCAAAAACATGGCTGCAGATGTAATCAAGTTAGATGGCAAATCAGTTGCTACCGTTAATGGTGCTTCACTATCCGTCAAAGTAGTTAATGGTGGAGTTGTTATTAACGACAAAGTTAACGTTACCAAAACAGACGTTCTCGCTTCAAACGGTGTAATCCATGTAATTGACCAAGTTTTGGTTCCTACCGATCTTGATCTTTCTACCTTGGTCAGCAAGTCTTCTTCTAGTTCTTCCAATAGTAGCTCCTCTGCTATTCCATCTTCACATTCTGTAAAAGGTGATACAGTTCGAACTGGGGGATACAGTCTTAACGCTACTTATTCGATAGTTTCATTAATTATAGCTTTTTGTATTGTAGGATTTTCACTACAAGGTTCAAAAGAATAATTCTTAATTTATTATCCAATAATTCTCTCTGATTAGAGAGTTTTTTTGTTTTTATAATTTTACAAAGACATACTAAAGATATACTATTTTAATAGTTTGACTATAATTACTCTTGCCAAAACCTTTAACAACATTTATCCTTATATTATATGGCTAATTGGGACAAAATTCAATCACAAGGAGATGTAGAAGATCGCCGTGGAAGTTCGGCTGCGGTCGGCGTAGCGTCTATTGGAACTATTGCAATTATCGGAGCCTTGATGTTCGCTGGCGGTGCGAGTGGCACAGAGATTCAGAACTTTGTGTTCGACCAACTCGGCAATAGAATAACTATGGATAATCAGACAACCTCTCAAGGCAAATTCGTGGACACTAAGAACTATCTAGGCTTTACCCAAAAAATCATTGGATCCAACAACGATCTATGGCGAGCAGACTTCGCCAGTAATAACAAAAAGTATGTAGAACCAAAGTTGGTATTATTCCGTAACCAAACTGAATCAGGTTGCGGTGGAGCCGATTCTAGAACTGGACCGCATTATTGTCCAACAGATCAGACGATTTATCTCGACGAAACATTCTTCGAGGAACTTAAAACTAAATTCGGAGCCAAAGGTGGAGAAGTCGCCGAAGCCTATGTTATGTCGCACGAGGTCGGTCATCATATCCAAAAAATCAAAGGAACCTTCGCCAAAATTGACACTTCGATTAATTCTAATTCGGTCAAAGTTGAACTTCAAGCTGACTGTTATGCAGGAGTATGGCTCGGCAGCGTTACGCAAGCTGGCGTTGTTACAGAAGCTGAAATTGACCAAGCTTTGGACGCAGCTAGTAGTGTAGGAGATGACAGAATTCAAAAATCCCAAGGCGGACGAGTCAATCCGGAAACCTGGACTCACGGAAGTTCAGAAGCACGCAAAAAAGCTTTTATGCAAGGTTTCACAGGCAAAGATAGTAGTAAATGTGAGTAGGTGGAAAAAAGAGATATATTTACTAGCGATAATTTTATTAAGAACAACCCTAATTTTGAATTTTCAAAAGCAATATCTCTTGCAAGTATTTATATTTGGACGAAATAGAAAAAATGCATTTAACTATGACAACTTTTCTAGATTCTGAAACAAGTTCAGAATGACATCAAAAGAACTATCAACATATACAAAGAAATTTTAAAAATATTATAAAATTCAATTTTTATCAATTAAAACTATTCCCTAACATGCTCCCACCAACTTTACTAGAACTATCCACCAACCTCAAAAAAATACCGGGAATTGGACAAAAATCCTCCCAAAAACTGGCACTTGATCTTTTGCAACTGCCGATTGAAGAATACCAAAGTTTCATAATATCCTTAGAAGACGCCCGCACCAAGATTAACTTTTGTAAGGTCTGTGGATTTTTTTGTGAAGGACACTTGTGTGTGTTCTGTAGTTCCAAGGTTCGCGATCATTCCCAGATTTGTCTCGTTGAGAAGACAACCGATCTCATCCCACTAGAAAAAAGCGAAATCTATAGAGGAGTTTATCACGTGCTTGGTAAGTTAATCTCACCTCTGGACAATATATTCCCAGAGCATACCAATGTTAATAAGTTAATCGAACGAATCGAGGAGATTCTAGAACAAGGAAGTTTGAACGGAAAATCAAAAAGTATAGAAATTGTATTATTCCTCAAGCCATCCTTCGCATCCGACACAACCGTCGCCTATATCCGCGAAACCTTAGAAAACAAGGGATTATTGAACCAAATCAAAATAACTAGATTAGCCACTGGTCTGCCGTTATATTACAATACCGACACAATCGATCAGGCAACTATGGTCAGAGCCTTCGAAGATAGAAAGTAGGGAATTATTTGTTCTTGGTGGGTTTTAATCAAATTTTTGTCTTGACAATGTTTATTTTTTGTTATATAATAATTGTTATGGATAAAGCTATTTTTGAATTACGATATATTCAAACTCAAGAAGAAGAAAAATTGACATCAAAAAATGTTAAAGAATTTTTAATACCAACCGAAAATTTAGAGGAGTTTATAAATACTTCTAAAATTACTAATTTTGATAAATTGTTAGAAGATTTTACTGAGAATTTATGGCTTCAAGATTTATTCGAAGAAACATACAACCCCGAAATTTGTCAAAAAATAATTGAGCAACAATTTTTACCAGAAGATTTTGGATTGTCTAAAAATGGTATTTATATCGCTAGCTTTAATCTCGAACAACATTTGATTAAACATCCAGAATTTAAAACTTTAGATAATTATCAGCGATCAATAATAAATTTTTATAATAGTTTTTTTGAAAATTCTGACATTGATTGTAAATTAATTTTTACTGACTCTTCCAACCCACAACTTTTATTTTTGGTTAATACAAAGACTAGTTATTGTTTGATATTAGGTAAAGAGTTGAATAAAAATCAAAGTCCAGCTTTTGTTAGTTTTTACAAAATAACTCGACATTCTTTTTTGGTTTATATTTTGGGAACTGGATTCGGCAATGAAAATCAGCGAAAATTTCTTTTGAATAAAATAAAAATAATAAGAAAAACAATCTTAGAAAACTCTAAAAACAACAGATAACTTTTTCCAGTCTAATTCAATCTCTCTCCACTAACGAGTCCAGCGATCCATGCAGGATATATCTGAGTTCCCATCGTGTTGAATCCCAATCCCAAAGTTATATAATATTCTCGTTCAGCGTCATCAAAGCCTCCTTCGGGTCCAATTAGAACCGCAGAATTTGAAGTTTTATTTTTTTTGGTATCTCTAGAATTGACATTGCAATCCATAACAGTTGGTAGATATTTTTTTAGTTGTAGTTCTAACTCTTCTTTATTGTCCAAAACCACAATTTCCGGCAAAAAAACTCTCTCTGATTGTTCGCAGCTTCTAATAAGAATTCTGTGTAAGCGTTCCCAGTTAATAGGATTAGCTTCGTTATTAACACTGTACCGAGTCCTAAAAATAAATATTTTATCAAACTGTGACAAAGGTAGAATTTCATACATTTTTTCCATATAATCTTTGCTCAATAGAGATTGGAATAGAACTTTGTCAGACTGTGTTTTGGTATCTTTAGAGGAACTATTAATCTCCAGAATTTCGTACTCAATTTTTTTGGTTTTTTTGTCGGCGTCGAGGATTTTGATTATTGCTACTGTTCCATTAAGATTGCACAGCGTCAGAACTTGACCACGCTGAACTCGCATAACTAGTAGATGACCAGCTTCTTCGCCTTGGATTGTGTGAGCTTGATTAAGGACTGTTGGAATATTAGTTGAATAAAAATACATAGATTATTGTTGGTTTAGCTCAATAATTATCGGTTTAATTGTTAAGTTAGTCAAGTTGGAATTAATTTGCTTTTGATTATTCACGGAATTAATAACCATGCCAAAGTAACTCAAAATCTTTAACTTGCCAAAAGCTTTTTTGTATGGTAAACTTAAAATAGTACAAAAAACTAATTAATAATTTTAACAATATTTATATAATATATGGAAAGCATAAAAATCCAAACACCAGAATATTCAACAGCTCTAAAATTACTAACTGCTTGGAATCAAGAACTCAAACCTCAGTTACTTAATACTGCTAAAACTTTTGGTCCAGAAATTCAACAAAAGATAATTAAAGAAGTAAATGCCTGTGATCTAAGTTTAAAGCTCGAACCTCATTTGGTATCTATGGTTGATTCTGTTAACAACTTAATTAATAATGTCAAAGAAAAAATGGCTGAACAAAAAGCTCTAGTTATTTATCAAAATCAAGAAGATGGAAAAATTGAATTAGCTGAGCCCGAAACAATTCAAACAAGAAGAGAAAGTCTTGGAAACGAAGTATTTTTACCAGGCGAAGATTCTGATATGATAATTCAAGCCACTAAAAATAGACAAGAACAAACTCTTGCAGAATTACCTTTTTATCAAAAATAATAATTAATAATATGTCAAAAATTAATATAACAGGTGAAAACTATGGTGGTTCTTTTGATCCAAAAACATACAATGGTTTTCCTGCTTTTTCTAATACAAAAAAATCTACAATTGATTCGCATGATGTTGCTTTGGAGAGTTCAGAACCAAAGGAAACAATACAACAAGAAAAGTTAGAAGAAGTTACTTCTTTGCCAGCAACGGCATCTGAAGCTTATGAACAACTTTTTGGAACGAATGCCTTAAAACTAAATGAAGCAGAAAGAAAATTTTTAGTCGAAAAAATAGCAATACAGTTTGGAGATGTCTTATTACCTTTTGAAGATATCAAAGCTATTGAAAAAAGATTGATGCCTAAACTTTTAGCGTTGATTAACAAACCTAGATAAAAATATTTAAAAACTTTTCGCCAAAACAAAAATCAATGCTCACCAAACACAACATCAAAAAAACAGATTATCTTGAGGAAAGTCAATTCGCCGAAATGTCCTTGATTGCT
>JAYUIW010000075.1:0-13091 GCA_043765655.1 bacterium
CGGTTTGAGCATAAAATTACCCAAAGAATTGAACCGGGAAAAGATGGAAAATTTGAAACTAATACACCAAGACCTAATCGAGCCCCGAGTTCAGAACAAAGACTATCTCAAAAAGAAATGGATAAAATTTTAGAAAGAGTTAGAGAAGAGCGTGTTGAGCCTTTTTTTCTTGTCCCAACTAGAGATGGTAAGATATATAGTATTCCAGAAAACTATAGAAATGAAAAAGGAGAAGCTTACCCTATATCAAGCATTCCATCAGACGACGGTTTTGACCAAAAAGATAGACTTACTAACAAACAAAGGTCTTGGCTGGAAAACGAAAATCTACAAATTAGATTTATAATTTTGAATAGAAATAGCGGACTAATTGCAATTATTAAAAATAATGAAATATATATTACCACAGCTAGAACCGATCGACAAAGAAATAGTGGTGATCTTTTTACCCGTTTTCTGATTAAAACTAATATTGAACCTGAATTGTTTATAAAATTAATAAAAGATCCTTACGCTTTGAAAAAACTCATTGGTATTTTTTTTGGTTTTAGAGCTGATCCAAGGTATCAAAATTCTAGTCCACGTGATTTTTCTAATCCCAATCAATTCGGAGGTTAGTCACCCTTTTCTTTCTAATATAAGACTCATAAAGAGTGGAATTTCTTTTCGGCTGAGTTCTAATTTTGGAGTTTTGAGAGGGCCTTGATCCGCGGGAATATGACTAGTTAATTCTCTCATCCGCGTAACTACGAATCCGTTCTTGGAGAACTCGTTGACATACCATGAGAATGGACGATGGAACGAAGTAGTAGAAGTTGAGCTTGTGGCTTTGGTATTTTCTCTAGAGTTATAAGTTCGCGAACTACTCGGGTTCATATCTATCACAGAGCTATACGGAGTCAAATACCTATCTACACGGCGATATTGCGATTCTTCCCTAGAATCCCAGATCCATGAGCTGTACTTGGGTTGTCGATAGTACGGATGATTGAGAATGATGACAATCTTTTTTTTGGTAACGCGGGTTAATTCTTCAATGACTTTAGAGCCTTCTTGCATGTTTTGCAGTGCTAAGACAATTGTCGACGAATCGAATTCTTTATCTTTCAAAAAATCAATGTTTTCCGCCTTGGACACTTTATAACTAATTTTTGGATCTGTTTCTTTTTTAGCGATGTCGATTAATTCGCTGCCAATGTCTACACCTTTGACTTCCGCTCCTTTCTCAAAGTACTTTTGACAAAAAAATCCTACTCCACAGCCAAGATCCAGAATTTTTTGATGTGGTTTGATATCTAGCGAACTCAAAACTTCAGGTAGAATTACTTTGTTTTGGTAACTATTGCTATCATTAATCATTTTTTGGTACCATGAAGCTACACTTCCCCATGATGTACTAAGATTTGTGTTTGTATTTTCTTCAATAGGCTTGGAATAATTAGAATCATAGCTTTTTTTGGTACCCCATTGCTCCCTGATAGGCGGATTCTTTGATTTTGAATCAAAACTTTTGGCAAACTTATTTTCTGATCTACCGCCAAATGAACTTTCAGATTTTTGGTTATAATTCCTTGATTCATAGGACTTGGTAGGGTTTTTTTGGTCAAAGCTAGGTTTTGCAGTTTTGGAATAAGACTTAGAAGATTTTTTGGTAGCGAATCTAGAGGCAGTTTTGGGTTCGAACTTGGACGAAGGCTTGTATTCTGATTTATACTCAGATTTGTGCTCGGTTTTGTATTCAGATTTATTATTATTGCCAAAGCTTTTTTTGGAAGGCTTTTCATAACTTTTTTTGTCAAAATCACCATCGTAATCTCTATTAGTTATCTTACTACTTTTGACTTTGGACTTGGCGAAGGTTTTGATATTCTCTGGACGCGATGGGCTAGGAGTATAAGGTTTTTTGGTGATTTTAGGATTCTTGTTGAACATATTGTTTTTGTTAAAATTAACTCCTCTTGAATTTCAAGAGGTTATTTGGAAATTATGGTTGTTTTTGGTATTGTTAGTAATTTGTACTTTTAATTAACATTTATAAGTTTATTGATAAATAATAAAGCTAATTTTTCAGTGTCATCATGAACTTGTTGTGCTGAGGCTATCGTCGGAACAAGTCCGACTTGCAACCAGTTACTTTTCAGGATCTAAAATGGTAATTATTAAGTTTTGTAACTATTTTACTGGCGGTGTTCAAACTAGTTACCCCTTTTTGAAGATGCTGGTACGGTCGTACTTGTTACGACGACACAGTGCTAGAGGGGTGAGCCAAAGGTTCGGGAATTTTATTGTAGTTTACTTTGAACAACAGGGGATCTTTCACTTCGCTCAAGATGACAGTAGTTTTTGAATTATACCCCTTTTGAAGGGGTCAAGCGTAGCTGGGGGGTTGTATAAACTCAAGAGCTGGGGGATTCTTCGCGACGCTCAGAATGACAACTCAAAAAATATTTTTTACAGCTTTTACGCAACCTTAGAAGTAGCGATTAGTTCTGGAGAGACTAATTCTGGCTTGATAAGGAATAATGTTCTAGTGACTTCATTGTCGATCTCTTCTAGTAACCCCACGAATGATTGCATAGAATCGTGTTTGAATTCTACTAAAGGATCCTTTTGGGATAGCCCTCTCATCTTGACGGAGTCTTGAAGCTGGTCAATAGTGATAAGATGCTCTGTCCATAGTGCATCAATTGCTCTTAGGAAGATGGATCTTGTCATTGCAGATTGGACTTCTGGAAGGTAAATTTCCCAGTTAGAGAACAATTTATAGAGGATTTTTTCGGCAACTAAATTGGTAATCTTAGGGTGTTTGAGCTTATTATCCTTGTACATTTGAATCATAACGTCTACATCAAAGTCCACGATATTTACGATTTGCTTCAGAGCCATACTTACAGCCTCTACATTACTAAGGTTCTTGGTATTAATAGAGCTAACACTGGAGATAATGCGGTAAATATCACGATAAACTGACTTTTCGAGTTCAGCTTTCCAGTCGAACTCTTGGTTAAGAAGAATGGAGTTACGTCGATCGTAGACTACGGATCTTTGACGATTGATTACATCGTCGTAGTCGGTAACATTCTTACGTGAATCAAAGTTTTGACCTTCAATTTTCTTTTGAGCTTGTTCGATAATCCATGATACAGACTTGTTCTGAATTGCTTCATCTGCTGGAATTGGCAGAATGTTTTTGTAATATGTTGCTTTTTCTCCAGAGAAGATTCTAATGATTTCATCTTCGAGTGAAACATAAAATTGACTACAGCCCGGATCTCCTTGACGACCAGAACGACCACGAAGTTGATTGTCAATACGACGCGATTCATGTCTATCGCTACCTACTACAAACAATCCACCAAGAGATTTGACTTCTTCGTGAGCTTTTTTCCATTCATCGTAATCCTTGTTATCTTCTGGTGGTTCGCCGCCGAGCTTAATATCTACACCACGACCTGCAATGTTGGTTGCGATTGTAATTGCACCTTTGATTCCAGCACTAGATACGATTCGAGCCTCTTGTTCGTGATTCTTAGCGTTCAAAACTTGGTGCTTGATTCCTTCAGCGTTAAGAAGTTCAGAAAGTAAAAGGTTGTTCTTGATAGAAGTCGTACCAACTAGAATTGGCTGACCTGTAGAGTGAACTGCCTTAATATCTCTGACAATTGCAGTGTATTTGCCTTCTTCGGACTTGAATACTTTGTCAATATAGTCCTCACGTTGCGTGGATCTGTTAGTTGGAATTGTAACCACAAGTAGCTTATAGATCTTGAATAATTCCTCCGCTTCGGTTGCCGCAGTTCCTGTCATGCCAGCGAGCTTATGATATAATCGGAAGTAGTTTTGGAAGGTAATAGTTGCTACTGTCTTGGATTCGGCTTGGACAGCAATAGATTCTTTGGCTTCGATAGCTTGGTGCAGACCCTGGTTATATCTACGGCCATGCATCATGCGACCAGTATTCTCATCGATAATGATGATTTCACCGTCTTTGACAACATATTGCTTATCGCGGAAGAAAATAAACTTCGCCTTAAGGGCTTGTTCTAATTGATGCACTAGAATAACATTCTCGATATCAGAGTACAAATTCTTAATACCTAATATTCCTTCTACTTTTTTCATCCCAGCATCGGTCAGAATTGGAATTTTGCGTTTTTCGTCGATTTCTACATCAAGATCTCTAGCAAAAGTTTCTACAACCTTGGCGAATTGCTTGTAACGAGTAGAAGAGTCTTCGTCTTGGGAGCTAATAATTAGCGGAGTTCTAGCTTCGTCAATAAGAATAGAGTCAACTTCATCCACAATCGCGACTTTGTGTCCTGCTTTTTGGGTGATTCCACTTGGTTCAGTAACCATATTATCACGAAGATAGTCAAAACCAAACTCGGAATTCACACCATAGACAATATCAACGTTCGCCTTAATATCTTTGTCGTAGTAGGCTCTGGCACGTTCACAGGGAACAAGATTTTTGACATCCAGAACTGTTTTACCGTCCATTTCTCCGTCTTCTAGCGAGTCGACTTGACCAACTTTTCGTTTGATTTCATCAGCAGCTGCAGAGCTTGCACCTTTTTGAAAATAAAAACTAGCTTGGTTCTGAATTACACCGATACTTAGTCCAAGATAATCATAGATTTCTCCCATCCAACTAGCGTCGCGACGAGCAAGGTAGTCATTAACAGTCACGAGGTGAACTTGCCAAGATGGTGGAAGTGCGTTGAGATAGCCAACGAGAGTAGACACCAAAGTCTTTCCTTCTCCAGTTCTCATCTCAGCAACACGACCTTCGTTGAGTACAATTCCACCGATAAGTTGGACTGGATAGTGCTTTTGACCGATTACACGGTGAGCGGCTTCACGGACAGTTGCGTAGGCTTCGGGCAATAATTCCTTAAGCTTGCGTTCGATTTGTTTGTCGTCGGTTAACCCTTCTAGGCTAAGGCGAAATTTGGAGGTTTGACCTTTGAGTTCCTCATCACTCATTGCTTTCATTTTGGTGTCGAATTCTTCGATTTGGCGAACGACTACATCGTACTTTTTTAGTTCTTTGTTTTCTCCACTGACATTACTAAAGAACTTGCTAATAAGACTTTTTTTGATTTTCTGTTTTTGAAAATTCGTAATTTCGGCGACTGTTTTTGTGGTATTTGTAGTATTTGTATTAGGGTTTTGCTGTTTTGACATATTAATATAATATAAAATGTATCTGTTATGTTACTATACATTAATAGTGCTATTTATTCCATATTTTGTCAAATTGTGGTTGGAAATTATTTGTGGATAACAAAAAACTCCCTGAGTTGGGAGTAAGATTAAAAAAATAGTTTATTCTAAATTTCAGGAGTTTGTCTAGAATTCATTTTGACTTGATGTGCCAAAAGATGAGCTCTTGCTCCTTGTTGAATAATTTCATTTTTTCTTCTATTAGTTTTTTTAACCATAGCCTCTCCTGCTAAAATGCCACCTCCAATCCCAGCTCCAGCTCCTCCAAAAAGTCCTAAGGTTTGATTTTTTGGGTTTGGGTAAAATACAGTGGACCCTATTAATGCTAAAATTCCGCCTGCTAATACACCATACCACCCTTTTGCCCCATTATCTGTATAATTTGTTTCTTGTCTAGCTTGTAATTCTGCGTTTTTGATTAATGTATTGCTATCAAAATCAGGATTAATCGCCTTTAATAATTCTAAGGCATCTACCCCTCCATGCTCCTGTTTTGTTAGTTCCTGTAATTGAGCTAAAGTTATTGCACCTTCGTTAACAATTGAACCAGTGGTTGTTGTTAATTGACTTTCTTTATTTGGTTGTGTTTCTGACATAAAATAAATAAAATAATTTTTTGAGTTGCTGATATTGAACTCTTGAACTTAATAATACCACACTTTTATAGTAATGTCAAGAGCTTTCTGATGCTTGTTTTTTGATTGATATTTTTTTGGATTAAGGAGTTTACTATTGACTATTTTGGATTAAAGAGGTTTAATATTAATAACTAATTTTTTATTTTTAATTTCTAATATATTCTTATAATTATGTTCTCACTCGCCCCTCTTCCATTCGCTTCTAATGCCTTGGAACCAATTATTTCTAGTAACACTCTGTCGTTCCACCACGGCAAACACCACCAAACCTACGTTGACAATCTTAACAAGATAATTACTGATGTCCCTGAATTGGAAGCCATGAGTCTTGAGGAGATTTTGGTTAATCTTGACAAGTTCCCTACTGCTCACAAAACTGCAATTCTCAATAACGCTGGGCAGGTTTTTAACCATAATATATACTGGGAATCTATGCAAGGTGGCACTCAGAACTTCGAACTTAGTCCAGAACTTGGCAAGGCTATTGATAACTTCGAATCCTACGAAAACTTCCAAAAACTATGGACAACTGCTGGTCTTGGACAATTCGGCTCTGGTTGGGTCTGGTTATGCTCTGATAAGAATGGACAACTTTCTATCCAAAAAACCTCTAACGCAGATTCACCACTAACCAACGGAAGTGGTTTGACCCCGCTTATGACAATGGATGTCTGGGAACATGCCTACTATCTAGATTATATGAATGCTAGAGCTAAATATATCGAAAAGTTCTTCGAGTTAATTAACTGGGCGGAAGTTAGCCGCAAGTACAAAGCTGTTATTGGATAGTGTTTGAGAGTAATTCCCCCTACAAGGGGGTAAGGGGGTACCAAAAAGTTCCAAAAAAAATGTCATCTTGAGTGCAACGAAAGATCCCCTGTTGAGCAGAATACACCTCAACTATGTCATCCTGAATTTAGTTCAGGATCTAAGAAAGTTATTTTTACACCGTCATCTTGAGCGAAGCGAAAGATCTGTTGGCTGTTGTTTTGTAAAAGTTGCTTTACAGTAGTAATTGGTAACAGATTCTTCATTATAGTCAGAATGACGATATTATGTTTAACTTGAACAACAGGGGATTCTTCACATTCGTTCAGAATGACAGATAATTTAGGAATCTTTCAATAAAACTAATAAAATTTTAACAAACAACTATGACGACTGCAATTCACAATCAAGAATTACTAAGTAAATCCACCCAATATTCCAAGTTTGAATCTATTAATAAGCATACTTGGTGTAGTGGCTGTGGGAATTATGGAATTATTTCGGCTCTCAAGAGGGCTTTGACACTCGAGAATATCGCTCCGCATAAAGCCCTGCTGTGTTATGATGTAGGTTGTAGCGGTAACGAAAGCGACAAAATTAACTGTTACACAATTCACGGCCTTCATGGTCGAGTTTTGCCTTTGGCGAGTGGGTTATCAATTGCTAATTCCGATTCCAAAGTTTCACCAGTTATCGCTATGGCTGGCGATGGTGCCACACTATCTGAGGGAATTAATCATCTTGTACACACTATTCGCAACAATTATAACTTGACTTTCATCCTTCACAATAATTCGATATACGGTCTAACTATTGGGCAAGCTTCGTCTACAACTCATCTGGGACAACATGCCTCCGGGACAGTTGCTGGTGTTAGCGTTCCTGAGTTGAATGTTTTGGACTTTGTACTTAGTTGTAATCCGACTTTTGTGGCACGAGCATTCGCGAGCGATGTGGATCATTTGACGTCTATAATCCAAGAAGGGATTAATCATCAAGGTTTTAGCTTCATCGAAGTTTATCAGGCTTGTCCAACCTTCAATAAGGCCACTCCACAGGAATGGTTCTGGGACAAGTTAGTCAATGTTCAGGATTTGAAAACTTATGATAATTCAGATATTAAACAAGCTAGAGAAATTGTTCAGGATATGGAGAACCGACTTGCCGTTGGTGTGATTTATAGAGATAATAATCGCAAGGATTTTCTTACTACTCAAAAAAATAAAACTCCAGAATTGAACTTGCCGCTGTTCCAAGATTCCAAAATTCCTGAGCTTAATATTCTGCTTAATGAGTTTAGACTGTTTTAGAGTTTAGTTCGTAGTCTACCAAAATTTAGTTCATCCAATCCAAGTCGGTAATAATTTTAATACCAAGATTCTGAGCATCTGTTAATTTGGAACCTGCATCTTGTCCACATACTAGATAATTTGTTTTGGAGCTTATACTACTTACAACCTTTCCTCCTAGGCTTTCAATTTTGGATTTAATAACATCTCGTGATATTATGAAAGATCCTGTAATCACAACTTTTTGACCAAAGAAAATCGAACTTGTGTCTTGAACTACACTTGAACTTTGGGTAATATTTAGACCTTTATTATTGCTTTCCAGAGTTTGAAAACCTTGTTCCAAATACTCAAAACGACTAGAGTTGATGAAATCTTCTAAACTTTGGATAAGATTAGGTCCGATTCCTTTGACATTTTCTAGCTTCGCTTTGTCGAAGTTTTTTAGTTGATTAAGGAATTCAGTTGCTTGCATAAGGTTTTTTATTAGTTACCACTTTTTTGAAGACCCTGGTACAGCCGTACTTGATACGGCGACGCATGTGCTAGAGGGGCGAGCCGAATGGCTCGGGGATTTTATTTTTAGAGTAAAAACTGTAAAACAAATACCTCTGGGTTTTAGAGGTTGAGGGCTTGTTATTATTCCCCCTGTCAGGGGGTTAGGGGGTACGATACAGTTGGCGAGTAAAAAGTTAATTAATTAGTAATAGAAAAACTTTTTTTTACACTGTCATCCTGAATTTATCGTGTCATGGCTTCCGTTGGAACAAGTCCGACTTGCAACTATGACTTTTCAAGATCTAAAAAGCTAATTAATAAGTTTTATAATCCAAATTTTAGGTTTCGTTAATGAGAGTTATAAAAGAATTAATCCTAATAAAAACTATTCTAGATTCTGAAATAAATTCAAAATGACATATCCGAAATGTAACTTGGACAACAGGGGATTCTCCACTTGTCGTGGCGAGGCTTCATCTTGGGAGACCCAAGACCCACTTCTCACTTGCTCAGAATGACAGTTTAGTTAGAACTATTCTAAATTCTTTGCTTTGCTCAGAATGACAACCCAAAAAAATAACTTTTTTAAACCCTAGTGTAAAGCCTTATCTTCAACTTTATCTTCTGCGAATTCAGCAACTAATACGCCTTGTAATTCAGAGTCAATAACATCTGGAGTTGGAATATTCTCAATAATTGTGTCTAGAAGATAGTTAAGATCAGTTCCCAGCTCAGCCTTGGAAGGTCCTGCTACACCTTGAACACCAATTGCGTAGACAATCGGGAAGTCCATCTGGTAATCACTGGCTCCAAGATCAAGGAACAAATCCTCAATTCTACTAAGAGTTTTTGGGATGTCTGCTCCAGGTTT
Organism: bacterium; assembly: GCA_043765655.1. Lineage (GTDB taxonomy): Bacteria > Patescibacteriota > JACMRA01 > JACMRA01 > JACMRA01 > JAYTWQ01. The sequence goes on from JAYUIW010000075.1 coordinate 9,291, forward strand.
GTCGATTTTGTTGATGATTACAATGATTCTGAGACCTTGTTGAATTGCTTTTTTCATTACATATCTAGTCTGAGGCATCGGACCTTCTTGTGCATCTACTAGAATACAAGCTCCATCAACCATCTGAAGAGCTCTCTCAACTTCCCCACCAAAGTCAGCGTGACCGGGAGTATCAATAATATTAATCTTGTAATCTTGTCTGCCGTGATTGTAGTACACACTAGCATTTTTGGCTTTGATTGTGATTCCACGTTCCTTTTCCTGGTCCATGTTATCCATAATAAGATTCTGAGATCCGAGATTACGTACAGATAAAGTCTGCTTAACAAGACCGTCCACAAGTGTGGTTTTACCGTGATCTACATGGGCAATAATTGCAATATTTCTAATATTCTTGAGATTGTGAGACATATACTATTATTAAACCTTTTATTAGCTTTTTGGTCAAGTATTAATCGGCGTATGTGAAAAAAGTAATACAAAAAATACCCCTATGTAGGGGTCAAGCATTGCTTGAGAGTTGTTATTAATTTAAGTCAAACCAAATTCTAAAATTTAATCCAAAAATACGGAGCAGGCTGTGATTCTATGTTGACTCCAGCATCTCCACGAACCTTGATTGGTAGGACTGGATCAGTATCTGTGAAGATGTTAGTCAATTCACTCTGAGTTGCCTTGATAATAATTCTACGCAGTCCTAGATTACTTTCTCGGTTAATGTCAAAGTCAAAATTAGTAGCAAAAGAACCGTTAAGTTCACCATTTTCGTTTTGGCTTAGTTCTATCTTACCAATATTAGTATATTCAAAGTCAGTTTTGTCAGTATTATCTCTAGCTAGTTCTACACTAAAACTCGTTGGAAGTGGAATTGTTTTGTCAATATTGGCGTTAGTTAGATTCTTTGGAAGTTTGTTGAGATCAATCTTAATATATGTTTTGGAGTTTTGGATTTTGTAGTACATTTTGCCAAAATTAATAATATCCTTAGCATTCGCGAACCCTTGAACATCGGCTATCTTCATATCGCTAAAAAAATTCTCCTTGTAACCGTTGTCATATTGCGTGGAGATTTCGATCGGAGTCTGATTAACTACAAAATCACGATTACCATACAGATAACCAATATATAACGACAAAATAATCGCCGTAATTAGTGAGAAGATTTGAAAAATTTTATTTTGGAACATTGAAGGTTATACTTAGAGATTGTCAACGATACTCTTGGCAAAACGCGGAACAAGCTTGGGAATATACGGCAAAGGTTTGGCTCCGATTTTGAGAGTATTAGTAACTATAATTCCTTTATTCTCTATTATAAAGTCCACAAGAATGCCACTAGCCTCGCTCAGATATTCTGGATAGTATTGCATATCCCCTAGCCCGATGACCGCAAATTTTTGAGTACTAACAAAGGGTTTTAGAACTTTTAAGAATTTGGACATTTGGGTCTCGAGAGTTCCTTGACCATACGTCGGACTAGCCAAGATTATTAAGTTCTGACTACTGAGATCCTCAGCTGTTGTTAATTCAGCTCGCTTACATTCAACTATTATTTCAGGATTTTGGGCAAAGATATTATCAACTAGACTATCAACAACTAGCTTAGTATTACCACCTACGCTGGCATAAACTATAAGAATTCGGGACATATAATTACTACTTATGATTCGATTTCGATTTCTAGATTATTAACAAAATACTTGCAACTCCAGTACACATAGTACGGAAAGGCGATTCCAACCGTTAATACACTCAAAGCCATTAACGATAAAGACTTGATAAAAAATCCCAAAAAACTTCCCGTAAAAATTATTTTTCCGCGTTGAACTGACATATATTTATATTATGACTTTGTATGGCGTGATTGTCAAACCTGTTTGGGACTAAGCTAATCAAATAACTTGACAACCATAGCTTCCAAAAGTAGAATTTATTTTAGATGAAACAAAAAACAATAATCACCACAGCCTTGGCAATTCTAGCAATAGTTCTAGGTGTCTTGGGATATAATCAGCTCAAAAACAGTTTTAACCCTAGTCAATCTAATCTTATCGATCTTGCCAGTCTGTCTAGTAGCTCCGTGCTTTTGTCTTCTAGTTCTCAGTCTACGGAGTGTATCGCTCAAGAACCCCAAAAAATAGTAGAAACTCAAAATGGCAAATGTGTAGAATATTCGGTGGGTGGTCGAATCCTGCAAAGTTCACTCACTATGACTGATGAGGAATTCCGAGGTTTGCGAAAGTATGTATTCCCAGAAGTTACCAAGCAGTACTACCAAAGCTACGCCAGCCAATTCGAGATTGAATCGTTGAGACTGGACTACACCAAAAAAGAAAGCGACGATAGTTATTCGGTGGAAGTTTCGCTTGCTGTTCCTCCCAAGCCCAGTGATACGCCTGAAGATGCGAACATCATTAACCCAAAAAGATTCTTGATGACTGAACTGCGTGGAGAGTTTTTGGTACGAAGTGCGGATGACAATACCCCGCTTAGCACGGTTAGAAGTGCCAATTGTAACATTGTTGAGTTCAAGGATCTGGTCAAAACCAAAGATGGTTGCTTTGAAGCTTATGTTAGTAGATTATTCGTATTTAGCCAAAATATTGGCGATCCAAATGACGGCGTAGGCTCTCCAGACAATCCTGCATACTCCGAAAAACTAGAAGATTACTACAAAACTAACTTGGGCACGGATTTTTATGAACGGATTAAGAATCTCTCCAAAACCAAAGAAATTGTAATTCAAATAGGTGGTTCTACAAAAATATCTGAAAATAAATATAAGGTATTCGTTAGCTCTCCAGATGTAGAATATCTCCGAAGTGTTAACATGCTCAATACTGATGCCTCCAGATTCGTGGCTGTTTATACCGTAGAATTGAGAACTAATAGAACTTTTGAACTAGAGAGTTTTAACGATCGTCAAAAATAAATTTATCTTTATACAAATGTCCCAAAAAACAATAATCACCACAACCTTGGCAATTCTAGTAATAATTATAAGTATTTTCGGATATGCAGAATTTAGAAAGCCTAACTTTAATTCTCAAAATATTGTAACCAGTTCAAGCGATTTGAGTTCTGTAATTTCTGTTATTTCCACTAGCAGTGTAGATCCTTACCAAATATTTGCTCCCAATACAACTTTTGAAGGAATGATTGGTGGTATGCCTATTATATTGAATATTAACTCTAATTTTATGCAGGGAGAATATATTTACAAAGGTATAAGTAAAATTCCAATTCCAGTAGATTTTAAGCAAATTGGAGATACGCAAGAAGTTAATTTTATGGAATTTGGTCAAAGTAGAGCCAGTTTTACGATTAATGCAACTACACTAGAAGGACAATGGAAAAACGACACAGATTCTTATTCAGTTTTTCTTCGTAAATATCCTTATCAAGATCTAATTCCGATTTTACAAAGGTCTAAAAATTCTGACACCGAAGTCTACTCAATTACTTTTGACTGCCAGTCTGTTGGCAAATACAAGATTGGTTATTGCTATATTCTTGATCAAAATTCTGATGTCGTGGGTAGATTTGAACAATTTGGTGAACCTATTGTAACCAAAACTACTAATAATGAAAAGTATTTTGAGGTTCACAGCCGTGGAGTGAATAGTTGCACAACAACTTATTATAAATTTCTTTATGATACCAAAGAACTGCAAATAATCTCTCAAAATTCAAGCTGTTAGAGACAACTTTTTACCAAAACTTCTCGCGAAACCAGCTCTGAAGAAACCAGCTTTAATGCTCAGTTACTAATTCGTGCAGGCTTCATTCACAAGACAATGC
>JAYUIW010000076.1:0-13043 GCA_043765655.1 bacterium
TGATCCTATTGTATGTGGAGCTAATGAATATGACGCTAATAACAAAGCTGGATTCCGATGGTATCCCAAGAGTTATACAGCAGTTACTGCGATTCAAAAGCTAAATTCAATTTCTCAAGGTTGTGTTGAGGGAACTACAATCGTAGGTGATAACTGTGAATACACTGCCATTTTGGTTAATTACAACGGAACTATTAATTGCCCTGCTAATACTTATTGTCCAGCTGGTTCAACAACTCCAATTCCTTGTCCAAGTGGCTCGTTCAGTCCTGCTAACAGCAAAGTTGCTACTGATTGTAAAGCTAACGTAACCCCTACACCGACTCCTGTAACTCCTAGTTATAGTACTGGAAAAACAATAATAGTGTGTAATAACAATCAATTTTATAGTGAAGGAAAGTGTTTTGATATCTGTAAATCTGCAGAAGCTGGATCATATATTACTAATAATTCTTGTGAACCATGCCCTGCTGGTTACTACTGTGAAGGCGGTACCAAAGATAAAGTAATCTGTCCTAAGAACTCTTACTGCCCTGCGAAGAGCTCCAAACCAACTCCTTGTCTAGACAACAAAGTCACCGATGGCGAAGGTTCCAAAGCTATTGAAGATTGTAAAACAGTCATAGTAGCCACCAAAGCTGACAAAAAAGACGAACCAACAGTAACCACTGTTAGCCGAACTCTTTCAACCTCTAGCCCAGTAACTTCTAAGCTCGTTACCACTGGAGGAACAGCAACTGCGGTATTCGTAGCGTCGCTATTAGCCAACGTAACTATTGCCTACTTTTATTTCAAATCAAAGTCCCAAAAATCAAGCTTCGGCTCAGACTGGTCCAAAGTCAGCTCTAAATAAATCTAGATTAAATCTTAAAAATTAATTCCACCTTATTATAGGTGGTTTTTTTGTTGTCTGTAGTATATAGGATTGGTACTTGGGCTTTAGGTTATTAGTGAATCTAAAACAAAGCTTCTTGTAATTCCTCTTTGAACTTATTCTCATCTTTCTCATTATAGAACATAGGAACACCAATTATTTTGTAGCTTTTTATTACACTTAGTTTAATTATTTTGTCTTTGAATTCTTTCTTTAGCTCATTCAAAAATGCTATTTTGTGAGCTTCTTTGCCTGTCTCAAAAGTTCCATCTTCTCCTCTGAACTGGTTACCTTTTGGTTCTAGGAAAATCTGATACACTACTGGATGACCTACTTTTTGCTTCATAAATAATACAAAATCAGGTTCAAAACCTTCTCCATTAGAAAACCTATATAATCTAAAATGTCGTTCATTTCGTAGTAAATAGATGTCTTCGTATTTTTGTTCAAAAGTTTTGATCAGGGTCTCTATTGCTCTAACCATTGCCAATTCTTCACTGGTTCCAAAATTGGACTCAAAAGCATACCATTCTTTGTCAGCTAGATAATTTTTATCTCCATCAGTGCTTTCTATCATTTTCAATATCTGATCAAAAAATACTTCATTGATTCTTTTTGGCTTGAATTCTTTTGTTCCTTCGAACTCTTGCACCTTGCTTTTGCATTCAGTTTTGATCGCTTCCAACACTTTTTCAATAGCTTTAATAGCTTCTTTGACTGGTAACTTATCAACTAGGACTTTCGGACCGTTTAGGTTTATTTCTATATTCCCTAAATATTCTGAAAGCTTTGTAAAATTATTAATACTTTTGAGCGTTACCAAATATTTTTCTTTGAGGTTGGAGAATGAATAAAAATTATCTTTTTGCAAGGCTTTTTTGATTCTACTAATGCCTAGATCTTTCAAATTAACTGGTTTGATTATTCTTTTAATGTTAAGATCACCAGAATCTTTTTCATCGAATACTTTAGTTGATTTGCCTTTGCCAGAATTAACAGTATATTCTATGTTTTTATTCTTTACGCTTAGGTTCTCAAAGTCCACATAATCTCCTTCTTTTTGCACCTTGGAATTACTGAGAATATAGCCAAGTTTATAAAAATTAGTTTTTTTGAATGATTCTTTGAGTTTGAGTGTCTTGGTCGTTACTTTTTCATCTAATAATCCTTGTTTGATAAGTGTTGATCTTATTTCAGAAATATACCTTGGTTCGTTGTAGCTGTGATAATACAATTCTTCTAGTATTCTGAGTTCGTGATTAAGGTTGCTGTCGAACTTTCGCTTGAACTTGTCTAATTCATCGCAGTTGAACGGATTATACCTCGCACCCCTTCCAATCAACTGAGCTTCACTAATCGTTGTTTTGCCTGCCTTGTATTCGCCGTTCTTGTCCATATCTCCATCTCTACTAGTGTAGAGCCTCACAATGTCAAAAAGATTGAGAACATCCCAGCCTTCGTTGAGCTTATTGACCGTGAATATAGCTCGAATCTGATTGTCTTTATATTCTAGTGTATTTAGTAGCTTTTGGATATTAGTTTCATTTTTGTATTTGTCTTGATCGCCTTTGGTTTCGTTGGTCGTCAATACTCGCTCCACGCCAAAGTTAGCTTTGATTTTGGATACTAGAATATTGTAGTCTGTGTAGAAGTCTAATGCTTTTTGGATTACTTCAATGTTAGTAACTTCTTTTAGTTTTTTGATTTGAGTTATATTTAGATTACTTATCAATCTACTAAATTCTACTTGATTTTCCAACGATTCAGCAATACTTTTGTGAGCTTTGAACAGGATTACTGGCTTGAGATTGATTTTGTGTTTGGTGGCAATATCCTGTCTGTATTGACTGAGAATAACCGCCTGCAACATCCTATACGATTTGTCGCAATCAGATTGTAGAATATTCACATCTTTGCTGTATCCATCGGTACGAAAGGCTTTGAGATCGTATTTGTAGAGAATCTTTGATTTATATTTGTCCATCACATTCCGATCCAAAAAATCAAGCGTCGCCGTGAATTCCAGTAGAATATTATCAGGGTTAGAACCAAATACCTTTTCGACTGTATTTTCCCAGCTTGCGGTTGTGTCTTCAATCAAAGCGTCTGCTTCGTCACTTTTCTTTTTGGTCTTGGTGCTGTTGTGGTGGGCTTCGTCTCCCAATAATACAATCTTGTGATTCTTTAGATCTTCGAGGGTAATGCAATTTTCTTTTTGGGTGGTTAGGTCCGAACCTAGCTTTTGGATTGTAGTGAATTTGATATTGATATTACGACTATCAGCCTCGTCAAAGCTCTCAACATCGTTGATACTAATTGTGCGTCCTTCGAACTGGATTTTGTCATTGAACAGATATTTGCTAGAATTAGAACTAGTAAAGTTATCCTTGGTTTTGGATATGATATTAGTGGAGTTCACAAAAAATAAAAAATTCCTGTAACCCAGAGAATACAAATGCAAGATTAGCCCAGCCATCAATAGAGTTTTACCACTTCCTGTTGCCATGTTGAACAAAAGGTGCTTTGAATCTGCTTTTTTGGATTGATAAAAATACCTACCAAAGGCTTCGGCTTGATAAGGTCTAATCTGGAACTTTGGGTTAAGGTTTTCTACAATTACATTAGGAATTGATTTAAAGTCATCCAAAAAACCCATTTTACTGACTACATCCAATTCTTCATACAAAAAATCAGCCATACTATCGGTTATCGTAGTTTTTATAAAATTGCAAATTTAGGTCTTTGTCTTCATCGCTAATCTTGTAGTCCTCGTCATCTATCTCAGTTAGGTTCACATACATCTGGTTCTTGTCTAGGCATTCCATCAATAGCTTTTGCTGTGCCTCAAAAGTCATAGCTCGGAATCCATCAGCCGTAACTTCGTGAGTTTCTATTCGGTAGTCCAAAAAAGCATTTTGTTCCATATCCAACCATACTTTCCATAGCTCCTCGGTGGTCGTTGTATCTCGGATCATCTCTACATAGATCTCATTATATTTGGCTAATTCACAGTAGATAAAGTCTCCACCACCAGTCCAGCCTACGGATTGGCTAACTCCACCTTGTTCTCCCTTTAGGACTTTAATCAACCTTTCTTCAGGCAAACCTTTGATATAATCCATCTGTTCTACTAATATCCATTGTCTATTCATCTTGTGGGCAACTGCACCTGTTGTTCCACTTCCAGCTTGAAAATCTAAAACTATATCACCTTCATTACTCCCAATTTGAATTATTCTTTCCATCAATCTCTCTGGCTTTGGCGTAGAAAATAATTTTAGCCCATCCATTAAAACCATCAGTTCTTTTGTTGCTTCTGTTGCCGTTCCTACATCATCCCAAATTGTAAAGACATTAGTTCCTTTTGCTTGAGCTTCTGACTTAAATCTTTTGTACTGTGGTTTTGTTTTCCCAGTTTTTCCAAAAATAATTCTATTTTCTCTTAAAGCTTCATCATATTTGTCTTTACTGAAACGCCAATGTCTACCTTCTGGTGGTAAATACTCCTCTTTTGTGTTTGGATTTATTATTGGATATGAAAGATTAGGTCTAACATTTGGTGCGTCAAAAGGATCTGCAACCCAGTCACCTCTTGGATCATTATCTGGATTTGAGAATTTTGATTCGTCAATTTTGAGCGGATTAAGTTTGAAGTTTGATCTTTTTTTTGCAATTGTAACGGTATAGTTGTGGGATAAAGAAACATCTATATCATTTTGACTAGACTTTCTATGATTCCAAATAAAATCGGCAACAAAGTTCTTTTTATCAAATATCTCATACAATAGTACTTTTAAGTATGCATCTTCATTGTCATCGCAGCTTATAAAAATCACTCCATCATCTCGCAATAATTCTCTTGCAACTTCCAGTCTATTCTTCATAAAGGTCAACCAAGTAGAGTGATTGAATCTGTCGTTGTATCCGAATCCGTCATTGCCTGTATTGTATGGTGGATCGATATAGATGAGTTTGACTTTACCTGTGAACTCTCTTTTGAGGCTGTGGAGTGCTAGTAGATTATTGCCTTTGATTAGTAGGTTTTCTGATACTGTTCCGCTGGCATCTCGTTTGATCGTGGTTACTTTCTCCGATCCGCTTACGGTGTGGCGTTCCCACTTAGTAATGACTTTTGGGTCTAGTAGTCTGTCAATTTCGTCTTGAGCTAGGGTTTCGTTAAAGAATATTTCTTGGCGTTTTTGGTCTTCTTTGTCTTGTCCACCTTCTAGCACACAGTCTTTGAACGGCCATACAAGCACGACTTCTTTTTGTTGTCTGATTAGCTGATCATCGTCTCCAGTCAATCCTATTTTGTTCTTGAAGTTAGTGTAGCTGTTATCGAGGAAATTCTTTTCTTGGATGTATGTTACGAATAGATTAATATTGAATACCCAATGACCCGATATACTCACAAAGAACTTCGCTTTGATTTCCCAGTCATTAATTAAAGCCGTGATTAGTTCTGGGTCGATAGCGTAGGCGTCGTTGATTATCTGACCTTTGATTAGCCCACCTTCTGGGTCGTTATATTTTTCGACCCTTAGTAGAATTGCTTCGAGATTACTTTGGAATGACATAGACAATATTATGAGTAAAAATTGATTAATATATTATTAAACTTATCGCAAACTGTTTGGTTGACTTGTTATTAACATTATGTAGAGTTTTTAGTAATTCGTCAATTCTTTTTAATGGAATAAAAAATAAAATACTTATACCTTAGATTAAATTAATTTTGTTTGGTTTGTACTAAAAAAAACCTACTAATCTTTTTGAGAAAGTCAGAAAATACTTTAGATTGTTCGAATTAAATATTTGCTACTACAAAAACTAGCCATAAGCACCAGTTAGAGCTTAATCATCAATTACAAACTCTCTACAAACTTGTCAAAAAGCCAATTAGTATCATGTGGGCCACTGGAGGCTTCTGGGTGGAATTGTACCGAAAAAACTGGTTTGTCAATTGCCTCTATTCCTTCGATTGTTCCATCATTAAGATTTTTAAAGAAGACTTTGTAAGTACTTGGAATGGAGCTTTCTACGGTTGCATATCCATGATTCTGAGAAGTTAGGTAAGCTTTGTTGTTGTTGAGATCTTGAACTGGTTGGTTGCCTCCACGATTGCCGAACTTCATCTTGTAGATGTCTGCTCCGATTGCCATAGATAATATCTGATGCCCGAGACAGATTCCCATTAGTGGAATGTTTTGGTGTAGAATAAGCTTGGTTGTATCTACGATATAGTCGTAATCTCTAGGATCTCCTGGACCATTAGACAGCAATATTCCATCTGGGTGAAGTTTTAGAATATCGTTAATTGAGGTTTTAGCATCGACAACTATCACTCTTTGAATTCTTTTTTGGAGTTCTTTGATAATATTGCCTTTGACGCCACAATCTAGTACAACTACTATTTTATTTTTTGTTGTTTTAGAATTAATTTCTTGCTTTAACTCTTCTTGCTTTAACTCCAAGGGATTTTCTTTTTGAACATAAATATTAGTAGAGTTAACTCGCTCAGGCCAGTTGAGATAGCCAATGTCTTGGGGATTATTAACACTTGGTAACAACGATTCGAAGCCTTGCTGTTGAAATTTGTTGAGAACCTCATTTATTTTATTTTGGTTGCCGGTTACTAGAATTGAGTTTTGGTTGCCTTCGGTTCGCAGTATCTTGGTTAGCATGCGAGTATCGACTCCTACAATCCCGGATTTTTGGCTGTTACACAAAAAAGACTCTAAACTTTCCTTATTATCAGAGTGGAATTCTCCTTCGCTAAGATTACTGATTATCAAGCCTTGAGCGAACATAGCTGTAGATTCGTACCAATTCATACTTGTTCCATAATTCCCGATTAATGGATATGTAAAACACAAAATCTGCCCAGCGTAGCTAGGATCTGTAAGCGATTCATTATAGCCTGTCATACCTGTTGTGAAGACGCATTCTCCATACACACTCGACTCGATTCCTATGCCACGACCGACGAAGATATGTCCATTTTTGAGGATTAAGATTGCTTGAAGATTATTAGTTGAATTAGACATTATGATTAGTTTATTTTTATTTAATTTTCAAAAAAAATCCAGTTTGGTTGAGCTTGGTATACTTTCCGTCAATTATAATTTTTCTATATTCGGGATAAAACGAAGCTTTTTGGAATCCCAAAGACTCTAAAAGTCTGTCTGAATTAGGATTTTGTATTGTGACTGCTTCTATGTAATCAACGAATCCAGTTTGTTTTAGTTCAGATATTACAAGGTTTAGCATTGTTTTGCCAAGTCCTTTATTCTGAAATTTTTTTTTGATAACATAGTTGATTTCTGCCCATGCCACCGACCTAAAAGTCTCTACGCCACAAAAACCCAAAACTACATCAGAATCATTAACTAATACAAAACATGGATCAACTTCAGAATTTTCGAATCTTTCCTCGAATTTGTCTCGAGATTTTGGTTCAGAATATCCGAATTTGTGGTAGTTTTTATTTTCCAAATAAATCTCATAATACTGATCTTTGTATGATTGTTGAATTGATGCTAGCTGTAAATGCACATTTTGAATTTTGGTCATAGATATATTTTTTTAAAAAATAGAACCCTAAAAAATAAGGTTAATTGCTTCCTGATAGTGTCAAAATATTGTTAAAAAATATGTTGATTAATATGTTGATTGAGCGTGTCATTCTAGTTATTAAGTTTAACTTTTTTGTTATACAATGTCAAGAACTTCGCGGTTTTATATCATTTGACAAGGTGCAGAATAACTGCTAGAATTAATTCATGTCTGAACAAATCCAAACAACAAAATTACTAGAATTAAGCACTTTAACAAAAGCTGAACTTGGACAAATGAGTGGCGAAATAATTCAGGTATTAACTCATTTAGAAAATATAGGACGGGGTGTCAATTTGTCAAAAGGTGAAAGGGCGAGTGCCTATTTAACAAAATTAGAAAATTATTTTAATTTTGGAGGTATTTATAGTATTGAAGAGCTTTGTAGTTCTTTAGAAGCTTTTTGCGACCAAACTAATCAAGAACTGTCTAGGAGAAGCAAAACAGCCGAAGCCCAAATTTTGCCTGTAAAAGTAGATAGAAATTTTAGAAAAACTAGAACTACTGATGAAAAAGCTAAGCAATCTTCAAAAGCTAGGAGAGTTGCAAAAGCGCAAATAGATCTTGAAAGAGAAAATCGACCTATAATTCAAGAGTTAGAAACTTTAATTCCAGAAGAATTAGTTGAAAATAAACCTTCAATAAATGAAAAACTAGTTTATAGTCAAAGAATTATTGATTCATATTTAAATACCTATATTCTGGACGAGATTGCAATTGAAAAAAGTGTTAAAAAAGTACCACACCTAAAAACATTGTACAAACAAGTTCATGAATCAAAGTTTTTTAAGTTATTAGTTGAGACTTTTGATGATAAAAATTATACAATTTTAAATAGTTTTAAATGTTCTTATTATAGTTCAAAGTTGGTATTAATTTATCTTAATCATATGTATGACAATAGTTTTAAATATGGTTTATCTGAAAGACGAAGAATTATATCCTTTATAATCAGAGATCTTCTTGATCGTGGTGAAAATTGTTACAAATAAACTAAATCTAACTCCAAAATCAGCTTAGTTTGACAATATAACCATTCATAACTTACAATTAATAGATTATGAGTTGGAAACTTCCACTACCAAAAATAAAAACACCCAGTCTAGATCTAGATATCCAGTCCAAATACAGCTTTTTTGTAATTTTATCTATTGCTCTTGGGTTATTGTTATATTTGTCCTTAATCGGACTAGCAGGTCAATTCGGCGAAATCGTCAATGAATTCTTTCGTGAAGTTCTGGGTCGAATTAGCTTTTTTCCGACTTTTGTGGCATTCATTATCGGAATTTTATTAGTCAGAATACAACGCAGACAATACTTGATTGAAGAGCTTAATACCAAGTTAATCTTTGGAATTATTCTTATGGTTGTTGCTACTTGTGGATTTTTGAGCCTGATGTCTCCACCTGTGACTGACTTCGAATATTGGGGAACTATAATTGAAGAACCAAGTAAGAACAAGTTCGGCGGCGGAGTTGTTGGTTATGTTTTGTTCCCTGGAATTCTGGGATTTTTTGGAAATTTTGGTGGATTCGTAATTCTGGCATCGATTTTTATTTACGGATTTTTCCTCTTTAGTCTCAAAACTCCTTATGAATTCGTGAATACTATCAAGGCAATTCCTGGTAATCCAAGCCTAGTCTGGAATCTTATTCCTGATATTTTTGAATTTTGGCAAAAGCAAACCGATATTCCCAGCGAAACTCCCAGCCCACTTCCTGATGTCCCGATTATAATCCCAGCTTACAGTGGAACTCCTACTCCGAGCTCACCTTTTGGCGATATTCCTGAAGATATTAAGAGAGAAAAAGATAAGTCTAAAGACAAAGAAAAACCTGAAAAAAAATCCAAAGGCGATGTCAATGTTCTGCCAGTTATGGACAACAAGGAATCTCTGGTTAACCTCGCAGGTCAAAAATTCATCTGGAAACTTCCACCTTTTAACCTTATCCAAGAATCGACAATCAAAAGTGACAGTGGAAATGTAGAAGAAAACAAAGCCATTATCCAAAAAACTCTAGCTAGCTTCAATGTCGAAGTCGAGATGAAGGATGTGGTTACAGGACCAACTGTTAGTCAATACCAACTCAAGCCGTCCAGTGGTGTCAAGCTCTCAGTAATTGATACACTTAGTTCCAACATTGCCCTAGAATTAGCAGCTCAGACTATTAGAATCGAAGCTCCAATTGCCGGCAAAAGTCTAGTCGGAATCGAAATCCCCAACAAAACCAAATCCACAGTTAGACTTCGTAATATATTGCAGACCAAGGATTTTTTGGAGTTCAAGGATAACCTTCCAGTTGCTGTTGGGCTAGATATCGGTGGACACAATCTGATCTATTCCCTTGCCAAAATGCCTCACTTGTTGGTTGCAGGATCTACTGGTTCTGGTAAGTCTGTATGGATTAATAGTATGCTTTTGTCCTTGTTGTACAAATACTCTCCAAGAGATCTACAGTTAATTCTAGTTGATATGAAGAGAGTCGAGCTCAAACTCTACGACGGAATACCACACTTATTGACCCCCGTAATTACCGACGCCGAGAAGGCTATCAACAGTCTCAAGTGGGCAGTTCTAGAGATGGAAACTAGGTATAAACTTCTAGAACGTTTTGGTAAAAGAAGTATTGGCGAATACAACGAGCTTGCTCGCACTGCCAACCAACCTGATGAAGCTCCGATTGTTCCCTACACTGTTTTTGTAATCGACGAGCTTGGAGATCTTATGATGCTCGCCAAGAATGAAGTTGAGCCAATGATTGTGAGATTGACCCAAATGTCGCGTGCCGTAGGAATTCATATCGTTCTGGGAACTCAGCGTCCAGATACGCAGGTTGTTACAGGGTTAATCAAAGCCAACATTCCAACTCGTATTGCCTTCGCAGTTGCATCTCAGATAGATTCTCGTGTCATTCTCGACCAAGCGGGCGCCGAAAAGCTCTTGGGTCAAGGTGATGGAATGTTAATGTCGCCAAGCACGATGAAAGCCGTGAGATTCCAAGGAGCCTATGTTGACGAAAAAGAAGTCAAAGACTGTATTGACTTTATCAAGAACCAAGTCGGCGATAACTACTTCCTGAATAACTTTAACTCCGAGGTCACCGAACCGCCACGAACTAAGCTCAATATTCCAGGAATGAAGCCAATGGATGGAGACAACTTCGAAGAAGGACTCATTGATGATATCTATGAAAAAGCCAAGCAAACAATCTTCCTCAAAGGTATGGCAAGTACTAGCCTACTCCAAACCGCCCTGGGAATCGGTTATCCTCGAGCCCGCAAGTTCATAGAGCGTATGGAAGATGAGGGAATTGTCGGACCAGCTAACGGCTCCAAGCCCCGCGATGTCTATCCTCCAGATGAATACTATGAAGGCGGTGGAGTTTAGATGATTTGTATTTGCAAGAAGTCTACTTAAATACTGTCATTCTGAACTTGTTTCAGAATCTAAAGAGTTAATTATTATGTTGTCATCTTGAGTATAACGAAAGGTCTCCTAGCTCTTGAATTTATACAACCCCCGAACTTCGTTCGACCCCTTCACAAGGAATATTTTCAGTTCACCCCAAAGACAACTACCAGTAGAAACTAATGTTAATAATCCCCAAGATCTTGAACAAAAATTTTCACACAAAAAATATACATCTCAAATAAAATTTCTATTACAAATGGCAATCTTAACATTAATCCTATTTTATCTACTAACCGCAATTATCTTAGATCAAGTTTATAACAGATGCTACTTTTGGGATGCTAATTGTATACCCCAGAGAATCGCCACCAGCCTTCTCCAACCATTAATGGAAATTTTTGGTAATGGGATGACAGCTCATACTTGGCATTTTGAGTATTTTAAAGTTACAGAAACTATTGACCAAAAATATAGATTAGATGTTTGTCCAAAGCACCCAAATAAAGCCAACAAATCTTTTCGTAAATTCAACTCTAACCCAATTCTACGAATTCTAACTTCAGCTTTAGTGGACATCAATCCGTTCCAAGAAGCTCTAATTATAATGCCAAAAAATCATAACGGTAAATGGAAAATTGCCTTCGAAGTCAATCAGAATAACAATATTTATCAAAAAGCAAAATACTCCCATATCGACAAAGTCAAAATCCTAGTGGACGGCGAAGGTTGCATTATGGGAATGGATGACAAAGATAACTTTATAGAACTAAAGTCCGTAGGGAGCTGTAGAGCTTATCAACATAGGAATATATTATTGGTTTAGCAAAAATTATCAATAACCCGCTGTCATAAAATCACAACTTCAACAGTAATATTATCGTAATGAGTATTTTGAAAAACAACAATTCGAACCCTCAAGAATTAACCGACATTGAACTTTGTCAAAGAATTCTAGACAGAGAACAACAGCTTTTTGAGGTGATACTACAACGCTACGAACGAATGATCTTCGGGTATTGTATGAAGATTCTCAACAACAATATTCAGGACTGTGAAGATGTCGTTAGCGAAACTTTCTTCAAAATCTACAAAAATATTGCTAGTTACAACCCTAATCACAAGTTCTCCTCGTGGGCTTACCGCATCGCACATAACACGGCTGTGAATTTGATCAAAAAAAAATCGGGCTTGTTCTTTGTGGATATGAGTACTTTTTGGGATTTGGCAATGCCATCCAAGGAAGAGTCAATATTTGACATCAAAGACTTAGAGCGAGTTTTGGACAAACTAAAATTCGAAGACAAAAACATTCTAGTTTTGTTTTATATCCAAGAAAAAACTCTAGCCGAAATTGCAGATATTCTCAACATCACATCCAATACAGTCGCCCAAAAACTAAGTCGCAGTCGCAAAAAAGCCAAACGAATAATTACTCAGCTCTATGACCCAAAAAAATACTAACGAACCAATAATTATGGAACCAATAATAAACCCGCAGGAACTTTCAACCTCAAATCAAACCTTAGAATTAATTCCAAATTCTGACCTGCCTTCCAATCTTCATGCCAAGATTTTGGAGCGGGTTCAGTCTCAAAAACCACATTCCAAGCTATATTTTCAATTAATATTTTGTTTAGTTGTGTTTGTTTTGTTTCTTATTTTTGGACTAAGTATTTTTAGTGCGACTTTGTGGGTTTTTGGTTTGGTACGCAATCTTGGAGTTGGTAATTTTAGGTTTGAAGATCTTATTGACTTTGGATTTTTGGAATTTTTGGGATTTGGAGTTTTGGGTTCTTTGATTGTTTTTGGTATTTACGAAAAGTTTGAAATGCCTTTTGCTAGTAATAAACTGGCGATAATTCTCACAATTTTGGTGCTTTTGATGGCTTTGACAACGGCAGGCTATTATACCGTAGAAAACTTCGTCCCTTTTAGGAATAGCTTCCAATCAATTCATAATCAATATCAAAACACACAGCAAGGTCAACGGATAAGAGATAGAATTATTGAACGAAAAAACAGACAAAGGCAAAAAAGAAACGAACTTACACCTAACCCACTCCTAATTACCTCATTAATTCAAAGGTTTTGATAATTTTTTCATAAAAATTGAGGCAGGTTGAAGCTAGTTTTAGAATATTG
>JAYUIW010000077.1:0-12936 GCA_043765655.1 bacterium
CAATATTCTAAAACTAGCTTCAACCTGCCTCAATTTTTATGAAAAAATTATCAAAACCTTTGAATTAATGGGGTAATTAGGAGTGGGTTAGGTGTAATAGTCTCAGAATCTATACTTTCTATTTTATCTTTTACTACCACACCTCTTGAGTTTTTACACTCAGCCAGGTCAGTACATCGATTAGTCTCTAAATCAAAAGTTTCGCACCGTAATCTCAAAGGACAAGGTATTCTTTTGGGTATTTTGTCTTGCATAGTAATAATAACTTTACCACAGAATAATAGTTATGTCAAGTTGAGCTTATTCAAGACAATTTTAAACAAAAAATAATAGTTTTGGAGCAACATTAACTGACTCAAAATTTTAATCAAAAATCGACCAGTTTGACAATCTCCTAAAAACCAGTTTTAATCATATAATGTAATGTAACAAATATAAATATGTTTAGAAAGTTTTTTTTAGTCTTCAAAGACGCCGATCTCCGTACCAAAATGTTCAAAATTCTAGGTCTTTTAATAGGTGCTAGATTTTTATCTCAGATTCCAATTCCGCTTTTTGATCTTAAAGATTTAACTCCGATTATCAATAGCGATCAGACATTAGGTTTGTTAGATACTATTGCTGGAGGTTCTTTTGGTAAGTTATCCTTCGTAATGCTTGGTATTGGTCCATATATTACCGCAAGTATCGTTATGCAGTTAATGGGAGTTATAATTCCAAGGCTCAACGAAATTCGCCGAGATGAAGGTGAAATGGGTCAACAAAAAATTAATCGCTGGACCAGATTTCTTGCTGTTCCAATTAGCATGCTAAACGCATGGGGAATTTTACAATTTTTATCTAATGCTCCAGCTGAACAAAGAGTGGTAACTCTTCCGGCTCAACTAACCGGCTCAGGAGTTTCTCTAGATTCCATTTTTTGGTGGACAGTTGTAATTGGTTCCATGACTGCAGGCTCTATTATTATGATGTGGATTGGAGAAATTATCAACGAATACAAAATGGGAAATGGTATCTCTATGATTATCTTGGCAGGAATTGCATCTAAGCTTCCTTCACAGTTAATCGAAGTTGCCCAACAGAGCGCTCCAAGCTTCAAAGAATTATTCGCTAGATTTAACTTTAGTAAATTATTTAATCTTGACGTATGGAAAGCTTTTTTGATAGAAAATCCACAATGGCAAGGAATTCGTTCTGTAGCGTTTTTTGTATTTTTATTTGTATTTACTTTGATGTTTGTTGTATTCTTTAATGACGCAATTCGCAAACTTATTCTTATATACTCCAAGAGAGGGCATGTCGAGGGTAAGTCTAGAACTTTATCTAGTGTCAAAGCAGATCTTCCAATCAAAGTTAACCTTGCTGGCGTTATGCCGATAATCTTCGCAGTATCTCTAATTCTTTTCCCAAGTATTATCTCTAGATTCTTTTTTACAGCTAATGTTCCTGAGATTCGCAACACAGCAGACAGTATTGTTAAATTCATGGATTCAGGACTTAGTGATCAAGGTAGGGCTGACAAACCACTTCCAGGATCTCCTACGGCTGTGTTTGGAGGAGTGTATACAACTAATTCAATTGACGAGCTTAAAGTGGCAAAACTGAATGATTACACTCTTGGAACAGACATTTTAGGCTTTACAGTCTCAACCAAACCAGAGCAGTCCTCTAAGTTTTTTGAGAATACATTCTTGCAATTCGAATTACCTGGAACTAATCTTGGATTCTTGCCTAGTACAATTATTGCTTGGAATGGTGTAATGGCGTATTTGTTCTTTTACTTTATTTTGATTATTTTCTTTACTTATTTCTTTACTTCCGAAATCGGATTCAAAACCAAAGACATCTCAGAAGATCTTCAAAAAAGTGGAGCCTATATTGCAGGCTTCAAGCCGGGTAAAGAAACCGAAAACTACTTAAGTTATGTATCTAATAGAATTAATATTTTTGGGGCATTTTTCTTGGCTGTAATTGCAATTTTACCGATTATTTTCCAAAGTAAACTTCAAAACCTTGGTGACGGAACTCTTACTGGAATTGTTGGTGGAACAACTATTTTGATTCTTGTTGCAGTAACTGTAGAAAGTCTACAGCAAATCGACGCCCAAGCAACCAATGTAGATTATGATAGATTTAAGAGTTTCTAAAAATTCTTAATAGCCCCTTTTTTAAGGGGTCAAAATTCTTTTATGGGTAATATATTAAAACTTATATTTTTGGTTGTTATCCCGAAGTTTGTTAAAATTATTAACACTAAATCTACACTGTTATTGTGAACATAGCGAAGAATTCCCCGTTGTTCAAACTATACTTCTAATATGTCATCCTGAGCTTATCGTGCCATGGCTTCCGTTGGAACAAGTCCAACTTGCAACTATAACTTTTCAGGATCTAAAAAGGTAATTATTATATTATTTTTACTATTTATAGTTTAGAACAAAACCCCTGAGCCATTCGGCCCACCTCTTAGGAGACATGCGTCGCCGTATCAAGTACGGCTGTACCAGGGTATTCAAAAAGGGGTAACTAGTTTGAATATCTTTATTAAAATAAGTTATAGATAGAGTTATTCATTAAAAATTGCACTGGTATTATTTATTTTTATGTTTTGGCAAAAATTATTATATTTTTTAATTTGTTTGGGAATGCTTTCCCTGTTCGTTTTTGTTTTAGTTTTTTTGATTAGCTTTGCAATTTATCGCTTTGAACAATCTAAGATTGACAAAATTGTAAGAAGTAATCTTAAGGAAAAAGAAGCTGATAGTAATTTTATTTTTAACAAAAATGCTAAGTTCAAGATTACTGGATCTGAAAAAAATCCTAATAAATTCGACCTTTCCAAGACTACTCAAAATATTTTTGTGGGAATCAAAGATGGAATTCAAGGAATTAATTCAACCGAAAAATCAATAATTGTAATTGATAGTGAAAATAAATCAAATCTTAAAAATCCAAGTCAAAAAATAGTTAATGCCATTAGTACTAATATTTTTTTATTACTTAGAAAGTTTGGATCTTTTATTTTTAAACTTAGAATTGAAGTTGATAACTTTGTAAAGCAAAGACACAATGAAGATGATAACCAAAATCAAATTATTCTTGCAGATAATCTCAAAATCAAGGAGCAAACAATTAAAATTAAAGAAATTGGTAAAACTTTAGAGGACACATCTCTTGATAAGGTAAGTTTAATTAGCGAAGATTTGATTAATAAAAATAGGATTTTACCTCCAATTCACAAAAATATTAGCAAAAAAAACTCAAGTGCAACCATAGATATTACATCTAATGCTGGTGAAAAAGAAGAGATTTTTAATAAAATTGAAAATTCAATCTTAGAACGACTCAAAAAAACCAGTCTCACTGATTATGGAATCTGGTTAGAACTAGGAATGCATTACGAAAAATTCCATGAATTCGACAAATCCAAAGAAGTTTATGCGTTAGTTATGAAGCATGCCAAAGACCAAGAAAAAGACTTTGCTAAAAACAAATTAATTGCTTTGAGTTAGTTGTTTTAGATTTTAACTTAGATCGCAAAAAATATTTTTAGATTACTTCAAAACAAGAACAAAAAAATTCTAAACCAAACTCTTATGACTTTGAACACAATCCTCAACAAACTAAAAAAATATTGGTATATTGTAATTATCGGATTAATTATTGGCTCTACCATATCCTATCTTGGTATTAATAACCAGAATAACTATCGCGCTAGTATTAGTGTCGGAGCTAGCTATAATAATCCAGAATATATTAGAACTCAACCCAACCAAAATGCACTTAGCCTTAGCAAACTCTCAGAATTCTTCGCTAATAGATTCAAATCTCAAGAAATTCAATTCCAAGTATTAAGCAAAATTAACTATGATACTGGCAAAATTACTAAAAAAACGTTCTATGATATTAGTTCTAACGAGAATGGATTCATTAATATTACTGCAGATTTTGATTCGCAGCTCGAAGCTGAATTATTCCTAAAGAGTATTAAAGAAGTCTATAATAATATAATTAATGTTGAGCTTAACCAGAACCAAATTCAAGCCTTCGAAGTCAAGCCTATGACTAATTTTAACGAAGCTGTTATACTTATCAAAACTCCAATCCAAGTTCAAATTTTACCTATTATTGTTTGTTTAGTTTTAAGCTTATTATTAGTTTTGTTCATCTAAAAGTTAATTTAGACCTTTTTTTAGATAAGCGCAGACCACTTGCAAGTGTTATTCACGATCAAATCCTGTGCGTTATTGATACGTAAAGATTGACCAGCAGATTGCCAACCGCCATCTATTTTGACGACCCATTTTTCTAGAGTGTATTTGAATTCTTTACCATCGATTATTAGATTAGAAGTATTTACCAAAGGCTGATAAATGTAGTTTTGGTCTGTATAGTAACTATCTGACAAGTCGCCTTGGAAGCTCGCACCATCAACTTCTCCGAAAATTCCTTGACCTTCACGCCCAAAAACTGGTTTGGCAATATAATCAACGCTTCCCAATTCTTTTCTAAAATCATCAAGAGTATAAAAACTAGGTACAATCATTTCCATAAGATTGCCAAGGGTTTCGCTATTCGCTGTTTCGTAGATTTGGGCTAATAGTTCTTTGTTTTGAGTTATGAATGATTGCATTCCATTAATAATATGTAGCTTGTTCTCACGAACTAACTCGAAGATAGAATTCAAAGCCATACTACTATCTGCGAACTTTTCGGTAGCTAGCCATTCGATGGGATACCATAATAATAGAGCGTCCAATTCCTTGTTGGATTGTGTGCTAAAGGCTGTTCCCTGAGACGATATATCCAGTTGCCCAATAGTCAAAACTTCAATATGACTAGTGCTATTGGTTGAACTAATCAAGGTTTTTAGATATTCCATTTGGAATAAATCATCTGCGTGATCACAACAAACCAGCCCAACTCTTGGCTTAGTAATACGATTAAGCTTGATATTGATAAGCCCAATTTGGTTTTGTAAATAATCTGTTAGAACTTGTTTGTATTTTTGGGTGTTTTGGTCTGTAATCTTGTAATTATCCATTAATCCATCGTGACATTCCCAAAAAAAAGAGGGAGTTTGGGAGTTGGTTTCGATTAATTTTGGTTGTCCGTGTGTATCTACTACGAAGCTCAACCGCATTATTGAGAGGTTGGTATCCAGATAATCCAAGGCGTTCTTAGGATAAGAAAAATCCTGTAACAACTGAGGTTCGTTGATTAATTTTGTAGATTCAAGATCAATTAGTGTGGCAATTTTTTGGCAACAAGAATCAAACCCAGCTTGATCAAGGTTAATGTTGAGATCTTGCCACTTGATTGGCATCCCAAAAGCATAGTCTTTATTCTCTTCTAAGAATTGTGTGTAGCTATACATATTGTTTAGTATTGTTAAAGAAAATATCTGTAATTTTTGAATTTATATGCTTATTCTCATGTCAACTTGCACTTTTAGAAAAGTTATAAATTGGTTCTCCCTTGATAAAGACCCTGGTACAGCCGTACTTGTTACGGCGACGCATGTGTCCAAAGGGAGATGTCCGACGGACAGAGGGATTTAATTATGCAAGTTGGGGTGAGTTTTAGTGTAATATCAAAACTGCTGTTGGAGCAATCTATGTCCGTTCTACTATTTATCTTCTAAAAACAAAATCTCCGAGCCATTCGGCTCACCCCTTCAAAAAGGGGTAAATAGTTTCAACGTTTTACTTTGATTAAACCACACTCGAGACTTAACCACCTCCTCCGCCTTTGGAGCCTGTTGAGATTCCTCCCTTAGATCCTGTGCTGAGACCTCCAGTGGACTTGTTACCACCTGTAGATCCTGAATCGTTACCGCCGTTACTTCCTACTGTCCCACCGAACACTCCACCTAGCCCACCATTCCTATTAGTACTAAAAGTTCTGCGACTGGTGTTATTACTACCTTGACTGGAAGTTTGAGTAGTTGTTTGACTGGTTGTCACTTGTTGGAAGTTAGAATTGTAGACTTGACCGTTATTACCACGATAATCGTAGCTACCAGGCATTCTCGAGATATTGTTACTGTTGGCAAAAATCTTGGAAGCGATATAATTCCCCAGGATACTCCCACCAATGCTAGAGAGCAACAAAGGCATAACAATTGAGTTAGTCTTGCCTTGGGCGTCTTTTCGCAGGCATACTAGAGATTGATTAGCAACTGTATAGTTCTCGATAATATCTCCAACTTCGCATTTAATCACGTTACTCCCAAAGTCAATTTTTTCAGAATTCTCAAGCTCTATAACCGAACCATTGATTGCTTTAATTTTTTGACCTTCAATTTTGGCAATATTATCCAGATTACTGATAATCTCTTTTTGTTTCAAGTCCTCTTGAATAATTGCATTATTATCGTTTTGAGGATTGGAACTTTGAGCTTGATTAAGGAATCCACTCACCAAAATAAGCGTACCAATAACTACTGCTGAAATAAATATAGATTTGTTCATTTGAAGATTTTAGGACTTATTTCATAAAAATTGCCATTGCGATCGCGAATCCTGCCGAAATTACAGCGATAGACAGAATGTATAGATATTTGTTGGTATCTTTTAGAGTTTTGATTTCGTTGAGATCTATGATTTTGAGGATTTCGTCGAACAACAAGACATTAGCTCCGACAATTAGCGGTAGATATATAGACCAAAAAAATGAATTAAAGTTAGTCGCCAACAAGTCCGCTCCAAAAGATAGAACGTACAGCATCAAGATTTGAGCGTAGAGTTTGTAATTTTGCATATGGTTCAATAATACATTAGAACAATACATTTGGTCAAGCAATTTTGAGTTTGGTAATGATAAATACTGGCTCACAAATAATACTCTTTAACCTATTATCAAAAATCTCTCACTCCACCAGATGCCGACTTGTATCGAATAATAGCCTGCTCTCTAGCTAGCTTATGCTCAATAATTGGCTCTGCAAAATAATCATAGTTCTCAGGAAGCCATTTTTTACGGTACAATCCTAGCGTATCGTACTTATCCGACTGTAGATAGGAATTGAAGATTCTGATAGGCTTGGGATCTGCCCCCACCGAAGCTCCCCATTGCCAGCCACCATTATTACTAGCCTCATCTAGATCCAACAGTGCAATTCTAAAGTACTCTTGCCCCCACCTCCAGTCTACGCCAAGGTTTTTGGTGAGGATACTCGCTACCAACATTCGACTACGATTGTGCATCCAACCCGTTCTCGCTAGCTGTATCATGGCTGCGTCTACTAGTGCGTAGCCAGTTCGACCTTGAATCCAGGCTTTGAACCTAACTAAGCCTTCATCGCCATTAATCCAGTTGATAGTTCCACGGAATTTGGGTTGGAATTCTGTGTTCATAACCATTGGAAAATGTAGTAGAATATACCGATAAAACTCTCTCCACGCCAGTTCGCTAATATAACAACCAATTCCAGTTTCGAATTCTTTTTTGATAATCAGATCGTCAGGCTTCAAACCGTGCACTTGTAGAATCCTGCGCTTCAAAGTTCTCGCACTAACAAGTCCCCACTTGAGAGCTACACTCATCTTGCTAGTTCCTCCCGAACTAAGGAACTCGTTATCATGGTGTTCAAAACTAATTTTGGTATCTATCTCAAGATCGTCGCGTTTGACTTTGTAATCTATGATTTTATTCTTGTTAAAATAGTCAAAATATTCTAGAGCTTCCTGTTCATTCTTGTACCACTGTTGGATACCAAAAATATCACTATTTTTTTCTAATACCAAAACTTCTGCCAAGGTTTCGTCAATATCTAAGGTCAAAGTATTCCCCAAAGTATTCCCCAAAGTATTTTTAATTTGCAAAATGTTTTTAGCTTTAATTTTGTTTAGAATATTCTCAGGTTCAATAAGTTCCAGACCTTGATACAGTTTAGAACTATCAAAAAGTTCAATCTTGCTCAAATCAACTTTGTCCACGACTTCACACTCCAAAAACTTCTTGAGAATGGCATTCTTGTAAGGTGTGAACACTGAATAAATATTCCCAGAACCAGCTCTAATATCTCGCAGAACACTAAGCTGATCGTTATGGAGACTAAGTTTGAAATTATGTTTTGTTAATATTTTGTCAATATTATTATCTCTCTCAATCGCAAAAGGCTCAATATCATCGTTAGCAAAAACCTGCAAATTCAAATTTTGTTTACTACAATTCTTAGCAATGCTTTCAAAGACCTGTACAGGTTTACCAATAATTATCTTAAAATTCGGAAGCTTAGTACTAATATCTACAAGCAGTTGTGATAGATATTCTCGGCGATTAGAGCCGATATTCCAGTTATTTTCGCGGAGCAATCCTTCGTCTAATATATACAAACAAGTTAATTTTTGATTAGAATTATTCTTGGCAAACTCTACAGCTCGAGTCAAAGCCAAATTATCCAAAAGTCGAAAATCTCGACGAAGCCAGTATACAATCATATCTTCCAATTATCCTAGATTCTAGAGCCCTTGTCAAACTAATTTAGATTTGAATTTGACACTAATTATTTTTGGTAATAGACTATAGAATATACTAATATCACTTTCAACTTTTACAAAATACCTTTCAAAAAGCAAATAAATTACTTTACTTCAAAGTATTTTTGGGTAAAAGTCAGTCAAAGTTCATATAAGTTTGAGTATATAGCTAATTTATTTTTCAATTTATTTTTGAGCCATGAATAATCAACAATTAATCTCTTTTATTTTACCAATTTATAACGAAGAGCAAGGTATTGCCAGGCTTTGGCAGGAATTAGAAGATTTACAAACAAAAATTAAGAATTATAGATGCGAATTCGTCTTTGTTAACGACGGTTCCAAGGATAACTCTTTGGCTGAACTTATTAAGATTTATGAGAATAATGGTAATGTCAAAGTTTTGAACTTTGCTCGGAATTTTGGGCATCAGATTGCAGTTACTGCGGGTCAAGACTTGGTACAAAAAAGCGATTCTCAGGCTATAATAATTATGGATAGCGATCTGCAAGATCCGCCTTTAACCTGTTTGGATTTGATTACCAAGTGGGAGCAAGGATTCGATATCGTCTACGCTCAGAGAAGTGAATACAAGTCTAATCTTCTCAAAAAAATTCCAGCTTTTGTGTTTTATCGTCTATTGAGAAAAATTGCTTCGGTGGATGTGCCTGTTGATACTGGAGACTTCCGGTTAATTTCTCGAAGAGTGAATGACGAAATGTCTAAATACACCGAAAAAGCTCGTTATTTGCGTGGAATTAGCTCTCTAATAGGTTTCAAGCAAGCTTGTGTTCAGTTCAAAAGATCAGAACGATTCGCTGGTAAAACTGGCTACACTTTCCTAAAATCCTTGCACTTGGCGATAGATGGAATTACTGGTTTTTCTATTTTTCCTCTGCAGTTAATCTCAATTGTCGGTTCGATTGTAGCTATATTTGGTTTTGTATTTGGTTTTTCTTATATTATTTATTCAACAATCAATGGTCATAATATTAGTGGCTGGGCGTCGCTGATGTCAGTATTTATATTCTTCTCAGGAATTCAGATGTTAATGTTGGGAATTATTGGAGAATATCTTGGTAGAATTTATATCGAAGCTTTGAATAGGCCGTTATATACCGTTGACAAAATCTGGCAAAGATAAATCAAAAATAACTTTAGAATTCAAACAAAATAACTATGCTACACGACACCCACGCTCACCTTGAGATGTTGCTTGATAAGTTAGATTTATTAAGTATTCCCGACGAAAGAAAGCACAGCCCATATTCTAGAGATACTAACTTTTGGGGCGACTTCGTGCTTAATTCAGAAGCTATTAATATTCTCAAAGAATTAATTATTAATCATGAGTTTCTACTCCATCCTACAGTCAGTACTTTTAACTTTCAGCATGTTAGCAAGATTTTTGGAGACTTTGACAAAGTGAAGTTTTTTTTGGGATCGCACCCAGAGATTGTTAATCAGAATTTTAACATTGATGAATATATTACAGACCAAAGAAAATATATACACAATCTTTTAGGATTAGATAGCAGTCATGATTTGAAATCACAAAATTTGAGCCAGCTTTTGGAAACTCTTAGAATTGTAGGGATTGGTGAAGTTGGACTAGATTATTTTTACACCAAAGATGAAGATTTGATTAGTACCCAAAAACAACTTTTTAGAACTCAGATTGAACTGGCAATTGAACTTAATTTGCCATTGATGATTCATTGTCGCGATGCTTTTGATGATTTGATTAGCATTCTCCAGCAATACCCCGAGATTCATAACCAGTTTTTAATTCACTGTTTTACGGGCAATGAGAGAGATCTTAATAATATTTTGAAACTTGGTGGTAAGGTTGCCTTTGGTGGGATTGTAACCTTTGGTTCTGCGGTCGATCTCCATAACGCTGTCCAAAAATGTCCAGTTGAGAATTTTGTACTTGAGACTGATTTGCCTTTTTTGAGTCCAAAGCGTGGACAAGTATGCCTGCCTGAACATATTGATATCATAGCAGGGCGAATTGCAGATCTTAAAATTTTATCCAAAGAACAAGTCTGGGAATATTCTAGAATTAATACAATTAACTTTTTAGGAAAATAATTTTTTTTCAATAATGAACAATCTCACCGACCTTCTCAATTCCTCCAAGTCAAAGCATAATTTACAGCTGAATCAAGCATACATATTTTTTTGTGTTAATAAAGTACTCACAGAAGTGTTGAGCGAATATGACGAACTTAGTGAATTCCTACCTACACTCAAAATCGCCATTAACCAAAACAAAAAACAAGAATTAGCTATAACTCAAGATACTAGTAATTTGGGACTAGTTGATAAGTTTAATTTAGAACTAAAACAATCTGGGAACCCAGTAATAGAGATAATTCTTTCAACCTCTAACAATACTTTTAGAACTTTTTTGAAGCTCAATGCCACAGATATCAAAGAAAGGTTGGGCTCACAAGAAAACTTTGAGAATATTGAATTTGTGTTTATTTTTAGGTAGAAAAAATTCAGGGACATTTTTTGTTAATCGACTACTCAGCATCATCAAAATCTATATCAATCTTGGTAGGAAACTGGAATAAATTGCCAGCGTCAATATGATCAGGCAAAAAAGATGAAGTTCCCCACCCAAAAAATCCACTTTGGCTAACAACATTAGTGTATATCTGAGATTTGCGGAATTGATTTTCTTTTGGAAAATAGACTGAATCATATAATTTGTACACATATGTCTGAAGCCATCGTAGCGGAAACACAATAAAACTAAACAAAAAATTCATGTCGTCGTTTTGCTCTTGCCATCTATAGAATTTTTGGAAGGTGCAGGCTGGATACTTTATTTCCAAAAAATTAGTAAGCAGTTCATTGGATCCATAATAAGTTCGAACTGCTAATTCCAACATATCTTCGGTGAATTTGCGGTCTTCCTTCTTACAAAAAATAAGGACTTTGTAGGCGATTCCAAGCCTGAATATATCAACTTGGTTAATTCTTTCGTTATATTTTTTGATTATATCTGGTGTAAAAATTTTGAGACCGGCGAGATCTTCACCTCTGAATTCAGAATTATTGGCTTTTTTGGAACTAAAATCAATATTTTTTTTGAGATTTTTGGGTTTGGTTGTGAATTGTGTAATTGCACTATTTTTGACTTCTCTTTGAGATTTTAGTCTTTTGAGTTCGTCTGCAGATCCAGTATTTTTGCCACTTATGACGAGTTGAACTATAACCTTTTGGTTAGGTAATCTTGTTCGAAGATGGTTCAAAAAAAGGTTGAATTTGCCTTTGTTGACATTACTATCATCCTCGAATGTCATGGGGTAAAAAGGTGAGAACCTACTAGCTAGAAGTCCGCCAACCAAATCGTCATATTTTTCATAACTTGACTGATTGTTCCACGAATAGGGCATTGTAATAAAAGGATTGGTAGTCAAAACAAGCTTTATCTCAGGAAAATAAGTCTCAAAAAGTCGCTTAGTTTCAGTAATTTTTTTGATTGGGACAGTTGTATAACTCTTAATAACTCCTTGATTAGCAATAAAATTAAATTTGAGTTTGGGTGTTTTTTTGCCAAATTTATAAAAATTAGCCGTGGTCTGTGTAAAAGAGGTAAAACTTCCGTGGAATTCTGCAAAAAAGTCGTACATCACCTTGACGTCGTAGTTGAGATTATTTGGAATTACAAGTTCAAAAATTAACGATTTGGAATCTGGAAGTTGACCATTGAGATATAGTTGAGAATCAACAAAATCATAACTATGCATTCCATAAAAAACTAAATATCCAAAATAAGTTCCTCCAAAAATAGCAATTAACGGAAAGTAAAAAGCCCAAATTGGCAAAAGATTAGCCCAAAAAAACAACCCTAAAGCTATAATTATTGGCAAAATAACCGCAAATAAAAAGCCATTAAAAAGTTTGAAGCTAGTAAATATTTGGTATCGCTTGTAGATTGGTTCGCTGGAATTGAATCTGGACATAGATTATAGAAAAGCCTTTAATGAAAGGTTATTGAGGATATATTAATCTTTATACACTATATTATACGAAGTAAACACAAAGAATATTTGACCTAAAATTATCCTTAGTTACTCCTTTCGAAAGTGAAAAGTGGGATCGGGTTTATTGAGTGAGATATTGGCTATGATAAGGGGCGAGCAGTAAGCCTCGGGGATTTTATCTTTTCAAAAAAATACAACACTTCTGATGAATTAGCATTCTTAATTTTAATTGTACTGCAATTAGAGTTTTTTGTCGAACCTTGACTGTACACTTTCTGACAGTTATACTTTAGAAATATGCCAAAAACCAAAATATTATGTATATTCGATGGATTCGGAATTGGTCCAGATTCTGCTAACAACTGTATTAGTCGTGCCAAAATGCCTAATTTTAGACGAGTCCTCAAGGAATATTACTGGACCACATTGAACGCGGATGGTGAGAGTGTAGG
>JAYUIW010000078.1:0-39185 GCA_043765655.1 bacterium
CAATATTCTAAAACTAGCTTCAACCTGCCTCAATTTTTATGAAAAAATTATCAAAACCTTTGAATTAATGGGGTAATTAGGAGTGGGTTAGGTGTAATGTTGTTTTTACTGATGTCAAAAGATATGCAGACAAAATACGAACAATGAATAATTCCAAGCATCTTAGGATTTCTCAAAAAGTAAACTCAGGGACTTCAAAGGCACATTTACATAGGAATTATTCCACTGATGTAATTGCTAATAATGGTAACAAATTACATTTCAGGTCTTCGCTCGATATTGAACCAAACTTTGAAAAGCCAATTTATTTTGAGAATTGCTTTGTTGAAAATCCAGATGGAAATAGTAGATTATATTTAATTTATTCAACTGGAACATTGAGTTACGATCAGAACATGAAAAGATTGAATCACCTTTATGAAGATTATTTTGATAAACATCACAATGAGCCGAATTCGCCAAAAGTTACAAAGGTAAATGAAAACAAAACAAGTATTTTACTTCATCCAAGATAAGTTCAAAGATATCTTATTAAACATAAATAATCTTTACTTGACTATAATTCTTTACTTTTGTATAATTACTTTACTAATAAGTTTAATATTTATCAAGATGCTCAAAACAAATTTCAACTTACCCAGTAATCAAAAAATCGTCAAAATCTCCAGCAAAGGACAAATTACCCTACCCAAAGCTTTTTTGACAAAAATAGGACTAGATAATGGTCAAAATATTCTTGTTCAATTAGCCAATAATCGTATAGAGATAATTAACGAACAAAAAAATAATATTAACAAACTTCAAAAATTCAAACCAATATCAATTGGAGGTATAGTTAAAGTTAATTTTTCTGGTGAGCATAACGAAATCTATGACTAAAATACTTTGTGATTCTGATTTTTTGGTGGCTTTGCTAATCGAAGAAGATTCCAATCATACTAAGGCTATTGAGATTTTACAGCAAAATATAGCTTGTAAATTCATCTATTCCAATCTTACCAAATACGAACTTATGACTGTCTTGTCGCGAAAATTACCACAAAATATAGCTGTTCAAGCTTTTGAATTATTCCAAAAAACTTTCGTAGATGAATTTATTTTTGATCGCAAGTTAGAACTTCAAATCATTGAATTTTATAAAAAATCTAAAAACAAAAATCAATCTTTTTTTGATATTGCTTGTCTTTTTTTGGCTGAAGATTATAATTGTAAAATTGCAAGCTTTGACAAGTTTTATCCAACAGAAATTTTAGTTTAATCGTAATATTTTTTTATGTCTTATTCTGATAATTCTCACATCTGGATTGCCAGAAAATCCAAGAATCATCTTGCTCACGATTGGATAGAAAAGCCTGCAATGAAGTCATTGTTACCGGATCTCAAAAGTCAAAATATCCTTTGTCTTGGCTGTGGAAGCGGAGAAGAAGTTTTAGAATTATCTCAGCTTGGTGCGAGTTATATCTTGGGAATTGATTCAAGCAACGAACTTATTGAATTTGCTAATAATAATTATTCTAAGGCAAACAAAATAGAATTCAAAACAGCCAAAATTGAAGATATTAATGAAAGTTTTTTGGAGAAACAAAGTAATAAAGTTACTAGGTTTGATTTAGTTTATTCTTCTCTAGCCTTGCATTATATTGAAGACTGGGAGCGACTTTTGGATAATCTTCGAAGTATCCTCGAGCCAAATGCTCAAATTCTTTTTTCGGTGCATCATCCTATCAAGTGGGGTTCACAATCAACCAAAACCAAAGAACAAAACTCATTCCTACTAGGTTATTCTAAAAACAAACTTAACTCTAATTCCTACAAAGTCTATGGAGATTACATGACAACAAGACAGGTTGACTACGAGCTTTTTAACAAGATTCCTATTCAATTCTATCACCGATCGATCTCTACCATGTGGAATGAGATTAACAATTCTGGGTATCAAGTTCTAGAATTCTTGGAGCCAAAACCGATCGAAGAAGCTAAGTCCAAAATAGATTTTTGGGAGGTTTATTCACGGATTCCACTATTCCTAATCTGGAAAATTAAATTGAAGTGAGGTGTGAAGTTATTGCTTGATCTTGCTAAAGGTGACAAAATAGTTACCCCTTTGAGAAGGGGTGAGCCAAAGGCTCGGGGATTTTATTTTAGAAGATAATCAATGAAATGTGTATAAAATTAAACAAAGTTTTGACAACAACAGCTTTTTTGAGATAAAATAAAAGTATAATAACTAACATAATGATTGCTTCAAAATTCCATATAACTCATCTGTACCCCAACGAACTTGCCTTGTATGGTGATATTGGTAATATTATCGCAATTGAGCGAATATTAGAGGGAATTGGCTGGGAATATGTTATTAATAAGGTCAACATTGGAGACGAGCTACCTCAGTACAACGATATAATTTTTATTGGCGGCGGACAAGACAACGAACAGGCCAAAGTCGCAATAGATCTCCAAAGACACAAACAAAAACTTCAACAACTGGTTAATTCAGATACAAGCTTAGTTGCGGTATGTGGAGGTTATCAGCTTCTAGGTCAAAGTTTGGAATTGACCGGTGGAATTTTGCCAACTATTTCTATATTTCCTATTATAACAACAGCTATTGAGAACAATCCCAAAACTAGATGTATCGGTAATATAATCCTAGAATCAAAGTTAGAAGGAATCGACGCCAAGTTAGTTGGTTTTGAGAATCATTCTGGACAGACTAGTTTTGTTGGAGAGTATTTTAGACCACTTGGCAAAGTTGTTTTTGGGCATGGGAATAGTCATAATTCTGGCTTCGAAGGTTGTATTTACAAAAACGCAATTGGAACTTATCTACATAATTTTTTGCCTAAAAATCCAGAAATCACCGCATGGTTAATCAATAAAGCTGTAGAAAAAAAGAAAAACCTCAACCAAATCAGTCTTGCAAAATACCAAATGGTCAAAGAATACGAAGTAGATACAACAATTGCCAGCGCTATTCGCAGAAACCTAATAGAAAGATTTGTAAAATAATTTTTTTGAGAAAATAAAAATAGTAATTAATATGAATATTCTCCTCAATCTCCAAAAATCCATTGAATCTATTCAAGATTCGTTCAGACTCGGTGTTCGCAAATCAATTTTAATTTTTTGTGGAATTGGAATAGTATTAATAATCCCGATGTATTACCTATCCGCGAGTGTTGCTAATTGGTGGTTTTTTGCTCCATTTAATCCTTTTGGGTTGCAACAGATGGCAATCGTACAATCCAAACTAGATTCCAAGATCGATGTCAAAATAAAAGATGCCGGAACTTCTCTGCTAACCTCCAAAGAAAAAATCTTGATGATGTTCATGGATAATTCTGCTAATCCTAACTTCGGTTACAATCCACTAGTGTACAAAAAACAAGTTCTGGATTCTACTGGCAAACTCATCTCAGAAAAAATCGAAAAAAGCTATCTTTTGCCTTCTCAAATCAAATATATCGCGACCACAACTGACAATATTAACGCTTCCAAAATCAACCTAGAAATTCTCCCAGAAAGTAAATTAACGGAATTTAATTCCGTCGCCAATCCACTCCTTAGTAATATTAATATCGAAATCCGAGACAAATCCATCAAAGATACCGGTGATTCGTTGCAGATTAAGGCTAGTGTCAAAAATAATTCCAACTTCGTTATCAAAAGAATAGATCTGACATTGTTAATTCGTGATACTCTGGATTCAATTGTTGGAGTACAGATAACTGGAGTTAACGATATTCAACCGCAGTTTACCCAGGAAGTTATTTTTGATTACCCTAAGCCCGTCGACAAGGTAATTCGCGATAATCTCGATGTTCGCTACGATATTAATATTTTGGATCCTAATATTATTTAGTAAGATTTCTCTTCATATTGTCAAAAAGTATACTCAAACTCAGCCCAACTTTTACATTTTAGAAAAAAGTAATAAATAGTTCCCCTTTGAGAAAGATAACTGGTACAGCCGTACTTGCCTCGGCGACACAGTGCTAGAGGGAGTGTCACGAAGTGACGGAGGATTAATTTGTCAAAGTTGAGTTGGGAACGGTTGTAATAGCAAAGTTTTTTGGGTAAAAGAAAAAAGCCTTAGTTGTGAGCCAAGGCTAAATTGTGACCATGCAAGACAAAAGATTGAATCGTCTTAATCATAAAATTCAACTCACCAATATTCTTTTTTTGAATATTTTGCTCTGTTTTATAAAAGTGAGTGGGTTAAGTCGTTATGAAGATTGATTCGAATTCGCCGCTACCAAAGACATAGAATTGTTTTGTTGATATACTCGGTCTTGGGGTTTTAGCAGAATTCTGAACATTTTTGTTTTTATTTTTGTTTTAGAATTATTTTTATTACTTTTTGTTTAGATTTTGCTGTTTGAGGTTTTTTGTTTACATGGTCATTCTTTAGTATACTTTATATTTTTTATTTTTGCAAATACCGATTGAAGTTAGGTTTATCGGCTAGGAAAGTTTCTATAATGAGAGCTTGTTCTTTGCGGTTGAGGGTAAGCATCTTTTGACTTAAAGTTAAAAATATTCTGGCAATGTCTAATTATTTGTGCATAATCCCAAGATTCCAGTGGATTATTGGTTATCCCAAGTTCAGCAGTGTATTTGTTTAGCAACCGAATAGTTCCAGGTTGGAAAGGTATCGTTTCATTATTTGGGTCAAGATCGCTAAGTAAAAGAGGATTTTGCACCGCTCTATAAAAATTCTAAATACACGGAGGAGCTGAATCTATACTAGGATCTCCAAAAATAAATCCTTTTTCTATAAGCTTTGGGATGCATTCACTCCTTAATTCTAGTGTAGTCAAGCCAACTTGTTCTTGAAGACCAGTGGCAAGTAGTGGTGCCATTTTTTCGTTGTAAGTAGTCATAGGTTTATTGTAATTTTTTGAGGGTTGCTAATAATTCTTCTTTAACTTTTTTGATTCTGAGTTGGAATTCTCCAGTTGTATTTTTTTCTAATTTATTTAACATTTCTAAAGTATTGCTATAAAATCTATAGCTGTCTTTACTCCAAAACTTAGGCTTGGGAACATATGCCAAAAAATCTTTCAATTTGTATTCTGTTTCCAGACTTGGTTGTAACAAATATCTAATTAGAATTCTATTTATTATTTCTCCATTTATAATTTTTCCAAAGCCATCAAAAACTTCAGATAATATTTTTTCTATTTTTATTAATTCTTGGTCAATATTTTCTAGATTTTTTTCTAAATTTGGTACTTTTGAATTAATTTTTGTTTGAATATTTGTTCTATAGTTATTATATTTTGTATATTTATCAAAAATATTTTGCAATATATCAATTTCTTTTATATCAAAGCTATCTTTATCAAAACTGCTACCACCAATTGATTTAACAGTTCTTTTAAAATTTTCGATATACTGAATACCTTCTATGTCTTTTGGTTTGTCTTTATTGGAATTTTTAGCAATATTTAAGTTATTCATATTGTCTAAAGTTACTGGAACAATTATATCAAAACAATTAACATTGTCTACCATTGATACCTTATATGCAACCCTACAATTACCATTCGATATCGATTCTGCAATGCATTTGGTTTCTTCAATAGTTAAGTTTAGATCTGGAGAGACTATTAATGGAAGAGTAAAATCTTGCTCTAAATTTTTAATGTATGCCTGAATTTCGGACCGGAGTTGATTGAATTCAATTTTAGAATTTTTAGTGTCATAGTTTTTTTCCATAGCAATTGGCTGATTAAGCTCAGACATAAAATCCAAATTTCTACCTTTGATATGTTCTAGCAAGACATCTGAATTGCCACTCTCAACTGCAAAGTATCGATAACCAGTACATGATCTAATTATACCGTTATATATTTCATTAAATTTAGTTGCACAGAACAAAATACTCCATTTATTATTATCTTTATCTTCAATATTTTGGATTGCAATGGAATTGATTCCATAAAACGATTCTATAATTTTTAATTGAGATCCTTCTATCGCTTCGTTAATATGTTTTGGAATTATTTCTTTTGGGAAGCTGTTACACATATATTTTCCTGTGAATCGTGTTGAAATACTGGTTCCATCTTTTCCAGTTGCTAAATCTACCCCCGTTCTGAACTCATACACAGTTGCTTTAACCATTTCGTGAGATTCTAAAGTTATAGGAGCTTCTGGTTGAGCATTTGGAGTTGATGGTATGACAATGGGTGTGTGGTACTCATTATTTCTAGCAATCTGATCTCTAATACTATGAATACTGTCCTTACCAAAACGTTGCTCTAGTGATTCCATGATTGGGGTGCTTTGACAAAAAGTTTGAACAAAATGCTCGTTAGGAGGAGTATCGCCTCTCAAAAAACTTATAACCCAGCTTGGAATTTGTACATTTATTTTCTCCTTTGATGAAATGTTGTTACCGCTATTATCCATTGAATCAAAATCACGATTGTTGGTTGATTGCGAAGGTTGATAGGGGAGTTCTTGTTCTTCCAAGGATTGAATTTGTTGTTCTAGATTTTGTAATTCTGCTCTTCTTGTTTGCAAAGTATTCCAAGTAGGATCTATACTTTTGTTTTTGTATTCTATATAGGCTTCTTTGTTTGCCCATGCTTCTTCAAGGCTTGTAATTTGTTTTTGGAGAGTAGATTTTTTGTTTTGCAAAATCTTTGGATACATTTGTTCCAAGGTAGAACGCCCAAAATTACTATTGGAAGATAATTGATTGTCAGCTGGTCTGTATTGATTAAAATAATCTGTAACAGAATTATAGCCTTGTGAGTGCATGTTTAGATGCAACCATTCCAAGTCTTCACCTCTTATTGTTCCTGTTGTCAAACCTATACACAAATCTGGAATTTTTGGGTCAGTACCTACAACAAAACCACTCTTTTCAACGACTTCTGCTGAAGATATTTCTTGGGAACTTATTCTATAGTATTTTTTGAGAATGATTGTATTTTTGAATTGCATAAAAAAAGTTATTAATTAATTTAATTATACCATACATTATTACTATTTGCAAGTGCTTTTGACCCTAAAAAAAATACCTCTATAAGGTTATATCAAAGGTAAAGGTTTTTATGATTTGTTGACTTTTTTTAGGACTTGAACCGCACATCCATTAGACCACACATTGCAATTGCCAAGGCATCGGCGGCATCATCTGGACCGTTTATCTTATCAATTTTGTACAGTTTTTTGACCATTGTTTGGATTTGTTTTTTGTCGGCTCTACCGTAATTACAGATAGATTTTTTGACTTGAAGTGGAGTTATATTTTTGACTTGTATATTATTCTTAGCTAGATGGGCTACGATTGCCCCACGACTTTGAGCTACATCAATAACTGTCTTGGCATTTTTGAAGAAAAAGAGATCTTCTACAATCGCGAATGTTGGTTGGTATTTTTGGATCAAAATATCAAGGTCGCTAATTATCTCGGCAATTCTCCGCTCTTGTTCGCCGTCAGCTCGCTTGTCGGTAGTTATAACTCCATAATCAATTATAACTGGATTAGACAATGTACCTTCCACAAAGGCAAATCCGATAATATTAATCCCTGGGTCAATTCCTAGTAGCATAAAGTTAAATATCAAAACAGTAAGTTTGATCAAGTTTATGAGTAAAATAATCATTCAAGATTGTATCAGTGTGCTCTAAATTCAAAAAATTAACTAATTTATGTATAAAATATGGACCTTCATGCCAAGTTCCAGCTTCAATTTTAATAATACAGTTAGAAGGAATCTCAAAAGCTTCAATTTTGGATAAATCTGGGCTACTTAAATCATTATTTGGAGGGCAAACAGCTAAAATCCAGTTTTTATTGTCCATTGAACCAAGGCATTGCGAACAATTTATATGACGACTTATTTTGTTAAAACTTAAACCATGCTCTTCTAATTGCATTATATACAGTCTAGGTTCTCCTCTTTTGATGTCTAGGTTAAGATCTAAGTCTTCACTAAATGGTCTGCGATTATCGCAGGGATAGATAACTTCTCCAAATTCCTTAAAGTTTTCGGGTGATATTAATATTGGTTTTAATTTGATCATAAATATTATACATTTATTTTTATAATGAACTTTTTATATCCTGAAATGAATTTAGGATGACACGGTAAGGGTCATAGCTTGCACAACAGGGGATTCTTCGCGATGCTCAGAATGACAGCATTTATGGAGACTTTTTTTATATCCCCATCAGTAACGTAAAAATTGCCATTCTAACATAAAGTCCATTCTTAGCTTGCTTGAAATATAGTGCACGAGGATCATTGTCTAATTCTGGATGAATCTCGGGATAAGCTACCGAGTTAATTGGTAGTGGATGCATAATTTTGGCTTTGGAGTCACCCATTGTTTTGAAGTCTAATTGATATACTCCATCCTTGTAGAGTTCTTTGTCTTCGTCGCTCATTCGCTCAATCTGAGGTCTACAGCAATACACAACATCTACTTTTTGAACAATATCTGCAAGATCCTTAATATCCCGAGCGTTGTATTCTATACCTGCGCTTTCCAGCTCCTCTTTAGCGTGTAACGAATCTGGTGCCACGAAGATCATCTTGGTGCCGAATTGGTTGAGAACCTTAGCCAGAGACTTGATAGTTCTGCCATATTTCATATCGCCAACGAAAGCTACAGTGATTTTATCCAAGTCTTCGAAGTTTTCTTTGATAGTAAAGAGATCCAACATCGCCTGCGTAGGATGCTCATTAGAACCGTCACCACAATTCACCCACGATATATCGTCGTACTTGAGACAAGCGTAGTGTGGAAGATAAGTCTCAGGAGTGCGAAGTGTGATAAAGTCAGGCTGATAACCCGCGAACATTTGTAGAGTATGCTCGATAGTTTCACCTTTGGCAATAGATGTTGAGCCTGCCCCATCCATAGTGATAACTGTTCCGCCGAGTCTTGTCCATGCGGTTTCGGTGCTGAATCTGGTGCGAGTAGAATTAGAGAAGAATAACGAATACATTAACTTGCCTTTGGCGAGCTTGTTATACTTGATTGGGTTGGACTTGATGTTGCCAGATCTGGTCATAATGTGTCCCATTGCCTGCAGATCCAGCTGTTCCACGGATACGAAGGAGGAGTTTTTGAAGGCTCTTTTGCCATTGATTGCAGGAAGTTGTTCCTTGGTGATGACAGTGTTAGGTGTAAAAAAAGTAGACATATTAACCTTAATAATGAATTACAATGATACTATTGTCAAAGAATTATCTCTGAACTAAGTCTTAAAGCCTCAATCAAACTAAATTAATATAAGTTCTAGTTGACAAAATGCAACAAAGTTGCAATAATATTAGCAAGCCTCAATCTCATACAATTATGAAAACTGAACCACTCATTCAACAGCTCATTAACAACGGACATTCTCCAATTAATTTTGAACAGATTGCAACCTTCCTAGAATCCCAAAATCTCAAACCCAACAAAACCACAATCTACAGGAATCTGGAAAAATTGGAAAAAGATGGATTAATCAAAAAGGTTATTCTCTCAGACCAAAAACAATTCTGGGAAGTGGTTCATTATAATTCAAAAACTCATCAAGATCACCAACATTATCATCTTATCTGCAATAGTTGCACCAATATAGAATGCCAAGAACTCCCGAGAATTATCCTTCCAAAGCTTAACTTCAACGTTCAAAGGATGGAGATTAATCTTTTTGGACTATGCAACAATTGCCAACTGAACTAGAACTGTTTTTAAAAATTTTAAGTAGTGAAACTTCATATTTAGACTATAAAATTTAATAATTACCTTTTTAGATCCTGAAATAAATTCAGGATGACAGTTTAAAATATATTTTAGACTTTTTGCAACCAAATCAATAATTTTATGCTTAACTCCACAATCATTCTCGCCTCTCTCCTTGTCAGCCTTGTTTCCTTAGTTGGAATTATCTCTCTACCGCTCAAAATTGTAAAATTCGCCAAATACTTTGTAGCCATTGCTACTGGAGCTTTACTTGGAGATGTTTTTTTTCACATTCTGCCAGAGATTGTAGATATTCCTGGAATTTCGATTGACAATGTTTTTCTGTTCACACTTCTTGGAATTGGTGCAATGTTTATCTTCGAGAGTATCTTTAGGCATATTCACTGCCACGAACAACTAAAACATAACCATCACGAAAGCCATAATTATTCGCACGACAATCTTACCCAGAAATCAAACAATCCTCTTGGAACTATGAACTTGATTGGGAATACGCTCCATAATTTTTTGGATGGAGTATTGATTGCAAGTAGCTTTATCGTTAATCCTGTGGCTGGCTGGGCGACGACCTTGGCGATTATTGCCCACGAGATTCCCATCGAGATGAGTAATTTTGCATTATTGATTCATTCAGGATTTAGTCGCCAAAAAGCTCTAATCTACAATGGATTAACTGCCATCTTTGGACTATTTGGATCTTTGACTGTGATATTCTTTGGGCAAATTCTCAATGAGCAACTACCTTATCTCAGTGCATTCGGAGCTGGATTCCTACTGTATATCGCTATGTCAGATCTAATTCCCGAAATTCACACCAACCATTCTCGCAAGCCTAACTATCTTAACTTTATACTCATCATTCTAGCAATTCTCCTGATGTACTGGCTCAAAACCATCGAAAGTTAAGTTAGTGTTCAAAACTCCCACCCCAAAATCTTTAACAATATTACTATGAACTCCCAAAACACAATAACACTACCAATAATCGGTGCAATCTACGCACATTACAAATCAACCGAGCTAGATCCAAAGAATTGCGAGATTATTAACCTTGCCAAACACACCGAAACCGATGAAATTATAGTTATTTATAGACCTTTGTACGACTGTGAATGGTTAGAAAATTATGAACTTTGCGTTCGCCCAGTCGAGATGTTCATGGAGAATGTTGAGCACAATGGAGTTATTGTTCCCAGATTTAGAATTTTACAAAAATAAAAATATGCTGACAAAAACACCTCAAAACAAATATCCCACAATAACTCTAGAACTAGGTGACCAAAAAACCACTCTAGAGCTCGGAACTTTAATATTAAGATTATCTGATCTTGGACTTCGTAACTTCCAACTAACCAACAAAGCCAAAACCTGTAACAACTCTCAACTTTTTGGGGAACTTTGTAAGTTTTTAAATACTAAAAATCCTGAATTATTACAATACATCAACTGGACTTTGACTTATTCTCTGGGCAATAACTACAATGGTGGAATCAGAACCATGGAACTATTCCAAGAATATTGTGATAATATCCAAAGCCTTTGTAAGAGTTGTAAACTTAGACTTCAACCTTCAATTCTCATAGTTAGCGGTTCCACGCAACGCAAAGTTAATAGTTTGACTATTCTTGAGGAGCAAAAAGTTAATGCAAACTTATTTTTGAAAGATAAAAAAAATAGCAACCAATTCGGCGTTGCCTTCAATCCTTTTTTGAGTGACCAAAATCTCGATATGGAAAAAACTAGATTGTATAAAAAGCTAAAAACTGGTAAAGTTAATACAGTCTATATCCAAATCGGCACCAATCTAGAACTACTTCAATCTGGACTTGAGTATATTCGATCTATTAATACTAGTGTCAAAATAATTATCTGTGTACTTTTGCCATCCCAGAACCTGCTCAATACTTGGAATTTTAGACCTTGGCGAGGAGTTTTTTTGGGCTCTGAATTCCTTGGAGATCTTAAAACAGCACTGGACATTTCTAACAATGTTATCCAATTCTGCAACCACAACAACCTTGAGATCCTTCTGACCGTAATGGATTGGAAGCATTTTTTTGACCAAAATCAGTTTTTTGAATTAGAATTAAA
This sequence comes from bacterium, assembly GCA_043765655.1. Lineage (GTDB taxonomy): Bacteria > Patescibacteriota > JACMRA01 > JACMRA01 > JACMRA01 > JAYTWQ01. The sequence goes on from JAYUIW010000078.1 coordinate 11,812, forward strand.
GAATAATGACTCTTAATTTTTTGATTATTCTGATCTCTCTCTTCTTTGTTTCGCACTGGTTCGGTACGATTAATATTCTACTAAGCTTGGTTTTTGATTTGGTTGATAAGCCTGATGGCGACCGCAAACTCCAAAAAAGCCCTGTTCCCCTAGCTGGAATTACCTTAAGTTTATTACTAGCCACTGCCGTGTCTACCAGTTTATTCTTTGAGAATGAGTTTTGGGGTAGGCTCAATATAATTTCTAACCTAGAACTTACCAAGAATATCGACAATCCTGTGAATTGGTGGTGGGTAGTCGCTGGAATTATAATCATACTAATTGGTGGATTAATTGATGACAAAAATAACCTCAAATCTTGGCAACTAGCAATTCCTATTAACGTCGGACTACTGGCAATTGTCTTTGGTGGAAATCTGCGAATTGAAGCCTTGAGTTATCCATTCGATACTATAATTCCAAGTTTTGGTTTTTTGCATCAGTTTTTGGCATGGGTCTGGCTGGGACTATGTCTAGCCACCACTAAGTTCCTCGATGGACATGATGGCTTGGTCTCTAGCGTTGGAATAATTAACTTTATGGTTATTGCTTTTATGGCTTTTTTGCCAAGTATTAATCAGCCTTTGATTTGGTCGATTTGTCTTGTCTGGATTGCCTGTATTGCAGGCTTTTTGCCGTATAATCTTCCCAATGCCCAGTCCTACATCGGCGAAGGAGCTTCGGAATTAATCGGGCTAATGATCGGCATCCTCTCCATTCTTTCCGGTGCCAAACTCGCCACAAGCTTCAGCATCGTTGGCTGGTTCTTATTGGATTTAATGCTAGTACTCTTTATTAGGTATAAGAATGGCAAAAATATATTGCAAGCTGGTCGTGAACATTGGCATTTTAGGCTACTAGATTACGGATTCTCCAAGTGGCAAGTATTGATAATGAGTATAATTCTAATTAGTTTCACAGGCTTTTTTGGAGCGGTTCTCCCAACGGTTTACAAGCCGATTATTATCTTGTTCGAACTAGTCATTCTCCTTGGTATATTCAAGGTTACTAGCAGAAAGTAATGATTTGACATTAGCCAAAAAGTAGTGTATAATACTAATGTTTAAAAATCGCAATTATTTTATTTTTATGCCAAATCTACAAGAAAACAACACTCAAGGAATAGAAAGCCCATCCAGAAGAAAATTTTTAATAAATTCAGCACTTGGAGCACTTGCTAGCGAAACTATCTCTAATCTACAAGCCACAGCAAAAATTTCCGCTCAAAAAAACCAGGTACAAACTAATTCTAGATCATTTCCAGAAAACAATCTAATATCCCTTGAAGCTGTAAATGTAGCCAAGGAAGCTAGAAAACTTGGTATGGTTAGAGCAAAAGATGTTATACCTAATGTTCTTCAACGAACTGCATACGCTAGAGATGATAACTTTACTAACGAACAAATGTATGAATCTGACACATCAATTTGGGGTAAAAAAGAAACTTTACTCAAGATTGGTAAGGTTGATTCAGCTCTCAGACAGTATGGTCTTAGATTAATTTTGGTTGATATGTATAGACCTCAATCAGTTGCTAATGAATTTGGTAAAATCGCCAAATAGCGTGGAATTGATCCAAAGTATGTTGCTCAATCTACAGACTCTCAAGGAAATATTAGAACAGGTCATACCAGCGGTCATGTTGTAGATGTAATGTTAGCTAACTTAGACGGCACACCTGCAGAAACTCCAACTAATTTTGATGGATTCCCAAAATCTGGACTTGAAAGAGAGGATGGAAATATACCTGATTGGAAAGATTTTTCAAACTGGAGCGAAGAAGCAAAGAACAATGTCACTTACCTAAAAAGAGAAATGAAAAACCAAGGAGGTAAACAGATTGACACTGAATGGTGGCATTGGAGTTTTGGATAAATAGTTTTTTAAATTTTATACTTTTACTCTATTCACAAGATTTAATACTTTCACCTTAAGCCCTCAATAGGCTTTTTTCTTTTACCCAAAAATTCTAATATCTACTTTCTAGGCTTCCACTACTTTTATTCTCGTTAGAACTTAGATCATCGCACATAGCAACTTCGGTTGTGATAATACTACTGGCAACAGACGCAGCATTAGAGATTGCTTCGCGCAGGACTTTTTTGGGATCTATAATTCCACTAGCTAGCATATCAGTTACACTAATCATTGCCCTGAAGTCATAACCAGCCACAGGCGACTTAAGAATGTCTTGCATCACAACAGACACATCATACATTCCAGAATTCTCGGCAATTGCACGGAATGGAACTTGTAAGGCTTTGGCAACGATTGCGATTCCTAGCTTTTCACCTTCGTCTGTACTTTGAAGATTTAACAATAAGTTCGACAATCTTATTAGAGTTGTAGCTCCTCCGGGAACTATTCCTTCCTCTACAGCGGACTTAGTGGCGTTGACTGCATCTTCTACGATGAATTTGAGGCTTTTCATCTCGACTTCGCTACTAGCTCCAACCTTGATAACTCCGATTCCACCTGTGAGCTTGGCGATTCGCTCTAGTAGTTTTTCTTTTTCGTAGTCAGATTTGGTATCATTGATTGCTCCACGGATTTCTTGGATTCTATTTTCGAGAGCTTTTGTTTCGCCTTTGCCACCGATAATTGTAGTTGTGTCCTTGGTCATTATGACTTTGTCCGCAGTTCCTAGATCGTCGATTATGGAGGTTTTGGGGCTCATTCCCAGATTAGTCTCAATATAAGTTGCACCCACTAGAACAGCAATATCTTTGAGAATTTCTTTGCGTCTATCTCCGAAGGCTGGAGCTTGTACAGCATATACATTGAATACTCCGCGAATCTTATTCATCACAAAAGTCGCCAAAGCCTCTCCTTCAATATCATCAGCGATCAGCACCAATTCTTTTTTACCCTGACTAGCTAAGGCTTCCACAATCGGTAGAATATCTTGGATTGAGGTGATTTTGGCATCGGTAATTAGAATAGCAACCTTAGAAGTTACAGCTTCCATCTTGGTAGTATCGGTGATAAAGTATGGCGATTTGTAGCCTTTGTCGAATTGCATTCCCGTAGTTACTTCCTTCTCAATAGTATTAGAATCTCCGCTGGCAACTGTTACAATTCCGTCATCTCCGACTTCCTCTAGAATATCAGCAATCATTGTGGCGATTTCGCTACTACGAGAAGAGATTTTGGCAACATTGAACTTGTCATTTTTGGTTCTTACAGGAGTTGTGATTGTGTTGAGTTCACTGAGTACGAAGTCTACAGCTTTTTGGATGCCGTTTTTGATTTTGACTGGATCTGAGCCTGCTTCTACCATTTTGATACCTTCGTTGACGATTGCACCTGTCAGAATTGTGGTTAGCGATGTTCCATCTCCTGCGTTCTCGTTGGTTAGGTTGGCAGATTGTTGTACTAGGCTCACACCCATTTGTTCGATTCCACTTAGTTCAATGGCTTTGGCGATGGTTACTCCGTCGTTGGTTACGATTGGTGAGCCGTAGGATTGCTCGATTATGGTTGTACGACCCATCGGTCCGTAGGAAGTTCGCACGGCATTAACTACAGCGTTGACTCCGATTTGGATGGATTTGCGAGCATCGGTTCCGTATTTTATTATTTTTTGGGGCATATAGCGGGGGGAGGTTTGGGTGATTATATTAATTGGTTAAAATTTGTTTTTGAGTGCTTGACCAGTAATCTTTTTTGTTGTATAATATGAGAATGTTTAGTCCTGATTCTCTACCACCGCAAGAACCCAAAAGTATAGAAAGTCTAATTTTATTATTTGATAAGTTAGAAAAGATTGAGCAAGTATTACTTATGGAGTCATCAGTAATTCGAATGAATGTAGATAATAAAAAAAACTATTTTCCAAGATCGTTTTGTTCTGGTAATATGGAAGAGATTAATGATTTTTTGGGTACTAATTGTTCCGATGAAGACTGTGAAATTATGATTGACAAATTCTTAGCTTTAGGAATTATGGAAACAGACGGTATGGATATAAGATTATCATCAATTGAATTAAGAGATTATTTGGAACTAATTTATCTTTTTGGAGATTTAGAAAAAGTTGAGCAGTGTTTTCTTTGTGAAATTAGTGTTGTGAGTAGACCTGCAGAGGGCTTTTATTGTAAATCTATTTTTGATGGATTCTTAGAAGATGTTCTAATTAATTCTGACAAAGAGTATTCAGATGAGTATTTTGATGAGACTGTTGATAAACTATTAAAGCTTGGTTTTTTGGAGGCTGGACAAGACGTACTTGGGCAAGATGGATTTAGAATTATATCTAACGAATTACAGTCTTTTTTGAAGTTAAAACTTGAGACGATTTATAAAGAGGGTGATTAATATTTGAATTAAAATAAAATTTAAGATTTAGTTTTTTAGATCCTGAAAAGTAACTGGTTGCAAGTCGGACTTGTTCCGACGATAGCCTCGGCACGACAAGTTCAGGATGACATAACTATTACTTTATCCGTTAAAATTAATCAATAATTGTTACTCCAAAATTCCGATTATATCTTCTGCATTTACAATTTTGTATATTATTTCAGAGTTAAAACCTTCAATTACCTGTCCGCTGTTTTGTTGGAGAATTACGATTTGGTTGACTTGGAACTGTTTTAGTAATCCTTGATATTCACCATAACTTGAACCAATTGCTAGAATTTTAGCTTTTTGACTTTGGGTCTTAGGGCTACTTGTCAATATAATTCCAGAGCTTGTTGAAGATTGAACTGGTACTAACTCTACTAGAATACGATTACCGACTGGAACTATTTTGGGCAAAGTATCTGGCATAGTTTTGGAGGAATTTGTAGGTTTTATTTCTGACATATTTTATTTGGTGTTCAAAAAATAATAGTTGGATTTTGGTTTTCCTACTAGCAATATTCTATAATCCTTGCTACTTTTTGTCAATTACAATTATGAGTATTTTAGATAAATTAAAGTCTTTTGACTGTATGTTAAAAATATGGTATAATTAGAATGTAATTAATAAATTTAACTATTTTATATATGTCTCCTGAAGCTTTACCTCCTATCTCAAATTTTGGAATTATAGAAGATTCAGAAATAATATTCCCAAGTCCAGCTCAAATATTACTAGAAAATGGTCCAATCGTCAATGATAAAGATATTATTTTTTACCCAGATTCTGACGATGGTTTAACAATCCAAGGAATACTTCTACGATTAGAATGCATACCTGTATTCAAAAAAATATTTGAAGAGGTGTCCCCTGAAGTTGAAAGATTGGTTACTAATCCAGAATTTATAACTTTTACAAAGAATTTAATAAAACAGTATCCAAATCAGCTATCTATAAATAATTATAAAATAAGAAATGGGGGTGGCTTAGAAGAGTTATCTGAAGATTATAAAATTCTTTTTGCTCAAGTTTTGGAAGATTTTTTTCGTAAAAATCCACATTTACGTATTTCTAATCACAATAATAATGGTCTGACAGATATGGCATTTCTTCAACATCGAGCAGGAGTTTTGGAACGATATCTTGATTCTAGAGAAAGTATAAAAACTAACACCCGTGAAGGATTTAGATTTGATGATGAAGGAGTTATGGCGGAAGATTTTGTTAAAACTAAAAACCAAATAAATAACAAAGCGTTACAACTATATACTGATTATCTTGATAGAGAACAAGCTCTTAAAAACTCAAGCCCAAACAGATTCAGAGAAATTTTAAATAAAAAGAACTTGCCACTGCAAAATGTCTTGACAGTTCCAGTAATTCCAAAAAATCAAAGATAGGTCCCTTGCACTATCTCAAAATATTTTTCATCATCTCAACCTTAGTGGCAACATAATCCACTTTGCCAATGTCAGATCTGTGGAACATCGGACCGTCGATTAATCCAATAATATCTTCAACTTTGGCTTCTGCTTCACTAATATCATCACCGACACAACACACCGCAATGGCACGACTTCCTTTGAGCATTATCACTGGTTCCTCACTCTCATCATCCACATATTCCTCGGATTCGAAGTCACCCACATCAGAATTCACAACTTCGGTTTCATCAACAGACCCGAAGAATATACTTTCCCAATTCTCCTCAATATCTCCTTCAACGAATAGTCGACTAATATCAATTGCTTCGTTCTTGATAGGTTTGTTAGGATAGCCGATCGGAACTAGATATTTGCAAACTGAAGCCTTAGGGCTAAATTTAATATTGATAGTGTCCAAAGTCTTATTCGCCATATTCACCAAAATCTCCACAAGATCCGTCTCAAGTAAACTCATCAAATTCTCACATTCTGGATCTCCGAATCTGGCATTATATTCAATAAGTTTGACACCATTTCGAGTTTTCATAAATCCGCCATACATTACACCTACGAATCCCACTCCCTCGCTTTTCATAGCCTCGAAGACCGCCTTGGTAATATTCTCAGCTTCAACTTTGTCATCGTCGTTCAAAAAAGGCAAAAGATGGTTAGAGTCGCTATAAGTTCCCATTCCTCCAGTATTCGGGCCCTCATCTCCTTCGTATGCCCGCTTGTGATCTTGGATAATAGGCGACAGAAACTGAATATTCTGACCGTCACATAAAGCAAAATAACTGAATTCTTGTCCTTCCAATTTTTGTTCGATTAAGAAACTTCCTTTGGCATCAATGATTTCCTTACAGAACTTTAGACCTTCCTGAATTGTCACGAAGTGATCATCTTGAACTTGGACACCTTTGCCACCGCACAATCCATCAGCCTTGATTACGAACTTGGTTCCCATAGTGTTGATAAAATCCTCAACTCCATCCATAGTATTGAAGGCTTTGTACATCGGCGAACCATCAATATTATACTTGGTGAGTAAATCTCTAGTAAAAGTCTTAGACCATTCCAGTTTGGCTTGTTCCTTGGTCGGACTGACAATTCTAATTCCGCTTCTTAGCAATTCATCCCCTACACCAGCTTCACTTGGATTCTCTGGACCAACTAACGCAATGTCAATTTTGTTCTCGAGAGCAAAAGCTGTAACCTGAGCAGGTGAATTAATATCTCCGAGTCTAAAGTTCGCCGACTTGAGGAGAATATCAGGATTACGAGTATTCCCAAAACAAAAAATTAAAGGTTTATATTTGGAGCGAAAAAGGGACTTAATTATAGCATTCTCACGAGCTCCAGAACCGACGATCAAGATTCTTAGACCTTTGGTAAGTTGCAAAATATTTTCTGTAGACATATTCTAGAATTCTATTAATTCTTAGGCTTTTTGTCAACATAAAATTAATTTCCCCCCTATTATAAAACGGAGCTTAAATTAATTCCCCCTATTAGGGGGTAAGGGGGTACCAAAATTACCCTTGACATTACCCAAAAAGTATGATAGATTTAAAACAGCTAAAAAACTAATTACAGTCAATTCATATCTAAATCATTATAATTACCCAAAATATATTCATTATGTTCACAAAACAAATCAAACAAAATTCCAAGAGATTGGCTAAAGGGGAGTTGTTTAGAAGTATTGCATTACTAGCAGTTGTTGGAGCGGGCGGTTTTACAGTTAATAAAATTGGTCAACTTAACGAAGAAGTAGGCTACCAAAAAAGCCTTGTAGAAACTTATCAACAAACTGAAAGAAGGATTCGTCAAGAAAGTGAAGAATTAGAACAACAGCTATTAGTATCTGAGATAAAAAGAATGTTTCCCGAAGCGTCATATTTAGATATAAAAATAAATAATGAAGAAAGGTATTTAACTGTTGACATAAATGATTCTACAAAAACAAATTCGGAAATTAAAAAAATATTAAATAAGCTTATTAACACTGATTCTGTAAATGAAGATTTGAGTAATCCTAAGTTTCAAAGATATATTGTTAAGATTAAAAAATTAAATAAACTACCTTTTCCTGTTCCAAACATTCCAACTAACAACCAAAGATAAACATTCCAAAGTGATCCATTAATTCTCCTATTTAGGAGTTCTTTGCTTGGTAAATTAATCCCAAAACTACCCTTGACATTACCCAAAAAGTGTAGTAAACTAAAATTACAAGTTCACCAAAAACAATCAGCAAAGCTAATTCTAGAACTATAACTTAGAACTAACCAAAAAAAATAATTTAACAATCAATGGAACAACTTCACCTCCAAGAATTCAAGCAACAATACATTATCAATATCAATATCGACTTTCAAAGCATAACTTATAGCGAGTTAAGCGATCAAGACAAGTCAAGAATTCTAGAACTTATCAATCCACCAAAAAAAATCAAGGTTTATATCAGTTGGTTTATTTGGATCGGGACCAATATGAATTAATGTCAAAATTAGTCGGATCAACTAATATTAATAGGATCAAACCAGACCCAGAATATGTAGAAATTAATTATTAAGCTAAAACCTAATTAGTATATATTTATTTTTATTCCAAAATTCAAGGTAACGATACCCGATCCCAAAACCTATAAAATCTATACAAAATATTCCCAAAATTACCCTTGACATTACTCAAAAAGTAGAATATACTTAAAAAAGCTAAAAAACTAATTCATCAGTCAATTATAGCTAGATTATTACAAATCATACAAAATATATTCATTATGTTCACAAAACAAATCACACAAAATACAAAACAATACGGAAGTAGAGAGGTAATCAGAAACATTGGAATAGGCACTGCTTTAGTAGGAGGTGGTCTTATGTTAAATAAAATTGACACTCTTCAAAAAGATTTAAAATCTGAGCGAGATGATTTTGCAAGAACTTTTAATTCATATTTAAAAAGTACAATTGAAAATGATACTTTACACTCAGAAAAAACTGAATTAAAACAACAGCTTGTAATTTCAGAAATTCAAAAAGTAATTCCTCAAGCAAGATTAGTGTTTTCTAGAGATAATATTCAAGGAATAGGAAGCTCTGTAGAAATCGTACTTCCAAAAGGTGAGTTATCAAAAGATGAAATTCAAACTTTTTTAAACAAAATTGGAGAAGTGTATGGAAGCGTTGATAACCCAACTACAATTGGTTTTGAAGATGAGTCTAATGTTGCAAGATATGGAAAATTATTAAGTCTTCCTGAAAATAGTAAAGGTGTTGTCTATGACAGCTATAAATGTTTTTTTAATATTAAACCAAAAGTAGCTCCATCAATTAACCCAAGATAAATATTCCAAAGTTATAACTCAATTCTCCTATTTGGGAGTTTTTTGCTTGGTAAATTAATCCCAAAACCATCCTTGACATTACTCAAAAAGTAGAGTAAACTTAAGGTAGCTAAAAAACTAATTACAGTCATTACATAGCTAAAATTATTATAATTACCCAAAATATATTCACTATGTTCACAAAACACATCACACAAAATTCCAAGAGATTTGGAGGATTAGAAAAAATTGGCTATACAGCACTTGCACTAACAACAGCAGCAGGACTTATTAATATGGACCAACAATTCAAAAAAGATATTGAATCCTTGCAAAACCAAAATCCTACAAAAACTGAAATGGTTACAACCACCTCTGACACTCATCTACTTTCTGGAGAAGAAAGAGAGTTTAAGGGAATTTCACCAGTACTTAAAAATAGAATGAATGAAATTATGAATCAAAACAAAGAAGCAAATTTAGAGAGTTTAAAAAAATTGGTTGAGAATTTATTTCCTGAATCAAAATTAATCACACTTTACTCGGAAACTCCAAACTATCCTGGATATTCTTTAGAATTAACTTTTGTTAAAGGTTCTGTAGACGAAAATCAGGTTTTAGAACGCTTAAAAAAAGTTGGAAAAGTTAATTTCCATAATAGTGATACAAAAAGTTTTGTAGCCAATGGTGAAGATAAAAATTATAAAGTATTGTTTGAGAATAATAAAGATCAAGTTTATACTACTTATGAATTTACAATTATACCTAATTCTGGTAATTTTAAGAAAGCTCCAAGCATTCCAACAAGAAACCCAAGATAAACATTCCAAAGTTATCACTCAATTCTCCTATTTCAGGAGTTTTTTGTTTTGCCCACAGTCCTAAAATGATTCTAGATCGATGCTACTAATATTTTTGAGCTTAATGGAATTGGCTGTGTCAGGATTGTAACAACTATACATCAAGGCAATTAATTGCTCGGTATTGAGAAGACTAACCTTGAGATCTAGTCCGCCGCCGACCTTGCCCATTACTTCGTCCACACGGTTCATTAGAGATTTTTTGTTTTGTTGGAATTCATCTTCGCTTTGTTTGATAATTCTAGCTGGGTTCAAGGCTCGCAGGAATATCCCGAAGATACCTTCGCTGAGCTTGGTAGGTTCATAGCCAACGACAATGTAGAAGTTCCGCTCCATAATATTGGAATCTAGAATAATGTTCTGAATGTAGTCGATGTATTCTTGCATTTTGACTCTTAGAAGATCATTTTGTTGTGTGTCTAGCAATCCTTTTAATTTAGCAATATACTCATCAAGATTAACCTTGCGGTTTTGTACCAAGATCTGAATTGGGAAGTCGAGTGAATTGAGAATTCCTTGGAATGTATTGATAATTATTTCTTTTTCTTCTTGGTTCTTGAGGGCGAAGTTGGTACTAGCAACCGCGATTACCGATCTCATCTGTGATTCACGAAGCACCAGAACATTGTCTCGAATTTCGGAAACTTGGAGGAAATTAAGTGTGGAAAGTGAGGTTTTGTTGCTGACTTTGGTTGATTTTGTTGGCATTTTTGGAGATTTATTTATTTTACTAGATTTTTTATTTTAATAGCCTTTTCAAAATGGTCTAATTTATGCTCCATTATCCACCACGTTGCTATTTCCAGCAATAATTCAGGATTGGTATTCTTGTTCTCAAAAAAAGCATAAAAAGAAAGCCCAACACCATCCCCAGACTTGGCTATTTTGTCACCACAGACTTTTATTATTTTTAGTTGCATTTGTTTTGTCATCTTTTATTTATGTTTTATTTTTTACCAAAAATGGAATCTGTATCTCTATATTTTGACTTATTTTATTTTTTTTGACAAGTAAAGTGTTATGGAGTATAATTGTTAGTATAAAATCAAAAATAAATTTATGGATAACAACCAACTCAACAACTACGCGTCAGATGTTAATAATACTGGGAATATTTTGCCAAATGTAATCCCAAATCTCTCTCAAGGTACAATCCAAAATACAGACTATAGTAACTATACTAACTCCCAAAACACACCTCAAGTTCAATACGACGCTAACGGACAAGCAATATTCCAACAACCAATCCAATCAACAGACCCTAATTATACACAGTACAACGACCAATATGCTGGTCAATACGTAGATACCAATGGCTACTATCAACAACCCTCAGTCGATCAGTACTCTAACCCAACCAATTACGATTACACTACAGGTTATCCTGATCAATACTCTACCACGGCAACTGCTCCTATAGATTATTCTAGCGTTCAATACGATCAATATGGACAAGCGATTAACAATACTTCAGTTGATTATAATTCTGCTGCGAACTACGATTATTCTAATACTCAGAATCTAACTTATCCTGAGAACTACAGTGAATATAATCCACAAGGATATCAGACTCAAGATAACAATATAATTAATAATGATGCTTCGAGTTCTTTTGACACTAGTTCTGTCGTTACCAAAAAACCTAATTCTAACTTAATTCTTATTGGAATAGCTGGACTGGTCTCACTATTGTTAATCGGAGCTGGAGTTTTCTTTTATTTTTTTACTAGGTCAAAGACAACACAACAACCAGTGGATACCTTAACATCGTCTTCAATAGCAACCGAAACAACAAGCTCAAGTTCGTTAGATGCAATGATCAAAACACCAACAACTTCCACAACTGGGGGAAGCGACACACCTGCTAGTCGAGCCAAAACTTTAAGCGCAACGACTCTTCCTGCTCAGTGGCTTTTGTCTAACTTTAAGGCAACTTCTAACCCTGACGGGACTTGTTCCAAATTACTGGTATGTGGGCCTGAGGCAGACCCTGATAACGACAATCTATCTAATATAGAAGAGTACAACTTCTCAAGTTCTCCAACTCAATCTGATACTGATAGTGATGGGGTTGCTGATGGTGATGAAGCTTTTGTATACTATACTAACCCAACCAAAAAAGACTCAGACGCAGATACTTTTGATGATGCTAGTGAGCCTGCCAACTGTTTTGATCCAATTGATTCAACTGGCGCCAAGCTCAGCTCAGCTAGACAAAAACAAATCGTAGCAAGTATCAAATCTCTAAAATCAGGAACATTATCCAAAACAACTCAGGATATGCTTGTCGAAAAAGGAGTTAGCGAACTTAATATCGAAACTGGATTCAACAGTTCTAAGTGTGGAACCATTGTTAATTAGTTTATATTTATACCAATAACAACATTCTAAGTCTTATTATTCTCTTTAAGAAGACGTGAGCTCAATAAGCTCGGAGATTTTTTTAATCTGTAGTTCTTGAATTTATAGTAGGATGACTTCCATAATCTCAAGTGTAACTTGTAACTATTGCTTTTTATGATCTAAAAAAGTAACTGATAGGCTAAGGTTGCACTCTATTTATTTCAAATAAATAGTTCTAATTTTTGATAACGAATAAAATAATCTCGCAAATACTAATAAAGTTTTTTACATCCAAAGTAAACTTCCAACCAAACTAAAAAATAATATTCTTATGAATCAAAAACTTAATTTTAGACAATTTTTATCACTTTTCATATTTTTGGTAATAACTCTTCAAGTCCTTGGGCTATTCATTACCGACATTGTCAAGGTCAACGAGCGTCAAGTTGCCGTAATTTCACGTTTTGGCAAAGTTATCGACACCAAGACTGCAGGATGGCATCTCAAAATTCCGTATGTAGACAGTGTTGCAGCGATTTATGACAGTGCAGTTCAATCCGTCAGCGCAGAAGCTGCTTGTGCAACTCGTGACCAACAGTCAATTAAGGTTCTAGTTAATGTTCAATTCCGTCTTGATCCAACCAAAGCTCTCGATCTGTTCAGGACAGTCAAAGATCAGGAATATCTCAACGATTCTATTATTCCACCGATAATCCAAGAAACAATCAAGTCCCAAACTGCTAAGTTTTCTGCAGTTGAGTTGTTAGAAAAACGTGACATTCTCAAGGTCAATACCGAAAATGCCCTCAACGAAAAGCTCAAGGAATATTTTAGCTCCATAGCCAGTGTCAATATTGCTAATATCGATTTTTCTGATCAGTTCGATAAGGCAATTGAACAAAAAGTAATTGCAGAGCAACAAGTTGAGCAAAAAAAACAAGAACTGGAACAAGAAAAACTAAAAGCTCAAATCAGAATTACTGAAGCTGAAGGAATCGCCAAATCCACCGAAATTACAGGAAAAGCTCTCAAAGAAAATCCAGAAACCATCGAGCAATCCAAAGTCAACAAATGGGACGGCAAGCTTCCACAAGTCTCTGGCTCTAATTCCATAATTAATTTGGACAAAAAGTAGAAAACTACAAAGATAAAATTAAACTTCTTAAAACAAAAACCACCCTATTAATTTAAGGTGGAATTTTTTTAGAATTTTTGGGCAAGAAAAAGAGGTTTCACACCCCTTGAAAACAAAATAAATGAGTTGAAACCTTCCCTGTTCAGTTAATTAAATGTATTTTGGAAATTAGATATAGTTAATAATTATTAGTTATTATTATAATTCTAATGTTAAGACTGTAAGGAGTTTATTCGGAGAATTATTGTTAACGTTACTATTTTTTTTACTTGTTACAACTATTCTCGGGTTATTTAGGAACTAATGCTCCGAACTAATTCGTTACTTTAATATTATACACAATATTTTTTTGGTTGTCAAATGTTATTACAACTTTATTAGTTTAAAATAATTTTATTAATAATATTCCAACCTTCAATAACCTCATCATAATCAACAAAATAAGCATATTGATTATTAATTAAATCTTCAAAAACATTAGTATGATCGAGATTATTCTTTTTTGTAAAATTGATTTTTTTTGTAAAATTTTGAATATTTATGTTATCAAAAAAGTTTTTATTATCACATATAATTAATGATTCAGGTTGGATTTGCCAATTTATATTTTGGATATTACTAGAATTAGTTTCAAAATCTATCTCAATATCTGTTATTTTTTGTATTTGTTTTTTGCCAGATTCTAACTCTACAATTATTATCTTGGAGCGATCCTGTCCAATAAGTTCAATTTTTATAACAACCTCAAAATATGTCTCAGTCTTAGATCCTGAGATTCCAATATCCACATCATAACCTTCGTACTGCGAGGTTTTTTGGTTAATTAACTCAACATTGCCAATCCTTACCGTTCCACACAAATTCTTGAGCGTCAACTTCAACAAAGAATACAAATGAACCAACATATCACGCCTAGCTCCAATCGTGTCGTAATAACCACCACGGCCTTCGACACCTAAAGTTTCTAGAATTCTAATTTTTATTTTTTTTAGATTTTGAATATCACAAAACTCATTATTATTAAACTTTTCCAAAGCTTCTCCAAAATTAATACGCGTTGAGTTTTTGAACAGATAATGATCGATGAATCGAACACGGTTTTGGATTTTGCACTTTTTAATTATATTTATAATCCTTAATGCTTCTTGTTTGTTTTCTCCGAAGGGTTTTTCGATTAGAACATCAATCTTCTGGGAACCAAATTGACAAGAACTTTCAATAAAATCTTTATAGACACTAGGTGGAACAGCCAGGTACACAATTAATCTATCTTGAGGTCGCAATTCACTAACCAGATTATGATAAACCTCAAAATTGTCGTATTGCCCTTGTTCCAGGATTATTTTGGGCAAATTACACTCGTCTTGATTCGTATATTCACGAATTTGATCAATATCAGCCTTAGATCTAGAGTAGCCAATTAATTCTATCTCATAATTATCTTTGCAAAAGGCTGTGAACTGACCAACTGCAGGTAAGATTTTGAGCTGTGCTAGATTGCCAGTAATTCCTAGAACTAGGAACTTAATTTTAGGTTTTTGGTTAATATTGATATTAGAATTATTTATATTATTTGTATTATGCATTGCCATTAGATTAATTGTTACTAAATTATGACTCATTTAGAATCTAGTTGTCAATTCTGTTTTTTTGGAACAATAACTAATCTTGTTAACTTTAACCCAAAAAAATAAAGAATATTACCCAAATATTACCCAAAAAATAAAATATAACCATAGTTCAAATTTTGTTGAAAATAGAGCAATAATGCAAGATTTGGAAGTCAAAATTCAAAATTAATACTTGACAAAAAGTAAAATATATACGATATTAATATCGTACCCACCAAAATAAATATTACAAAAAGTATGTCAGAATTTAATATTTTTAATAACAATCGTTGGGGCGACCTCGGCGGTCTCCCAACAGCTCCACATGATTCAATAGATGATGAGTTGTCTAATTTTATGGGCTTTAGTAGTCTCAACGATGATGACTCTGATGATGTAAATGATGATGTAAATGACGATAATATTGAAGAATAATTAACCAAATATTCAATTTTATTTGACATTTTAATCCAATTTAATATATAATCTATACTGTTATCAACAATTTTTATAATATTCACAAAAATATGCAAAACAAAATTTCTAACTCAGGTATGAGCGTTGCTCAAGAGTTCATGGGCTTCCTAAAAAAATTCGGTGTTATCGGTCTCGCGATCGGTGTAGTAGTAGGTAGTGCGGTCAAAGAATATGTCGATGTAATCGTCAAATCACTCATTGATCCAGTTGTCAAAGTAATCCTAGGATTAGTAAAATTTCAACCAGGAGGAGCTATCAAACTAGATGCTACTAACTCACTTCTTATTGGTGATCTTATCAGTGGTACCATTAGTTTTATAGTTGTTCTAGCTATCGTATTCATTACTGTCAAAGTAGTCCTTAGCAAATTCATGTCTAAAGAAGAGATGGACGCAATTAAATAGTTTTAACACTTTTGTAGAGCCATAAAAAACATTCCACCGATTAGGTGGTTTTTTGTTTAGTAAAATTTGGCAAAGATATTGTATACACCAATATCACTTTCAACTTTTACAAAATACCTTTCAAAAAGCAAATAAATTACTTTACTTCAAAGTGTTTTTGGGTAAAAGTCAGTCAAAGTTCATATGGGCTTGGGTGTAAACTGATCCCAGAACAGCTTAGAGTTGACTTTAAGATTAACTTCTGCCAAACTATAAATATCATGACCTTTCTCCAACGAACTCTCGGCAAAAATTACAAGTGGGTTTATTTATTTTTGTTTAATCTAAAATCTTTAACGACTTACTTTTGGACAGATTTATTCTGGTATTCTTCACAGGTAATTAATTTGTTTGTTGTGGTTTTCCTTTGGCAAATATCCAACCGAGT
Source organism: bacterium (assembly GCA_043765655.1). Lineage (GTDB taxonomy): Bacteria > Patescibacteriota > JACMRA01 > JACMRA01 > JACMRA01 > JAYTWQ01. Next base: position 28,201 of record JAYUIW010000078.1, read on the forward strand.
TGATAATCAAGAAGTAATTCAATATGTATTAATGGCGAATATTTTTTTTACTTTGAGCTCTAATCAGACTTACTGGTTAATATCTAATAGAATTTATGAAGGGAAGATAACTAATGAATTAATTAGTCCAACCAGTGTTTTTAATCATTATTTTTGGGGTAAAAGCATCGGGTATGCAGTCAAAAATATATTTTCAATTGGAATTGCAACCTTACCTTTAATGATTTGGTTTCGTGGGAATTTGAACTTTCAAGGGAATTTTATAATTATTCTAATGCTACCAATTGCGTTTTCAATCAAGTATTTTTTGAATATGAGTATTGGTTTTGTTGGTTTCTGGGTCAAAGAAAATTTTGGAACTATGAATTTGTATGAGAATATTTTACCCCTAATTTCAGGAGCTTTGGTTCCACTATCAATTATTAATATTCCGATATTACAAGAGCTACCAACTTCTTATCTTCTCCATCATCCTATGCAGATTTATCTTGGTAAGTACGATAATATTCAGATTGCTCAAACCTTTACAGGTGGAATTGTATGGTGTTTTGCGCTTTGGATTTTGGCAAGGTTAATCTTCCGAGCTGGACTCAAAAAGAATGAAGCTGTGGGATTGTAGAGATTCAAACTTTACTTAACTTCTAGATATTTGCGACCAAATAACTCTTCACTCATAACATAATCACCGTGTTTGACTCTAATTAATCTTTTGGTAGTATTACCGAAGACCTCGCACATTCTGCGAATCTGATTGTTACGACCTTCAGATAGTTCAAAAGTATACCAAGAAAATTCTGGAGTTAACTTGAGATAACCGTACTTGGAATCAACCCCCAAATCTCTAATTGGCTTAATATCAACTGGATTGAGCTTATATTCATCGATTTCTAGATCTCCACTACTTGCCATATTAATGAATCTAGATTCTAGCTTACGAACTAGCCCAACGAGATATATCTTGTCACTGCCATGACTGGGATGAGTTAATTGATTGATTAATTCGCCGTCGTTGGATAATACCAAAAGCCCTTCGGACATATAATCTAGCCTCCCTGCACTCTTGAGAGGTGCTAATTCGTGAGGTATGAAGTCATAGATTGTTTTGCGTTCTTGTGGGTCGAATCTCGTTGTAACAGTGTATACAGGCTTGTAGATCAGGAATACTCTAGATCCAGAATTCATGTTTTCTAAGGTTTTGAGTTCGCCGTTGGAACCTTGGTATTGAACAATATCCTTATCAATATCAATTGTCAAACCCAGCACAGCCACAGAGCCATTAACCATAACATTACCTTTGGCAATTTGTTCGTCGATTTGGCGGCGGGATAATCCTGTAACTTTGGCGAGAGCTTTGTTGAGGCGAGTTTTGGTAGAGGTTGACTCAGTCTCAAAATTACTGTCTATAGATTTGCTAATATTCATTGTTATAGTATGCTTTAGTTTTGACTCTTTGGCAAATTAATAATTCCAAGAATCGCAAAATTGTTTTGTATTGGGTGTGCAAAAAAATTATTCCATAAATAAAATATCTCTATTTTTTCTAATCCCATAATAATCTCTTAAGTAATCAGTCGTTCCAAATTTATTCCAGCCATTTTTTAGTCTTTCAAAAATTTCTTTGTTGAGAACTATCCTATACACTAAACTCTAAAAATTCTCAAGCAGTCTAAAGCCGTTAATTTTATACCAACAAAAAAACCTACTAATAAAAGTAGATAATATTTTTGGGTTCAAAAAACCTATTTGGACTATTTGGATTTGGCGACTTCGCTAATAGCGCGAGCAGTTGATCCTGGAATTTCTTTAATTGTAAGAGCAATTTTGGCAATGATTGCGTTAATTGTACCTGCGGTCTTGGCGATTGAAGTCTCGAGAGAATCAATATTAGCGTAGGACTTGGCAGTACTAGAATCAACGAATTCGCCGTTAATAATCGCACCAACAATATTGAAATTGTCTTGGAAACCTTGGTCAATAACATCGACGAAGTTCTTGGGAACGATTACTTCATTAGTCTGCTCAGAGTCTGCAAGGTATGCAATATATGTCTGACCGCTAAGCTGTGGAACTGAAGGAAAGTTTTTTTCGATGATGGAGTTTTTAATGACTTTGATAACTAGGCCGACCTTATTGGCATTAGATCTAATAGCAAAATTAGTTGCTGCATCAATAGTTTTTTTGGTGTCGTTAGTGGTAACGATTACAATTGATTTTTGAGGATTCACGAACGATTGCAAATCACTCATTATCATATTTTTTTTGGTTTTGGAGATAGCCATAATATTATATTTGAGTTAGAATTTACATTTCGTGGATATTGGTGAATGGAATTAGAGCCATATGTCTTGCACGCTTGATAGCCTGTGAGATTTTTCTTTGGTTCTTACTAGTCGAGCCAGTTCGCTTTTTACCGAAGATTTTGTGGTATGGAGACGTAAAGGTACTCAATAGTTCGATGTCTTTGTAGTCGATTTCACGAAGACCCATAGCGTTAACAATACACTTTTTGTTGTTACCAAGACCTTTGTTCATGTCTCTGTGAGAAAGAATGTCAAAAGAAGTCTTTTTTTCTTTGGATTTTTGGACCAAAAAGTCTGTTTGGTTAATAACTAAGTAGCGAATAATTCCCTCTAAGGAGTTTATTTTGGCTTCGATTGTCTTGAGCTTGGAACAGTCAAAAATATCAAGATCAAAGTCAATATTGACGTAGAATCCTGTATTGAACTTGGTAATAGGGTAGGCTAGTTTCTTGAGTCCTTCTTTGTTGACATTAATATTAACTGCATTAATGCTGACAAGGTAAGAATTCAGGTTATCTAGCTCTGCGCCTACATTCTCGGAGCTAAGATTGGGGTTGAGAATAAGGTATATATTATAATTTTGCATAACAGTGGTAATTTGTGTTTACGACCTTATAATCATGACATTTTGTAGTGCTTTTGTCAAGGTGATTAAACTTGTTTTGATCGTAATTTCACCTTATTTTGTCTTTATGAATAAAGAAGATACCCTCATTCCACTACGTATCTTCTAAAATAAAATTTTCGAGCCTTCAGCTAACCCTTTAGGATACGTGCGTCGCCTAACAAATAAGGTTGTACAAGTATTTTCTAATTAAAACACCTTTGGCGGAATTAGTATAAATTACCCTAATAATTCAACTATAATTAACTTAATCAAAAACTAAATTAATGGCATTTTTCTCCTTCCAAGAACTCTATATTCCCTTCGAAGAATTGTCCAAGGCTTTTGAGGTTGAACTGTAATTGTGCCATACGATCGATTCCGAATCCGAAGGCTAAGGCTTGGAATTCATTGGAATCATATCCCATATTAGCTATAACATCAGGATGAAGTAGTCCCGCGCCGCCAACTTCTAGCCACGAATCTTCTTTGAACGGGTTACTAATATCTACTTCTAGGCCGGGATTAACATATGGAAAGTAACTCGGGCGAAGTCTAGCAACCAGATCATCTCTCCCAAAGAACTGCTTATAAAAGTCCTCAATCAACGTTCTAAGATGAGCAAAGCTAACATGGCGATCAATGTATAGACATTCGATTTGGTGGAACATAATGTCGTGAGTTGAATCTATTTTTTCGTTCCTATACACTTGCCCAGCACAAACCATACGAATTGGCGGCTTCAGATTCTTGGTATATCGCAGATCAACTCCTGTTGTGTGAGTTCGAAGGACGTAATTTTCACCGATTGTGTCTTTTTGTTTCATAAAAAAAGTATCCTGCATCGAGCGCGCTGGGTGATAATCAGGCATACACAGATTAGTAAAACAATTTTCTTGGGTTTCGACAAGAGGCCCATCAGCAACTGAGAATCCCATTTTTTGGAAGATTCCAACAATGTCGTTCATAGCAATTGTGATTGGATGGAATGAACCTTTCCTCATACTATGATTATAACTTCCCACGAACGTCGGATCAAAACTTACAAACTTGTCTTTTTCTTGTTCTCTCTGGATGGCTTGGATTCTAGTATCACAGGCTTGTTTGAGGTTTTGTTTTAGAATGTTGAGTTCTTTGCCAAGTAACGCCTTGGATTCTTTGTCCGCAGTTGCTAGCTTCCCAGTTAATTCGCTAATTTGTCCAATTTGAGACAGAGAATCTTTAAGCTCTAGACAGCTGCTAACAGTTGTAAGATTAGTGAAAGATTGTTCCCAGTTGTTGGTTTTTTGGTCATTGTTGTGTTCGGTCATATATGTTATAGTAAACCAATTCTAGCTTTTTTGGTCAAGTTATATTTTTGTGTTTAATTGTAGACGATTTTTGTAATTCAAAAACTAACTATTCAGTATCATCTTGATCTCTATCGTTTCTTCTAATAGAATCAGATTGAAAGGTCTTTTGCAAATCAAAAATTTCAGATACTAATAAAGATTGCTCTACGCCAATTAACAATTCATAAAAATCTTTTCTGCCAATATTAGAATTAAAAATTTGGTTAACCAAAGAGTTGTGTCTATAGTCGCCAGAGTCAGTAATATTAAATATTTCATCAGCTAAATCAATATATACGTTTATATTTGTGTTAATTAATTTAATCAAATATTCTGCTAATCTGTCTTTGCTGTTTAGACTTGATAGCTCTCTAGCTTTGTCAATCATTTCTTTAGCTAGCGAATATATTCTAGTATATTTTTCAATATCAAAATATTCATATTGTTCTTTCATCTCATCTTCTTTAGTAATTATATACGCATCGAGATCTACCAAATCTTCGGAGAAGGTCCAGTTCCAGTCTAATATATCAATAATCTCATTATTTTGTTCATTTTTTTCTTGTGCTTTCAAAATTTCTTGATCTATTTTTTTCCCCCTTTCTATTCGACCTCTTAAAAAAATATTATCCCCTTCATCTTCAAATCCAAATCCTTCTTGTTTACTATTTTTAGACATAATATTATAATTTTAATTTTTTAAACTTTCATCCCAAATAATACACAACAAATCTAACTTTGGCAAGTCTATGAACCCAATTCTTGACAATTGTGCTTACAAAGCATAAAATTAAAAGATATGCTCAACACCGAATTAGATGTCCTCAACTACTGGAAAGACAACAAAACCTTTGCCAAATCAATCGCCAACCGCAAATCCTCACCTGAATTTGTTTTTTTTGATGGTCCGCCATTCGCAACTGGTCTGCCACATTGGGGACACATCCTAGTAAGTCAGCTCAAAGACACCGTTCTACGCTACCAAACCCAAAAAGGCTTCTATGTTCCACGCAACTGGGGCTGGGATTGTCACGGAGCTCCGATCGAAGTTTTGGCAGAAAAAAAATTAGAGATTACAGACAAAAGACAGATCGAAGGTGAAATCGGAATCACCAAATTCAACGAATACTGCCGTTCCACCGTGATGATGTACGATACCGAGTGGCGTAAGACGATCGAAAGAATCGGTCGCTGGGTGGATATGGATAGTCAATACCGTACGATGGATAATGACTTTATGGAGTCGGTCTGGTGGGGGTTGGGAAGATTATGGGACAAAAACCTCATCTACAAAGACTACCGAACCAGTATGTACTCGCCTAGTGTCGGAGTTCCGCTCACACACACGGACGTTGCAATGGAAGTCAAGTACGACAACGAAACCATAGAGACGCCTGTGGTAAGATTCACCCTAGACGGAGAATCCAGAATTAGTCTTATTGCCAAAATTACCTCCACAATTAACGAAACAATTGACACACAAACCAAAATCAAAAAAGACCTAGAAAAAAGACTAGCCAGCCTCAATAATCCCGGAATCAAAAAAGTCAACAAAGACGAACTCGTCAAAAACTCTCTCAAAGTAGACGAAGGCGAACTCACCAAAGACAAAGCCAAAAATTCCCAAGACGACGAACAGTCTCATATCAGTAGCGAAATTAAGTTTTGTGATGAGAATATAGAATCTCTAGACAAACTCAACAAAATCTTCAAGGCAACTTATCCAATCAATATCCTAGCTTGGACTACTACACCCTGGTCTATTCCTGCTAATGTTGCCCTTGCAGTCAATCAAGACTTCGAGTATTCCCTATATCTCAACCCGACAACTAGTGAGATTATCGTACTTGCCGAGTCTACGGCTGTGGAGATTTTGAATAAGATTATTAATCCACTTCTATTAGCCAAAGCCTCCAAGATCGAGGGAAACTATGAAGATTCTAGTGATTATCTAGAAGCAATTGGCTCTGATATTCTCAAAATTGCCCAGCTCAAAGGCGAAGATCTAGTCGGTCTCAAATACACTCCACTATTCCAAATTAATGAAAACCACAGCGATCAAACAGGCTTTGAAAACGCGTTCAGTATAAACCACGGCGACTTTGTAACTTTAGAAGATGGAACTGGAGTGGTGCACATTGCTCCAGCATATGGCGAAGACGACTTTAACCTCCGCAAATCCTGCAATCTTCCTGTTCTGCACTCACTCAACGAACACGGCGAAATTCTAAGTACTCTTGATAAAGTTCTAGAGCCAGCCTTCTCCAAAAAATTCACATCTGTTAATCCAATAATTCTGGATATTCTGGAGTCAAAAAAAATCTTGTTCACTAAATTCAAACACACTCACAGAGTTCCAATCTACGGACGCGATAACAAAAAAGTCTACTACTCTACTCAAGATGGTTGGTTTATCCGCGAAACTGCTTTGACAACAAAATCTGTAGAACTTAATCAAAAAATAAACTGGTTCCCGCAATCACTCAATCAAAGATTCGAAAACGGTCTAGAAACCGCACCAGACTGGTGTATTAGTCGCAATCGTTACTGGGGAACTCCAATTCCAATTTGGCAAAATAGCTCTAAGGACAAAACAATCTTCATCGATAGCGTCGCCAAGCTCGAAGAATTCGCAGTTAATCCAGTGTTCAAGCTCATCAATTCCAAAGATCTGGACACTTCACTATATAAAGACGGTAATACAATCATAATGACTGATTCTAGTATCAAGCTTCCTCTTGGAATCGCCGCCGCTCATAACAAGTCCAAGAATATTTTTAATCTGCATCAATCTGGGCTCACCGATATGGCATCTATTGCTCCGATTTGCCAAGCTATCCTAGAAGAAGTCTTAGAGTTATTCGCCAAATACCAAAATGTTCAAATTATTCTGGAAGAAAACGAACAAAAACTCTGGACGACTTGGATGATGGGACTACACGAAAACTCAACCAAAAATGTCTCTAAATTCTATTTTTATCAAGAAGTAAAGCAAGATCAAAATCTAAAAAACTTCGAAGTAGTCGGTGGAATCAAGCCTCTAGATCTGCATCGTCCGTTCATTGACGAGATTATTTTACAGGACCAAAACGGCGAAGTCTACACTAGAATTCATGAAGTTCTGGATTGTTGGGTCGAGTCTGGCTCAATGCCTCACGCCTCGGTTCATTATCCGTTCGAATCAGAGTATGTCTCCAAAATGAAAAATCTAAAATCGGCTGACTGGATTGCCGAGGCTCAAGACCAAACACGAGGTTGGTTCAGGGCTTTGCATGTTATTAGTAACGGAGTTTTCGGAGATATCGCCTTCAAGAATATCAATTGTACTGGGCTAATTATGGCTTCCGATGGTCAAAAAATGTCCAAATCCAAAGGCAACTACACAGATCCTAATATCTTGTTGGACAAATTCGGAGCGGATGCAGTGAGATTATATATCTTGTCATCGGTGGTTGTGAACGGCGAGGCCTTGAGCTTTTCGGATCGGAACTTGGAGATTGTCTTTAGAGAGAATACTCTATTATTAAGTAATTCGATTAGTTTTATCAAGCAAGTTCTATCGCAGTTTTATCCCAAAAAATCTGAAACCAAATCTTACAAACACCCTCTCAACAAGTGGTGGCAAGCCCAAACTCAGCAATTAGTTAACGAGTTCATCGCGGCAATGGATCAATACGATATTGCAACTGCAGGACGGTTAATTCCGCCATATATCAACAACTTCTCGACTTGGTACATCCGCAGATCCAAAGATCTCTTGGAAGAAAATGGTCAAGAAATCGCCAACTGCCTACGCGATACGATGGAGTTATTCGCAACTACAATTGCCTGTTATCAGCCTTTTAATGCCGAAAAAATCTGGTCAGCAATAAGATTAGAAGACGATCTAGAATCTGTACATCTCACCGATATTCCAAAACCAAAAGCACTTACAGACAAGCAAATTAGTATTAATTCTACAATGGAACTCGTCCGGTCTATAGTTAGCGAAATTCATAGTGTCCGCAAAACTAATAATTCCCGTGTTCGCCAGCCTTTGGAAGCCGATCTGGGTAATATTGAACTAGATGAAAGTATTAAAATAATGATTCTCAAGGAGTGTAATCTGTTAGAAGTTAGTCAAAACTCCATTAAAGAACAAAACTGGGAACAAAAATCTGAAATCAAAAATGAACTCGGAACAATCGTTGTCAATCTAGAGATCTCGGAAGAATTAGAACTGCTAGGATTAGCTAGAGACTTCGAGCGTGGAGTCCAAGAATTCCGCAAAAAACAAGGTTATCAATCTGGTCAAAACATTGTTATGAACTGCTTCGTGGAACCATTAATCGATTCTTCCAAATTCCAAAATGTCCTTGGAAAAGTAGACTGGAACAAACTCAATGTCGAGTTCAAATGGCTCAAAGATGACTTTGAAAGTGCTAAAGTTATTGAAGTTAAAAATCTAGCGAAGTTGAAGGTTAAGTAGTTGGGAAAGGAATTATACCTATTTCACTAAAAATATTCTAACTAGTTACCCCTTTTTAAAGGGGTGAGCCGAATGGCTCGGGGATTTTGTTTTAAAAGATAAATAGTAATATTTATAAAATGTCAGATAATTTAATAAGCCAAACTACAGGTTCAGTCGACGATCTAAAATATAGACAAACACTCCAAGAGCTAGTTCAATCTATTCAAAAATCCAGATATGAAATGCTCAAATCGGTTAGCAAGCAAACAGTTGACCTCTACTGGAATATTGGCAAAACCGTAAGTGAGAAAATCTCTAAAGAAAATTGGGGCGATTCTGTTATCAAAACTTTATCCAAGGATTTTCAATCAGAATTCTCTGGAATTAGAGGTTTTTCGGCTTCAAACTTGTGGAGAATGAAAGCATTTTATGATAAATATTCTCAAAACATAAAACTCGCACCACTGGTACGAGAAATTGGTTGGGTGCAAAATTGTTTGATTTTGGAAAAATGTAAAGATGAACTGGAGATTGAATTTTATCTCAGACAAACAAATCTCAAAGGTTGGTCAAAGCTAGATCTTCAAAGACAAACTTGAACACAAATTATTCCAAAATCAACTTCTAGCCCAAAATAATTTTGACAATACAATTCCAGAAGATCTAAAACAAAGAGTAGCTTGGGAATTCGTGGATGACTACAACGTAGAACTAATCAACCCAGATCAACCAATTGCTGAAAGAGAGCTTGAAAATACGATCGTTGATAATATCGTTAATTTTTTGGGTCAAATGGGTGGTAACTTTGCTTTTGTTGGAAGGCAAGTCAAAGTCGAACTAAACGACAAAGAATATTTTATTGACCTACTGTTTTTTAATTTTAAGCTCAATTGTTATGTAGTTGTGGAACTCAAAGCAAGAGAATTCAACGCCAAAGATATTGGTCAACTCCAAATGTACCTCGCTCTAACGAATAACAAAATCAAATCTGACGAACAAAACGCAACCATAGGAATTTTGATCTGTCGTACTAAAAACCGAACCGAAGTGGAATATATGCTCAACACTAGTCGAGAACCGTTGGGAGTAGCAACATATAATAATTATAGGACAATCAACGAACTCCCAGCTGAAATAGCTCAATACCTTCCAACCGAGACTCAAGTCATTGAGAAGTTACTTAATTTGGAGTAAGTTTATGGCTAATTTTTGGAATAATTTTATAGGTAAAAACGAGAATAAAAATAGATAATAACTTGAACAAAAAGCATAATTCGTTGTATAATTATAGGTAATATGTCTCACACTAATTTTATAACTAATCAAAGAGAGCTTTTGTCCAAGATAATGACTGATTATATGGGAATAACCGAGAATATTGACATTCTGGTGGGTTACTTTTATTTTTCGGGATTCGGAGGAATATACAAAGGATTAGTAGACAAAAAAGTGAGAATACTAGTGGGAATGGACATAGAAACTAAGATTAACAATAAAGTTCACGAAATCGAAATTGACAAAAACAACCAGTCTAATCTCCAAAAAAAAGAACAATACTTCGCTAGTTTAATCAATGGAATTAATGAGACGGAGAGCTTTGATAATTCTGACACAACCGAGTCGTGGAGAGTTTTTATCACCAAAATTCAAAACGGTACGCTTGAAGTTCGCAAAACATTTGAACCTAATCATTCCAAAGTCTATTTGTTCAACTTGGATCAGGCAAGTCAATCCATTCACAGAACTGATGGAATCGTAATTACGGGCTCTAGTAATCTCACCTACAGTGGACTAGAAGGTAGGTTGGAGGCTAATGTTATACTGAATGATCAACGCAGTTTTGAGGATGCTAATAAGTTCTTCGAAGAATTGTGGGCGACTTCTGTTCCATTGATAAGTAGTAACAACTATGACGAATTCCAAAAAAAAGTAATCGACAAAGTCTGGATTGATAATATGGCCAATCCTTTTGCTATGTATTTGAGAGTTCTTAAGGAGTATTTTGGTATCAAAAAAAATGACAAAATTGCAACCGCTGGTCTAATTACAGGCGATGAATTTTCAGACCTAACCTACCAAAGCGACGCTGTCTACAAAGCCCTTGAAGTTATCGAGAATCACAATGGAGTAATTATTGCTGATGTTGTAGGACTAGGCAAATCAGTCATATCGTCAGTAATCGCTAATAACTTGAATCTCAAAACCATCGTAATCGCTCCGCCACATCTGAGAGAACAGTGGGAAGAGTACGGCGACAAATTCCACTTTAATCCACGAATATACTCTAGTGGTAATATCAA
>JAYUIW010000079.1:0-12667 GCA_043765655.1 bacterium
CGAATGCTTGGCACACGAATCGAGGCTATCCACGAGACTAGCTCCAGAATCTTCATCACTCAGAGCAATGCCTGTATAACCGAGATTATTGGCGAATTCAACCAGAGCATTAACCTGTGGAACACTACTAAGGAGCGAATAATGTGAGTAACAACGTGAAAGCAACATTCTTTAATTGTAGTTCAAGAAGTGCTTAGATGTCAAGCAAAGGTTTTGAGTTGTTGTTTGGATTAACAGTGCCTAAAATTCTCTATTATTGTTTGACAACACATCTTCAATTAGCTTAAAAGAAGATTCTAAGTTTTTAATCTCATCTATTAAAACTTCGATTTCAGCTAAAACCGTATTCAAATAATTGATATTATTTATCTGATCTAATATCGGCAAATACAAATACATTGAATCAAGAACCTCGGCATTATAGAGTATTTTTTCAATTTTATCAAAAAAACTATCTTGCAAAATCTTTTTTTCTTTTATTTCTAAAGTTATTTTTCTCAAAGATTCAACTTTATTATTTATTTGTTCCAATAAATCAAGTATAGGTTCACGACTAGACAGCCCTTCTGGAGCATCTTCAGTCATTAAAAAAAAGTTATTAAAAATTAGTTTTGTTTGAGTTAAATATGACATAAATTCAGGGTTAATTTGAGTTAGTATGTTCTTATTATACCACTTTAGTATACCATAGATTTTTAAGTTTGGCAAGCTCTATATATTCCCGTTCCCCAAGCCCAAAACAAAGCGTGATTCAAAAGATTTTATTCAAAAGATTTTACAACAATAATATTAAAGGTTATTATATAAGGACAAAGTTCGTAAAGATTATTACATATATCAAAAACATATAAAAACTCCAAAAATAATTATCAAAATGCCCACAATAACTTCAACTCCAACCAAAAAAACTACTAAAAAAGTATCAATTGCAATCTTAGGATTCGGCAAAGAAGGTCAGGCTCTAGCTCGATATTTCGTGACTACTGAAATTACAGACATTGTTGTTCTTGATCAAAAATTAGATAATTTGCCCAAGGAATTCGAAAATCTAAAACTGCAAAAAGATCTCAACATTCCCAAAGTTACCACCGCCTACAAAAGTCCCGGAATTGCTCTTAATAAGATAATTAACGAACATAAAGTCGAGATAAGTTCACTAATTACAATGCTCTTCCAGAAGCTCGATATGAACAAAGTTATTGCAGTTACAGGTACAAAGGGCAAAAGCACAACGGCGAGTTTGATCCAACATGTTCTAGTTGATAACAATTACAAGTCTCAACTTCTTGGTAATATTGGTAGTATTAATACCGATTTGTTAGACAATTTTGACCCAGAATCTTATTATGTTTTTGAACTTTCGAGCTTCCAGTGTCAAATGCTCCGCAATTCCCCGCATATTGCTATCTGGACTAACTTCTTTGTGGATCACCAAGATGTCCATAGTTCGATGGAAGAATATTACAACGCCAAAGCTAACATTACTAAGTTCCAGGCTTCTGAGGATTATCTTATCAAAAGTACCCAAATTCCCGATAACATTGACACAATTGCCCAGATTATTAATGCCGTTCCCAAGGTTAAGTTCGCGACCAAACTTCAAGGAGATCATAACCAGATTAATTGCCAACTTGTTATGGAGGCTTGTCTAAGGTTAGGTCTATCTAAAGATAAAATTCTAAAATCTATCGAAAGTTATGAACCTCTCAAAGGTCGAATTGAAATGGTGGGAATGCACAAGGATATTAAGTTCTACGCTGATGATTTGGCAACTATTCCTGAGGCAACTTGGGCGGCGATTCAATCTTTTGGGAATAAGAATCTAGATACAATAATTGTCGGAGGTTATGACAAAGGGATAGATTATACGGAGCTTGCTAACAATCTTACCAAGACCAAAATCAAGAATTTTATTTGTTTTGAGCCAACTGGAAGCAAAATTGTAGCAGAATTGGATCGGTCTAAATGTAATATTATGACTGCTCGAGATATGAAAAAAGCCGTAGAACTAGCCTACAAACTAACCACAAAAGGTGGAATCTGCCTAATGTCTACAGCCAGTGCAAGTTTTGGAATGTTCGCTAATGCCTACGATCGCGGAGAACAATACAGGAATAATGTCAAAGAACTGGGAGAAAGAGAAAAACCAACCAAAAATTAACTGAACAAAAAAAGTCCTTCAAGGACTTAAAAACTGTCTGCTTGGAAAGAGTCCAACATAGGAATATTCGTTGCGGCAATACGTATATGCGAAGGAATCAGTGATGAGTTTTGGAATTTTAGACGACAAAAAATTAGGATTTAATTCTTGGTAATGTTCTGATTGTAGTTAATTTTGATTTGGGGGATTGATTGAGCCTTAGCAACTGTAGTTGTCCCAAAAGAAGCAGCAAGAACACTGAATAAGCTATAACTAATCAGACCAAGAGTTAATGGAATCTGGAGAGTTCCAACAACTTTACCAAAAAATAATACCAAATAATTTGATTTTTGTTTTAAATCTTTATTTTTTTTGTTTTTAATACTTCCAAAATTTGAGTAGTTAGATACTTTTTGAAAATGTGTTTTATTCTTATTAGAAGAGACTGAAGCTCTGACTTGTCTTTTTGATTGCTGAAATAATGTTGACATAATCTATTTTGAGAATACGTAATTTACCTAGACTATTTTTATTTTCTTATACTCTATATTATATATTATATGTAATAATTTTGTCAAGTATTATTGGTATTTTGACCTAGATTCTGGATCCAAAGTTCTCAAAAAAGTAGAACTAATAATATGCTCATGAACTACCAGCCTTGGAATTACAATTAATTCAAAACTTCTCATCAAAGAATGCTCTTTTAGCCAGTTAATATTCCCTACTCTATCTTTACCAAAGGCAAAATCATCTCCAACAACTAAAATCTTCATCTGTAGATCGTTGAGCAAATATTCCAAAAAATCCACCGCACTTCTGTTCATAAAATCTTGAGTCAATGGAATTGTTAGAACTTCATCAGTGTTCAAAGATCGTAGTTTTTTTTCTTTGGTTCTTTGGTCAGTAAGTAATTTAAAAGAAAAGCTTTTATCTAGCTCTCCCTTGATGAAAGTGAGAAGTGGGTCTTGGGTCTCCCAAGACGAAGCCTCGCCACGACAGGGAGATGTCCGACGGACAGAGGGATTTTGTTTTATACTATCTTTATGTTTATTCTCCAGTAACTCAAAATTAATTATCAATGAAGTCAAGCTATTATTACTAGCAATAGTAATTAAATTGTCTATCAAAAATTGGTGTCCGATATGAACACCATCAAAAACTCCTACTGTAATAGCTCTTTGGGACATTTGTACTTATAGTTTTGATCTTAATTGCAAAGTATCTCTAAAAATTAACTGAGCTGATTCATCATAGCCTAATATATTTTGACTTATACTTTCAATAATTTTAGGGTTACTATAAACTAAACTTCCAAGTTCTTGAGCTGAAGAAGTCTGGATTATTTTAATTGCCATCATCAAATTTTTGGCTAAAGGTATATTTTCTTTTGTAATGTCGTCATTAATATTTCCTTCAAGATAAGTTTGAAATTTAGGAATAATAAACTCTTGACAACTATAATCCTCTTGATGAGAATCTAAAAGTCTAAAATGAGACATTAACACAGAATCTGAAGTCAAAGCTTGTGAATTTCCTAATCCGCAAAGTTGAAAATGTATATTGTTTATATGCCACGTCTGAGCTAAAACTCTATCTCTAGGCGTTGCAAATATTTTTCTTAATAACCTAGGATTATCTTGTAAATAAGGTTTTTCAAGCTTATCAGCAACATCGTAATATCCATCCATTAGTTTTAACATATTTTAATAATAATTTTAGTTTATAAATAATTTTATTCCCTACCCGCCAATCTTGAACTCGACGACCATATTGCCAGTCATTACGAATTCTTTACCTTGGCGTTTGACTAGCCCTTTTTCGAGGCAGTTTTTCCAGTTTTGGTTAGTTACGAAGTCGTCAAAGTTAACCATTTCGCCGCAAATGAACTTTTTTTCGAAGTCAGTATGAATTACACCAGCGCACTGCGGAGCCGTCATTCCAAGCTTGAATGTCCAAGCTCTAACTTCTTTTTCTCCTGCAGTTAAATAGACATCTAATCCGAGCTTAGTGAAGCAATGTCTGATTAATTTATCCAGACCAGTCTCTGTCCCATAGCCGAATTCAGCTCGCTCTTCCAGACTCATTCCAACTAGTTCCGATTCTAACTTAACATCGAGTTCAAAGTCGCTCTGGTAAGCCACATTATCGCCATCTTGAGTAATATTAGCCAGTCGTACAATTGACTTGTCGGTCAGTAGGTTCAAGGACTTTCGCCACTTGGTATATTCAATTTCTTTGGTGAACTTTTCGTCCAGGGCAATAATCTCCTTGTTATCTCCATTAATTCTAGCTTTGAGTGCGTTACAGGCATTAATCTTAGTGTCAAAAAGACTGTCTTTACCTTTGAATTTTTGGAGCGTAGCGATTTGCTTACTAATAATATTCTCATCGTGCAGACCTAATTCAAGTAGTAATATTTCCTCATCTTCCAATGGATTAACACGATTTTCGACGTGTATAATATCATCGTTTTTGAAACATCTTACGACAAGTAAAATCAGATCAACCTCACGAATATGACTAAGGAATTGATTGCCAAGACCTGCACCTTGAGAAGCATTTTTGACAAGGCCAGCGATATCTCTGAACTCAATCATCGCAGGAACAGTTTTTTGGGCATTGACTAGAGCCTTAAGGGTTGTCAAGCGTGGATCAGGAACTTCTACGATTCCATCAGTTGGATCAATGGTACAAAACGGAAAATTCTCGGCAGGAACTGATCTATCGGTTAGTAAGTTAAAAAGGCTAGATTTGCCAGCGTTGGGCAGTCCAACAAGTCCGATTGAAAGCATAAGATAAGGATTAAATAAAAAGTTATAAAGTTAAATATTACTCTTAATTATCTCAATATTATGGTTAATTGTCAATAGTGGTAGGCAATTCTCTTGTACACCTAACAAGCTCTAATCAGATTTTTGGGAATTTATCTGAATTTTTGCAGTTTTAAAAAATAATAAGGGGTTTTTTGACATTTTTTTGACATTATAACGAACCTTAATCATAATATAAAGTATATGTCAGACTTGTTTCTTAGTGATACTTTAACAATAACCAAAGAAAAACCTAAAACCAAAGAAAGAAAAGAAAAAAGAAAAGAAAATGCTAATGTTGAGCTAGATTTTTTGTCAGTCGATCACAAGGCCAAGGAACTATTGAGCCAAGTTGACTTCGTGGGAACACATAGACGCACAGAATATATCGCCGAACTTCTCAATCTCCAATTCCACAAGTCAGTCGCTGTTCGCAGAAAAGTTGCCACAGTTCTAGGATTAATCGCGGGGCAAGATCTAGTCAACGATCTTCAGACATGGTTACTACACGAATCGGACAAGGACACTTATCTGGTCGTGGATTCCACAATCGAGCGATTATCCCGCAAGTTAGGTGGGAATGAAAATCAGCATTCTGGAGTCGTGTTCACGGTTAGCGAAGCAATCAAAGCCATCAAACTCCGTGTCAGCGAAAAAGTCTTCACGGTCGAAGGTGAGCTCGGAGATGT
The DNA here is from genome assembly GCA_043765655.1 of bacterium. GTDB lineage: Bacteria > Patescibacteriota > JACMRA01 > JACMRA01 > JACMRA01 > JAYTWQ01. Next base: position 5,643 of record JAYUIW010000079.1, read on the forward strand.
TAGAGCCTTTGGGTCGATGTACTACTTCACGATTAAGGACAAGGACGAAACCAGTATCGTGTGTCAGTGTTATGGTGGCAAGGTTGCTAGCTTTGGATTCCCGCTCAATGAAGGCTGGAGCGTTCGAATCGAAGGCAAATTCAAAGTTGACAAACAATCTAAACTCAAATTCGAAGTCGAAGCAATGTGGCTAACTGGCGATGGCGAACTACTCCGCAAACTCCAAGAATTAGAACTCCAACTCCAATCCGAAGGACTTTTTGATGAGGGTCGAAAACGAAAAATTAATACAGCTCCAACTCGAATTCTACTAATTGCCAGTCCAAATTCGGCGGCTATTGATGACTTCCAAAAAGTCTTGGGCGAACGTCGCCGTGGAATTACGATTTTTTATTTGCCTATCAAAACTCAAGGAGTTGGTGCCGAGTACGACATTCTCAGCAAGTTAGAGATTGCCAATATTATGTGCGACAAGTACAACATTGACACTGTAGTTCTGACCCGCGGCGGCGGTTCCAAGGAAGATCTGATGGTCTTTAATTCCCAGAAGATTGTGAGAGCGATCTATGCTCTTAACAAACCCAGTATTGTGGCAATTGGACACGAACGCGATGAATGTCTATCCGAAAAAGTTGCCGATCTGCGAGCTTCTACTCCTTCTAACGCTGCCGAATTATGTTCTAATAGTTATAGCGAGTTAAGCGATGAACTAAGCTCTCTTAAATATTTTATAACTAATTATTTTAATGCCAAAAAAGCTAGGTATCAAGACTTTATGGACTTGATAATTGCTGGAATTTTACAGTTTAACAAAAATAAAATCAACGAGAATCTTAAGCTATGTTCCAATATTGACAACTTGGTTCGTTCGCGATTCGTGATAATCAAAAATGAAATAAATAGGAATTACTTTGGGATCAAAAATATTGTTACAAGTAGACTCAACCAAGCTCAATATTCCTTGCAATATTATTCTAGATTAGACAGTAATTTCGTGCCACGGATTAGTAATTATAATCAACAGGTCAACTTCGCATTTACTAATATCCAATCGCTAGTTTCTCGCAGTATCTTTGAGTCCAAAAGTATTCTCAACACAACCTTCGAAGCAATTAGTCTGTATGATACCAAAAAAATTCTTAATCTAGGTTATTCTATCGTAATCCAAGACGGTCAGTCGGTAGAAATTGCCAGTGAGTTTGATAACACTAAAAAAACTATTCTAAGATTCAAGGACGGAGAGGCGGAAATATAGTATTTAAGGTGTTTTATGGTCAATTTGCTAAAAGATAAAATGTATGATATAATTAAATTGAAGTAATAAAACTTTAACTATTATGTATTCAAAATTAATAACACAAAACCTAGCATCCAAAAAATTTGTTGTAGAAAATAATCAAGAAGGCGCATTACAGCTTAACTTGTTTCCAGAAAATGAGTTTGAGAAAAGACTAGTTCTTACTTTAGATAAAAAAACAGGTTTATACTTAGATCTTGACTATGAGGGTCCTGGACATCCTTCAAAATATTTACCAAATACTCCAAGGTGTATTGTAGAAAGTGGTTACGCAGGAACATATGAAGAACAAAAAAAACGTGGAATCGAATTGTTCCAGCTTATGAAACTTACTCATCCTAATATTGGTTATTCGTGTTTTGACGATGAAGGAAACCTTATTTTAACAGAAGAACCTACAGAAGTTCAACAACATGATATGAAAATTTATCATCAACTTTCAGGTATGGGTATTCAAAGAAAATATTTAAAGCCTAAAAGATAAATATCCGCCTGTTTAACGAGCAGGTTATTTTTTGACTAAAAACTATAATGAAGATTCAAAGATGGAGAGGTGAAGGTAGTATAAATTATATTATAAGTAGGATTTGGCAATTCTGGGGATGTACGGTATAATTACAATATGTTTAAAAACTATTTAACAAATCAAACTCAGCATCAATGGGGATTACAAATGAAAAAACTCTTGAAATCCTTCATAAAAACTTACCAGGATTAAAAAAATCTCCAAAACCTAAACCATACGATTATAATAAATTCTTCGCCTTGTTTTCCTATCCCCGAAGAAAGCAACGGGGTACTACGAAAAACACTCTTTCAGAGATCGGCTCGCAAATAAAAGTTTGTAAGTCGCCACAAGTGGCGGGGAATTTACCCTCTTAAGATTAAAATAGTTGATAATCTTATATTAGCCAAATATCATAATAGTTACGTACCGATGATTGATATTTTGAATGAGCCCGATTCAATAGATAAATATATGAGACTAAAAGATCATAGAGCAAATTCAAGCTTTGGTGGTCAAAATGATTACTTAGAAGCAAATTTTATAAAGTCTTTTGATCTTAAAAATGTTATTGCAAAAGAAATTTGGTTAGATGCTGATCGCTTTACTTCGTATGTCTGTGCTTATAATGACAAGGGAACTACCAAATATGTAGATTTTGCTATAGATAAAGAAACTCAAGAAATTGATAATATTGTTCCACCTATCGATCTAAAAAAATATAGCTAACAGAGAGTTAAAGACTATGAATAATGGTTCGAACAAACAATTCAAAAAAGAACCAAGCTTTAGTCAGTTATCAAATAAATCAATGGTAGTCTAGAGCCTTAATTGTCTTGATTTCTAACAAAAAATGCCGAATACTACAATACTTAAAAAATAAAGTGTATTTGGCCTAGTTTAAAAAATTAGTTTTTATTTGACTTGAGATTAGTACCAACTGCTAATCCACCAAGACCTAAAATAATTAACGCTAATATTGTAATAATACTAATGCTTTCTTCACTTAACCCTCCAGAGCGAGTTGTTGTTCCTTTTGGATTATTGGTTGCGAATGTTCCTTGTTTGATAGTTGTAACTGGTTTAGATTTGTCACAATTGTTAGTAATAAATGCTTCGAATGTACCAGATTGGGATTGTGAGTTAGAATTAGTCCCAGTGAATACAACCTTGTAATCACCTTCTTTGATAATATTATAATCAATTGCTAACTTGAACTTTCCGTCTGTTACTGGAACTTCGTAGACATATATTGGAGTTGAGTCACCTTTTTTGAATAATTCGTATTTTATTACTTTGACGGTAGAATCTGTAAGAGTTCCCTCGAATCCACCTCCACATGTATAAGGATCTTCAATTTTGAAGCCTAGATTTTTGACACTTAATGTTCCAAAGGTTGGAATGGAGGCGACGGCTTGGTTAACAGCAGATAGAACACCTTGAACAATAGCATTAGCACTTGAATTAGGTGAACCGACAATTATGACTGTACCATTGCCGATTATTGAAGCGACTGGAGCTGGAACACCAACAATACTTGAACTACTGGAATTTGATACACTCGAAGAAACTAAAGATATTGAAGAGCTAGTAGGAACTGAACTACTCGAACTTAGGCTTGAAAAAATAGGTAAAGCGCTAGATAATACAACACTAGAACTTGAAATTGGAGTTACAGAAGAAGAAGTGATAGAGCTTTTTGAAGAACTAGCTAAACTTAATAAGCTAGAAGAAACTACTTGAGAAGATGAAGCTAAAGAAGAAGCTGGTGATGAGCTACTGACTACAGAGCTTGCAACGCTAGAAGGTGCTGTAGAAGAAGAGCTTGTAGTTGACACAACGCTGCTTGCTATACTTGACAAAACAATCGATGATGATGAAACACTCGGAATTACTGAGCTAATTACAGCAGAAGTAGAGCTTGAAGTTGCTGGAACTATTGAACTAATTGAGCTTACTCCCAAGGTGCCCACGGAAATATTAGAAACAGAAGAGCTTGGAACCAAGGAAATAATAGTCTGAGTTGTTGTTACGCTACTAATAGAAAATGGTGGGCAAGATCCATCTGCATTTGCTTTGACGTTAAGTAGTGTAATCGGATAACCAAAAATATTGAATGTATAACTACAAATTATATCAATAATAGTTGGTGGAACAGGAGTTGCTGAAGAGCTAGAAATAACACTTGAACTAAATACTGGAATAACTGAAGAAGTTATTGAAGACAAAATTGAGGAAACAGCTGACGAAACTAAAGATGACTTTGGAGTGCTACTAACGGCCAAAGTTGAAGCTGATACTGAACTTAAAGAAGCTGGTAATGTAGAAGAGCTTACGATACTAGAATTAGTAATTACCGAACTAGAAGAGACCGCTGGAACAATTTCAAAGAAGTTATTCAAAGGTGAATTAACAACTGAAGCTGTGAGATTAACTTCGAACGTATCATTACCGACAACTATAGAGTTAATTCCTGCTGATTCTCTAGAATCACTATAAGTAGATGGCTGAGTTTCGACTACTTTGTAGATACATCCAAGAGATAGATTGCTGAAGTTATAGTAACCGTTAGAATCTGTTTGCTTGATTGTTGCGACCTGAATTACAGCTTGGTTGCCACCACAGCTAAGAGTAGTTAAAGTTATGTTTGTTCCTAGAATTGGAGCGTTAGTTCCATCTACTAATATATATCCAGAAATAGAACCTAAAGCAACTGATGCAGAGCTAGTTGAAATATTTGAGCTAGTAGACGAGTTGACAATTGATGAGGTGACTGCTGAAGAGTTAGCACTCAAAGTACCAGAGCTAATAGAAGATGAGGTTGGAATTAATGATGTAGTGGAGCTAGAAAGCGGTGAAAGACTTGTGGAACTTAATACACTAGAATCATTAATAGTAGAACTCAAATTACTTGTTTTTGAAGAAGGGCTAGATAATAAGCTTTGGCTAGAATATCCTGACGAATAATAGTAAGAGCTAGAATAATCGTAGTTAGAAGAGCTATAGTAATATGGATAATTGTTATAATAGCTGTTGTAATAATTGTTATTAAAGTACGGACCAAAGAAATTACTAATATACTGAATTATATTAATATTATTATAAGTATTATTGTTAACAGAAGTTACTGTATAATTATAAGAAGTATAATTGTTAATTGGTTGAGATCCAAGCACCCAACAAGGACATGGAACATTTGCAATCTGACAACCCGGAGAAGAAGAGGTTAGAGAACTATTAGAAAAGCTACTAGTTGAATCAGAAGAAACTGCAATGGATGATTTAACAGTGGTGGAGCTTAAGGAGTTAGACAATGATGAATTACTAATCGATGTGCTATTCATCAATGATGAATTTGAGCTAGAAATTAATAAAGGACTAGAAATACTAAAGGAGGCTACAACAACTTGGCTAGAACTACTCAAAACAGGTGATTGACTAGAAATAACTGAAGATACTTGTTCTGGAGTTGATGAAACCACTAAAGACGAAGCTTGGGCAGAACTAGAAGTAGAGCTTAATATAGCAGTAGAACTAGAACTAATAGTTGGAACTGAGCTTAAAACCAACGAGGAACTATTAATAGAACTACTAACCACTGTTGAGCTACTTGAGCTATAATTAACTATAGGAAGGGCTGTAGGATATTTAAGAATTGTTATGGTTTCGGTACCTGTTGATTCTGCACCCTTAGAGTCTGAGAATACATACGGGAATGTGAACTCACCAACATAAGTTAAATCAGGAGCGTAACCTGTATTACCAGTTGCATAGATTACGACTTTACCATGATCTAAAGGAATTTCTTGATATACTCCAGGAGTTGTTTTGACTCCATTTACAGACTTAAGTGTTATCAAATCAAAGTTAGGATCGTATGCTCCCCAATATGGATTAATCCAGATATTATAACCAGGCCATGTGTAATAGTGATGATCCACAACTACCGGTGAAGCATTGTTACCAGCTGTAGAAACTGAAGATACTGCAGATGAAACAGGGTTAACAGCACTTGAAGAGACTAAAGATGAAGTTGTAACTGAGCTTAAAGAACTAGTAATTACTGGACTTGAGATAACACTAGATGATAAAACAATACTGGATGAAGATGAGCTAGATCCAAGGGTTATGTTAAAAGTGATAGTTGAAGCAAACTTTGGGAATTGAGTCAAAGGAAGACTGGATGCAGCGAATTTATTACTTCCTATCGGAGAAACAGCAAAAGCTGTACTTGGTGTAAAGGTATTACTGTAAGGAATGACTGATTCATCTCTAATCGAAGAAGTAAAGGTGTCAGTACCAGTTTGACCAGCAGTAGAAACATACTTAACTGTATCTGTTCCTGTAACTCTAGTTACAGTTCCCTTGGTAGGATTGGTAGCTGTAGTATCTACAAAAACTAAATTATCAAGATCTACATCGCTAACTTGGAATATTGCCGTAGTAATTCCACCAGTTGTTGTAGAGCTTATTAGAGATTGAGTTGGAACGTTATTAGTAATAGCAATGTTAATTGGGTTGCCTAATGAATCGATATCAAAACTTGTATTATGACTAAGATAAGATGGAATTATTACATATTCTGACTTTGCTATAACACAACTACCACCAACTATATCAGCAGTCTTGGAGATTATCATTAGAGCGGCACTACTCGTTGGAACTGATTGAACTCCACCATTGCTAACGGTTGGGGAACCAGCGATAACGCTTCCGTTATTAATATTACAAAATGAAAAACCTGTACTAGATCCAACAGAAACGCTAGCATTAGTCTGAATATTATTGTTACCAAAATTAAACGCTAAAGCAGAAATTAATAATGTAAAAGCGGTGAAGCCTGCAATTCTCTTGATGTTTGTTTTGCTAAAAAATAATGTATTTTGTGCAATTTTTGTGTTGTAAAGGTGTGTTCTTTGGGACATAATTGTAGAATTAGAATTCGGGACAAGAATGACAAAGGTAGCTTTTTGGGTATTCATATATAATAAAACCATTTAATAGTATTTATGTCAAATTTTATTTTTGCAAAAGTCATAAAAATATTCAAAATGTACCTTAAAATAATGTTTTATTACGAACAGGTTATCATATTTTGTTCAATAAAAATATTTTATAAAAATCAAAGGCTCTAAACTAGAAAAACTTACCAAAGTATACTAGTTCATATGATTAAATCAAGCAAATTAACCAACTATAAAATTAAAAAAATAATTAACTGTT
>JAYUIW010000080.1:0-4534 GCA_043765655.1 bacterium
TCTAGATTCTCATTGACCATAAAACGCCGATGCGGATTGACACTAATAATATAACCTACTCCGAGAGAGGTTTTGAGGATTATTTTGTCGCCGATTAGACTGAGAATTTTGCCTTGAAGATAGCCGATCATATACTTATAGAATCCTTGAGATTACGAATCTTGTCAAAATTTGCCCAAAATTAAATCTTGAGGTATAATCAAATAAATAATTAAGATTATCGCAAAACAAATAACAACAAAAACTATGTTCAGACTACTCCAAAAAATCCTAATTACTGTAATTACTGTTAATATAATAATGTGGTCAGTATCCTCGTTAATCATCGACTCTAATATCCCCAAAAAAACTTTGATACAAGACAAGTTTTATAATAGAATATCTCAACAACTTAGCCAAAAAGAACTAAAATTATCTGCACTGCAAAATGGAGGAATTGATATTTTGGTCAATAAAATTGGGATTCAAGACTTTGTTAATCCAGGAATACTACAGCTCACAACCGAAAAAAATATTGACAATCTTACTAATTTTTTAGATTCTAAAACTGTAAATTTCAAACTGTTTTTGCCAACCAAAGAATTTCAAGAAAGTGAAAAATCTCTAGAAACTAAAATTGACAAAGCTGTCAGCGACCTTAAACTAACCGAATGCTCCCAAAAAGATCTCACCAAAATCAAAGAAAAAGGATGGAAAATTCAGGATAATCTGTGTCTACCTGCAACTGTAATCGATGGAAGTGAAAGTATTATTAACTATCTCGATGAAAACTCCAAAAAAGCAATCCAAGATTTGAATCAAAAAACTACTAATTCTACATTAGATCCGATAACCAATAAAGTCAACCAAACCACAACTTCAATTACTGAGACCGCTAACACTTTGGGGCAAAATTTTGGTAACACAATTGTCACAACAATCCAATTCCAAAAAAATAGCGGTTTAATTTTGAGTTTAGTTTTAATTATAATTCTAGGAATTTTGGCATTATTAAGTCGAGGCTATAATGGTCTAAATAAATCAATTTTTGCTCTATTCTGGTCGTTAATCGTTGGTAATATTACGATTTTAATTACTTTTGGTGGATTCGCCTACTTCGGATCTTTTGTCAAAAAGTTGGTTCTTCCGATGGTGAATTTGGAATTTTTGGATTCTGGTAATTTTGGAGAGATTCTGGCAAGTGAAGTCTTCAAGATTACCTTGAATTATTTAGAGTATAGCTTCATATTCGCTAGCATTCTTCTGTTAATCTGGGCCGTACTAAAGATTCTGGGAATGATTGCTCCTACATTATTTGAAGTCAAAGGTGAACTTACAACAACCAAGAGACCGAATAACAAAACCAAAAAAGCTAAGATTTATAATGATGATTTTGAAACTCCAGTTCAATTCCGAACTAATAATACCAAAGTTGAACCGACGGTTATTAAACTTAACAAAGACAGCATTTCCGAAGAGATTTTGAACAGATCAGTCAACGCCAATTCTGTATCCACAACAACCCAACCAAACACTAAAGATTTTGATGAAAAGTATACAGATGACGATTATTTTTAAACTTTTTTTAATCGATGTTTTGTACGCATTATACACATTAATACTCTTGACAAAGGTTGATATTCTAGAGTAAACTTAAAAAAATGTAATACCTTTGAAGCTTTTTGGAACGATTGCTCATTAATTATGTAGAGCTAAAAAATAATTTTTATCAAAATTAACCAGTCTGTGTCAACAATTCACGATCTTATCCTCTTACACAAAATTACTAATCAAGACTGGCTAGAACTTAAAAAACTTGGCATACAAAAAAACTTTGACATTGATAAGGTCGTCAAAATTCTCAAAAAAAAACTTCAACCAGCGACTTCTACAACAATTCCAACAGTAATTAACAACAATTCTAGCTCCATAGTTGAACACGAAGCCAGTACCAACAAAATCAGCGAAGAATTAACCTGGTACGGTTCGAGCCGAGGTTTGCTTCCTAGGCAAATGACTAGTTTGGTAGTAACAGGTTTTTGCAAAGATATTATTCAGAATCTGCCGATGGAATTCATGGTCGAAACCAAAAATCTAGTCAAAGAATTAATCGATGTCGAAGGAGTTGGCTAATGTTTGAACCAAAAAATATGAAAATCAATCAATCAAAATCAATCAAAATCAACGGAATCGTAGTCAAAGGTCGTCAAGAAGGTCGCAAAATTGGCTTTCCAACGGCTAATATTGACCCTAAGTTCTACACCCCTCCACTCCAAAAAACTCAACACGGAATATATGCCACTAGAACATACTATGACGGGAAAATTTATAATTCTATAACTAATTACGGAACTGCTCCGGCGTATAATTTTGATAAAGTTATTTTCGAAACTTATATTTTTGATTTTGACCAAGATCTGTACGATCGTCGAATCGAAGTAGAAGTTGTAGAATTCATAAGACCTGTTATGAACTTCGGGACAATAGATTCTCTAGTAATTCAAATCAAAAAAGACTGTCAACAAGCTCATAAAATTCTAAGAAAATAGCTATTTTGCTAGTATAAATATTCTAGTACTCTTCATCGTTCTCAATTTTTTTTCGTATCTCTACCATAAGCTCGTAGTAGAATTCTAGATTATTAAGAGTTGCTAGTCTGTACGCCAGAAGTTCTTTGGCTTTGAACAAATGTCTCAGATAGCTCTTGGAATAATTACGGAGTTCTTCGAGTTTAGAATTACTGTTAATAGAACTAAAGTCTGTTTCGAACCTTTTGCCTTCAATCTTGATGGTTTCATATTCCAGCTTTTCTTTATTTGTCCAAATAAAAATCGAACCGTGGCGAGCGTTACGCGTTGGATACACGCAGTCGAACATATCAATTCCACGCTTGGTCATCTCGATAATATCATTGGGCGTTCCGACTCCTAACAAGTGTCTTGGTTTGTGTTCTTCTAGAATTTCCGTTTGGGCTAGAACTTGTGCATACATTATCTCTTCTGGCTCACCACCGTTAGCAACTCCACCGATAGAATATCCATCGAAGTCTAACTCCATCGTTAGTCTGGCTGATTCTCGACGTAGATCTAGGAACTCTGCACCTTGCGGAATCCCAAAAAGTGTGTTGTTGTGAGGCTCAATCCCACGCAGTCTTTCGAATTCATCCTTAGATCTTTGTGCCCAGCGTTGTGTCCTGAGCATTGCACTCACGGCTTTTTTGTAACTGACTTCAGCGCTCAAAGCTTCATCTAGAACTAGAGCAATATCGGAGCCCATCGTGGTCTGAATACCCATACTAACTTCTGGACTGAGGAATCTTTTGGAACCATCGGTAATTGCCCTGAACGTAACTCCTTCTTCAGTAAATTTGCGAATTTTACTCAGACTCCAAGCTTGGAAGCCACCAGAATCCGTCAAAATTGGTCTTTGCCATGACTCGAAGGAATGTAGTCCCGACTCACGCGTGTTGTTAATGAATGGATTCTCAATCGGACGACACCACTTGGACTGGCTCATTGTGTCAATATCTGGTCGTAGCCACAAGTGATAAGTATTGCCCAGAATTATCTCATAGCCGATTTTCTCAAGATCCATATACGTCAAGCCTTTGACAGAGCCGACTGTTCCAATAGGCATAAATACAGGAGTTATTACCGTTCCACGGTTGAGCTGAACGACGCCAGTTCGCGCCATTGATTTGGAATGTTTGTGTGTGATTGTGAGAATTGAATTAGACATTAAAGAAGAAGGACAATTAGTTGGTTGAAAGATAGAATTAACCAAGAATTCAAAATTATACTCAAACCTATATCAACTTTGACTGACTTTTACTCAAAAATACTTTGAAGTAGAGTAATTTATTTGCTTTTTGAAAGGTGTTTTGTAAAAGTTGAAAGTGATATTGGTATAACTAGTTTTTTAATAATACTCTCTTCACTGATTTTTGGCAAGATAATTCTAATATCAAACCATATCAAATACTTTTTTAAAATAACAAAAACCACTCTAAAATAGAATGGAAGTTGTAAAATTGGTAATATTAAAAAATAATTACCTAGGCTTTAATTCGCTTGATCCTTGAGATTCTTTCATTTCTTCAAAAACTTCCTTATCAAGTAAATCTTCTAATATTCCAACCATAAATCCAATACCCTCAATTTCAGCTTCTTGATCAGAATTATTTGGTTTTGCTATTTTACTATGGACTTTTTCATCTATAGTATTACCTATTCCCAAAAAATTTGATAGTGGATTAAGTAGTCTTCCAGCAGCTTGTGCCAAATCTTGAGTTGCAGGAAGTCCAAGTAACTTGTTAACTCTGTTAAGAGTTGGAGGTAGGTTAGAATTCAAAAAAGCAATTTGTTTATCGTTAAAATTTTGGTTAATACCATTGATTTTTAAGGCTTTTAAAGCGATTCCAACAGTACCAATGGTAGAATCAGTAGTTAATAAAATCTCTCAATTTTTCTAATCTTACTCGAAAGTTTGTGAGTTGCTGTTTTTGCTCTGCTGTTAGTTGAATTGGTGCTAGTTCTGAAAATTTGTTTGAGGCTTC
>JAYUIW010000081.1:0-12415 GCA_043765655.1 bacterium
GATTGACTTTGCATAACAATCTAAAGTCTAGCTAGTTTTAGTAGGCTAGTAAAGGATTTTAATGTTGTTTTATCACCTAAAAAGTTCCTTTATCTCATATTTTTTGACACAAAATGTAAAAATAAGCTAAAATATTAAGATAGTTTGACATCCAGAAAAGAAGACAATCAAAGTATAAAAAATACAAATTAAACCAAATCAAAACCCACCTATGCCTAATAATTCCTATACTCAAAACTTCCAAGAAGCCATTAGTAGACTAAACTCTAACCAAAAAAAGGCTGTAAATGCAATCGACGGCTGTGTTATGGTAATTGCAGGTCCGGGTAGTGGCAAAACTCAGATTTTGAGCCTTAGAATTGCTAATATCCTTGAACAAACCGACGCTATTCCCAGTTCAATTTTGTGTCTTACCTTTACTGACAATGCCAGCTATAATATGAAACTTCGCCTTGGTAGATTTCTGGGGCAACAGGCTTCCAAGGTCAATATCTTCACATTTCACTCCTTTGCTAAGTACATTATGGAACAATTCCCTGAGTACTTTTTTTTGGGATCGTATCTCAAGCCCCTTGATCCGATTAACAAGCTACTTCTTGTGGAACAGATTCTGGAATCTTTATCGATGTCGTATGTTATAGGCGCCAAAGGTCTCCAAGACGAATTCGTATATATTAACTCTATAATCTCCAACATTGCCGAAATCAAAAAATTCGGTCTCAATCCTAATCAATTCACGGATGTTGTTAAGGAAAATCAAGATTATTTAGACGATAACGGAACTAAAATTGAAGAGCTGTTGTCAATAGAATCCAGGGCCAAAAATATAGAATTAATTAAGAGTGGACTTCAAGATATTTTGGGTAATACCAAAGGCAAAACTAGCCAAGTCGATGTTAACATGCTCTCGCTAGAAGGAATTATAAATGGACTATTCACCAAAACTTTACATGAACTTCAAGATTCTACCAAGACCACAGCTTTTACTGAACTCAAAAAAAAACTATCCGAAAAAGGAACTCTCAAAGAACGCAAAGTCTGCCAAAAAAACCTTGAATTAGCTCATATTTACAATCTATATCAAATCAAAATTAGAACTATGGGATTCTATGACTATGAAGATATGATTCTCGAAGTTGTGGCTGAACTCAAGCGTAACGAAGAACTGCGATTAATCCTCCAAGAACGCTACCAATACATTCTAGTTGATGAATTCCAAGACACTAACCTCGCCCAAATGGAGCTCGTGGATGGACTACTTAATATGGAAATTACCGAGAACAACCCTAACCTATTCGTCGTTGGCGACGAAGATCAATGTATCTATAAGTTCCAAGGTGCCGAAATTGAGAATCTCTTGTTATTCAAAGCCAAATTCCCCAAGGTTGAAGTTATCACAATGACCGAGAACTATCGTTCCAACCAAGCAATTCTAGACTTCGCTAGTGGTGTAATTGATTCTAGTTCAACCAGATTGAGCAACTCTCCAGAGTTTAGCTTTGTTAATAAAAAGCTGGTAAGTATGATTTAGAATTATAAAAAACCATGCCAAAAAATAACCATCAAAATCCACCCTTGCCAAAATCCAAAATCTCTGATACACTTGGGTAATATGGCAGAAAGACTATCACCAAATCAAGAAGAATTAACTTGGTTACAATACAGAGTTACAGTATTTCAAGAACTACAAAACGCAATCAAAGGACTTCAAAAACTCTCTCAAGACCCTTCTACTTTTAACACTCCTCTCAAAAAAATAAACAATGAAAAAATCATTGAGGCTTTGCAATTATTCCAATCTAGAATTAGAGGTAAGTTAGATGGTGAAACCCTAGAATTACTCAAAAAAGTTAAAGAATCACGAGACAGTGGTTCCACTTTTGTTGATATTGCCCAAGAATTAGCCCAGAAAATCGACCTCCCAACAGTCGTCCTTCCGACAGATGTATTGCCACCAATTATTATAGGTGAAGGCAGCAAACCGATAACCAAAGGAGAATACGATCCTCAAAGATTAGAAGTTCTAAAGCAAATTATTTCGGAATTAGAACTAAAAATAATTCTAGAATTAGATGGAATTATTCCAGAAGGTTGTATTAACCGTGAATATTCATACAGATTTTATTACCTTAGTAATGGTGTAATTACGGCGATGTGTCCACAGTTCAAGGAAGCAACTTTTGTGATGACGCTGGATGGATTAGAAGATGAGCAAAACCAAAAAGACGAGAATGGCAATACTATTGAACTAACTCCAGAAGATATAAAAGCCAAATTAGTCGCCAGACTAACAGCCATCTCACAGCTTACCAAGCTAGAACTTCGCAATCCAGAATTCCAAAGCAATCTCGGTTTTACCTTTATCAGAAGGATTAAACATGATAAAGATAATAACTGGCAAAATACTTTGGAGGCAACTATACTTAATCCAATTCTAGAACCAGATCTCGAAGGCTTAAAAAAGGCTCAAAATACAGAATATACCGAGGAAGAATTATTAGCAGAATTAAGAGTGGAAGATCGTGTGAGGTATGAGGGATTACCTAATCGCCTAAAAGATTATTTTTTAAAATATCTCAGAATCAAGAAAATTTATATTGATAACAATGTATACCCAACTAAAAATAATACTGTAATAAATAATCATACTAACCACTTTCAATACAGGTATCTAGAAAATTTTGAAATTGGAATAATTATTAAAGAGTTTAGATATAATTTTGAAAATAATATGGTTTTATCTGAAACTCAGACGATTAAATATAATTTATACAAAGCTATAAAGACTGAATATTTATCAAAAAACATAATTCCTACGCCTTCATTTTCAAGAAAAAGCTATAAAGCTTATTACTTACTAAAAAATTTAGAGAAATTTGAATGCAAGTGGCTAAAAATTTTTGACATTAAATTATATCAAAGTTTACACAATTTGTGGAACAATAAAGAAGGTAGACTTATCACTGAATCCCAATATAAAACTTACACAAGATTGCAAGAAATTGCAATAAATATTAACTTAGTAAAAATGAACAACTCTGAATATAATTTAATAAACACCTTTAAAAGAGGTGAAAAAATACAATGGTTACACAAATACGACGAACGACTTGCTGAATTTTTAATGGATCCTAAAGGTGAACCTCCTGTGCCTAGGGTTGTTGAGAGCGAAGTTGGCGGGAATGAGAGAGATGCTGAGAATGAAAGAAATAAAATGGGAGAGTAATTATTGACCAATAATACACCCAAAATTTGGCAAGAATAAAAACCTCTAAGGAGGTTATCTTTTTGGGTAAGCAAATTCTAAAAGTTATATTTACTGAGGTTTTGCTGTAATTTTTTGGTCTTGAGTTTCGATAGGAGTTTGAACTTGTTTTTGAGGAACTTGAATTTCCTTGACGATTAATTCCCATTCTGGATAAGTATGAGTATTCTTAAACATTTCTATGAATTTTTTATCGTTGTTTTTGACGTTAACAAAACTTTCGAATAACTTTTCACCTTCTTGGAATGGAACTGTAAGATCGTTTTTGTATGCGAATTGACGAACAGGAATTATTACATCTTTGGCATAATCCATAGTTGGGAATATTCTCGAAGTGAACACACATAGAATTGATAGTTGTCTCATGCACATACTTTGAACACTAGAAAAAGTATTAATTAAAACAAGTTTTTTAGCATTTGGATTTTTGGAAGCGATGTAAGTTGCTGGAGCTCCACCCATTGAATGACCGAGAATGGTAATTTTGGATTCTGGATAGCCTTTTTCAATAATTTTATTATATGCCAACTGTGCTGATTCTAGTACATTATCGGGAGTTGGAGAACCTTCAGACTCACTATATCCAGGATAAGCAATTGTATAGACATTACCTGCTGCAAAGTACAGCGGAGGTATAAAGTCGTTAATTCTTCCACTGTTACCATGCAAATAAAGCATTGCTTCATCTGATTTTGGATTAGAGAACTCCCATAACGATATATTTTGCTTGTCTTTGTTGGTAATGAATTCTAGATTATAACCATATGCAGGCACAGATGCCCAGGACACTTTATTATCAAAAAGTTTTTCTGGAAGCTCTTTGGCAACATAAAAAGATAATCCAATATAAACGACTGCTAAAATTAATACAGAACTAATCACAGACTTGATAGACGAACCAAAGAATATTTTTTTAATGTTTGTTAAAATTGTGGACATGATCTGTATTGTGATTTGAATTATAATTATTATTTAATCTGTATATTTTATAAAAATTACTCAGAAATTATACATGCAACAAAACATGCTATTCATAGAATAATTAGCTCAATAAAGTCAAATCCTAAAAAAGTATAAAACAAATCTAAGCTTCGAAATTAGTCGCAAAATCTTCGCAGACTTTCTTGAGATCGCTTGGACTAGAATCTGACCATTTGCCTTCATTCATACCATTGGCAACATCGCCATAGTAACTGAGGAAGAAGTGACGAATCCTAGAGCAATAGTCTTGAATTTGGTTGTCCGCGAGTTCATCCATGAATCCATTGTTAACTGCGTAGAGACAGATAATCTGTTCTGCTTGGGATAGTGGACTGTAGGCTGGTTGAATTAGAACTTGAGTTCCGACTTTTCCACGGGTTAGCTTGAGTTGGGTGTTCTTATCGAGATCTCCACCGAACTGTGAGAAAGCTGCTAATTCACGGTATTGTGCAAGATCTAACTTCATAGTTCCTGCTACTTTTTTCATGGCTTTGGACTGAGCTGCACCTCCGACACGAGTAACCGATAGACCCGGAGATACTGCAGGACGAATACCAGAGTTGAACAAATTCGTCTCCATGAAGATCTGACCATCAGTAATCGAAATTACATTGGTTGGAATGTAGGCACTAATATCTCCAGCTTGAGTTTCGATAATCGGAAGAGAAGTAATAGAACCGCCGCCATTAGCTTCGTTGAGTTGGCAGGCACGCTCTAATAATCTAGAGTGGAGGTAGAATACATCTCCTGGATAAGCCTCACGCCCTGGTGGACGGCGGAAAATCAAAGAAAGTTGTCTGTAAGCCCAAGCTTGCTTAGTGAGATCGTCGTAGATAACCAAGACGTCTTTGCCTTGGTCGAGGAAGTACTCCGCAATTGCTGTTCCAGAATATGGAGCCAAATATTGAAGAGATGGATTATCACTAGCACTAGCACTGACTACAACAGTATATGCCATAGCTCCTGCCTCTTCTAGTTTAGTTATAAGTTGACGAGTTTTGGATTGTTTTTGACCTACAGAAACGTAGATACAAATCATATTCTCTTTCTTTTGGTTCAGGATTGCATCGATTGCAATGGTTGTTTTGCCTGTTTGTCTATCTCCGATGATTAATTCTCTTTGACCACGGCCGACGTTAACTAGAGCATCGATAACTGTAATTCCAGTTTTGACAGGACGAGTAACAGATTGACGAGCCATAACTCCAGCTGCTTTTCGCTCGATAGGCATATCCTTGGGGTTAGAATAAATCAAAGTTGAACCATCCAGACTAGTACCAAGTGCATTGACTGTATGCCCAAGAATTTCGTCACCGACTTTGAGGGACATAATCTTACCTGTGGCGTAGACTTTGCAACCGGTTTTGATACCTGTAAAATTGGAAAGTACTAGAATACCAACTTGATTTTCTTCAAGGTTAAAGGCAACTCCTGTGACTAATTGATCGTCAACTTGGATTTGGACTAGTTCGTTATAGCCAACACTACTAAGACCTTCAGCAATAACAACTCCATCTTTGACAACGGTAGTTATACCAATGTTTTTGTCGGAATTGGCAGAATCGGTATTAGCAATTTTTTGGCTAATGTTGGTGAATACATCGCTCATAATTTTAGTTTACTAATTCTGTAATAATATTTTCTAATTGATTTTTGAGATCATAGTGGAATTCTAGATCGCCACATTGGACGTAGAATCCTGTGATTAGGGACGAATCTACAAGATAATGAAAGTTGCAGTTCTCAAAACTAAACTGAAAACCACCACTAAAACTTACATTTGATTTTAGTTTTGATTCCAAGTTCATTTTTGAATTAGCACTTAATTCACTCGCACAAAAAATCTTAACTGTCATTTGATTGGTAGAATTGTCAATCATAACTTTGTTACATTTTGTTTATAATTTGGTCGCTGATAGAGGCTTGTAGACCTGAATCAAGCTTAAGATTAGATGCAGCTTTTTGAATTGCTTGGATGACGATTTTGCCAGCTTCGTTCTCGGCGTTTCCTTTGGCGGAGTTGACGATTTTGGTAGACTCCATATTAGCATTAGCAATAATAGACTGTGCATTTTCTTGAGCTTCGTTGATAACCTTGGTTTTGGTAGGTTCTATCTCTAACTTAGCATCATCAATAATTTTGCGACTAGTTGCCTTGGCTTCATCAATGATTTGTTTGGCCTGCGAGTTAATGTTAGCTAACTTTTCAGTTAATTCTTCATGCTCAGCTGCTGTTTTTTCTAGTAAGAACTGACGATCATCTAGAATTTTGGCAATCTTAGAAAAAAGAAACTTATTAAGAACAATCATTGTAGCGGTAAAACAAACAAGATAAAAAACTGTCTGACCTATATCTAATCCCAAAATACCAGTTTCTGGTAAGCTTGACGCAACCTCTTTGGCTTCTGGAGTGGCGAATACTGTAATTGCGTTGAACATAATTGAAATTATTAATTATTAAAAATTTTGAGTACTAAAAAATTGTACTAACTGAATTTGACTAAAAGTCCCATTACGATAGCAAAAATAGCCATAGATTCACAAAATGCAATGAATAAGAATGACATTGTGCGGATCTTTGGTTCCATTGAAGGGTTCTTGGCGATACCAAGAAGAGCTGCGTTACCAAGATTACCTAGTCCAATTGCTACAAAAGGAAGAAAACATACTGAGATTCCAAAAGCAAGATCTTTGACCATTTGGGGAGTTAAAATTAATTGTTCTGTCATAAGAAGATATATAAATAAAAATATTAAAAAAACACAGTAATAAAAGTTACTATTCACTTGTAATTATATTAAAACCAACATTATTCGTCAAGCCTCCAAAAATTAAGGTATTGACAAGATTGCGATAGTTTGAAGTAGTTTTTTGGGTTGTTGCGAAGTCTCGATAATAGTATTCCAAAATTCAATCAAGTTATATATTTTTTGGGAAGGTTAGAATAAAACGAGCCAAATCAGATTCAAAGACAGAACTAAACAAATCTATATTCTTCTGGAATTAACTGAGATATTTCATCCATAAAATCATCTTGAACTTTTTTAATTGAGGTTTTTTGTTTTTTTGGTAAAGTTTTTTTATTCATAACTAAATTAATATTTTATATTTTCCATTTCCCAAGAATTCAAGAACTTGTTTGTCCCTCAAAACTTGTAATTGCTGGCGAATCTTGTCTCTAATATGCAGGTTATCAGGATGTTTATAACTTAACTCTAACTCAAACTTATATATTTCATCAAGATTAAAATCAACTTTATTCAAGCCTATAATTATGTTAAAAATATCTAGTGTCCAACCTCTGGCATCAATAGTTTTTGCGTCGTTCAGGAATTGAGTCTTTTGCCAGCTAGCTAAAACCAGATCTGTACTCACTAGCTCCTTGTTCTTGATAATTGAGATAACCCCAACCGACGGAATCTGCCCAAACAAGATATTACAGCCCACCCACCCAGCACGCTTGGCGGTAGAAGAGAGTGGCTTGCGTTTTTCGATGATTTCGGGGGTGAAGAAGTACTTGGGAATAGCCAAAAAGTCATTTACAACAAAATCTTTATCATAATTCAAAAAAAATAAATTAGGATTAGTTAATGAATTTAATCTGGTAATCATTGTATCAAATTGTCCATCAACAATCTTATCTTTGGCAGGGCCATTTTTACTTTTGAGTTCGTATTCCCAGCCGCACTTGTCACAAAAAAAATCGGCGACTTTACGATTATTCTCAAAACCAGTAAGATGCAAGTTACCGCACTGAGGGCAAAATAGGTTGTGCTCAACCCATGCTTCGGTCATGACACGGACCTGCTGAGATATGCTGGAATATCCAAGAGCAAGTTCACGATTGAGTTGTAGATGCATAGAGACTATTTGACTATAAATGATTGAGATCTTAAAATTTTTATGCTATTGTAATCGTTAGGATCGGTGAATGTAAACTCCCAAAAGTTGTAGACCTCGTCTTGTTTCTCAAAAAGCACCAGCAAGACATCTTTAGCTACATTGCTTGACCATTGCTTGAATGGGTAGTACATTTGACTAATCAGAGTGTTTGTGGTGATAGAATTTTTAGCTCCAATCAATACCATTTTATCTCGACCTTCGTATCCGTCGACTTCAGTCTGTGCATTATGCACCTTCAGGGTCTGCTTATGATCGCCGACCAAGAACTCAAACTCAGGAGTGTATTTTCGACCTCTAATTGTCAGCACTAGACTACAGTCATCCATGAACGTTCTGACCATACTAACGGCATAAGCAAAATCTAAATGTTGCATCTCAGAGTTACCTATTTTTGATGATTCAAGTTCGAATTCTAACTTTGATTTATACAGTGTAGTTTGTGTTTCAATTTTGGGGATATCAACATAGCCTTCGCCTTGTATAATAGCGTACTTGCCATTGGTAGTCGGCAATAAGAATAGATTATTATCAACAAAAATTTGAGGTATACTCTCTCGTGTGTCTTGTTTAGCTAATATCCTAACTTCTTTTTGGCTAGTTTTATCGAGATGAGCGGTAGATTTTTTGATTTGCTCTGCCGAGATATGGTATGGGGCAACTGAGAAGTCATGCTTCAATATATCATAATCATCGAATATGCACTGCCAGGATAGTGAATTACTCATATTAACAGCTTATATTATTTTTAATAAAAAGTAGATTTTATTTATTACAACGTCTGATAAAGAATCCAAATTATTATAAATATCTTTGCCAGTATTAGTAACAGCATCAAAAAATATTGACCCGTTATCTTCTTCTATAAAATTAATACTCAGCTCATCTACTGTAAGTAATTTTTCTTCATTATTTTGGTCAAAATATACAGTTTCTAAAGCGCCGTCATTCCTACTTAAAATATCTTTTAGGCTAAAAATTATTTGAGTTTTGTTCATAAAAAAATTGTTGTTTATTTGCTTTTAGTTTTATTTAAGTTTTACCCATAATCCTATCTGTGTCAAGATGTTGGTAACTTTCTAAGGTTACACTTAGCTCTTCTTGAAGTAAATCGCGAGTTAATTTTTCAAAATCATCTGAATTTAAAGTTAAAAAATCATAATTAGCCATATTTTAAAGAATTTATTTGAAATGTATCTTGAACAATAAGAGATTCTTTGGTTTCCTCAGAATGACAGTATATTTACAACCTTTTTAGATCCTGAAACAAGTTCAGGATGACAGTATAACTATTATTTCATACTATGGTTTTTGCAATAAATTACCCCTTATTAATGGGTGAGCCGAAGGCTCGGGGTTCAGCTAGCAGTACATTCTGAACAACAGGGGATTCTTCGCTTGTCGTGGCGAGGCTTCGTTTTGGGAGACCCAAAACCCACTTCTCCTTTTACTCAGAATGACAGCGTCAAAAAAAGTTAAATAGGTATCCCCTAACCCCCTGACAGGGGGAATTTTCTTCTACACATAATTTCCCCTACATATTCATTGCGTCCAAAGCTCCTGAGTAGACTAACGCTTCTAGTGATTTTTTGGAAAAGCCTTGGAATTCGCTCATTCTATCAAGGAAATCCTCCAGATTCTGGAATGGCTTCGCGGATCTAGAATTAATAATATGCTTGATAACATCGGTTCCTAGATTTTTAACAGACGAGAATCCATAGCGAATCGTATCATCATTCTCGATAGTAAACCCATCAAAAGACTTGTTGACATCAGGTGGAAGTACATTAATGCCTAGTTCCTTGCATTCCATGATCGCCTCGCCAATTTTGATCAGATTATTCGACTCCGAAGTCATTAGTGAAGTCATGAATTCAGCAGGATAGTTGGCCTTCATATACGCCGTCCAATAGGCCACCATTCCATAACTACTAGCGTGGGCTTTGTTGAATCCATAGGCGGCGAAAGGTACCATTAACTCCCAGATTTCCTCGGCTTTTGACCTTTCCAGTCCAGAATGTTCGATACATCCATCCACGAATCTCTTATGTTGAGAATCCAGCACCGCCTGAATTTTTTTACCTACACCTTTACGGAATGTGTCCGCCTCCGCCCAGTCATAACCTGCCAGATTAATGACCGTGTACAGGAGATCGTCTTGGTAAACCAGAATTCCATAACTATCTTTCATCCACTTGGACATCTGGGGAACATAATATTGAATTAGGGAATTGTCGTTCTTGCGGTGAATATAATCAGGAATATTAGCCATCGGACCCGGTCGATATAGTGCCACCATCGCCATTAGATCATGAACTCGGTTGGGTTGCATTTGCACTAGATACTTGGTCATCGCAGGGCCTGAAAGTTGGAATAATCCCATAGTTCGTCCTTTGGTTAGTAGTTCGAAGGTCTTGGTGTCCAAAAGGTTGAGATTAAGTAGGTCAATATGTGTATTGTGTCTTTTTTGGGCAAAGGAAACTGCATTACCTAGAATTGCAAGGTTGCTAATTCCCAGAATATCCATCTTAACTAACCCAATCTTCTCGGCAATTTTCATATCATATTGACAAATCACCATCTTGCGATCACTATCCCACTGTAGAGGCATAAAGTCAGTTAACTTGGTCGGCGAGATAATTAGTCCAGCAGCATGCACCGAAGCATGTCTATAATTACCCTCAATTTTTTTGGCAAGATCTACAATTCTCTTGATTTCAGAGTCTTTTTCGTAGGCATCGGCGAATTCTTGGGAAGTTTCCAGTGCCCATTTGAAGGTAGTTTTGCGACCTTGAGGAGCCGTCGGAATAATCTTGGATAATTTATCACATTTGGTATAACTCACGCCTAGACAACGCCCAATATCACGAACCGCAGCCCGCGGAAGCATTCCCCCGAAGGTAATAATCTGGCATACTTTGTCCTCGCCGTATTTTTCAGCAAAGTATTTGATCACCATATCCCGCTTGTCATCAGCAAAATCACCGTCAATATCAGGAGCAGAAGGTCGAAGCGGATTCAAAAATCTTTCAAACGGAATTTCATAAACCAGCGGATCAAGAACCCCAATTCCCGTGAGATATCCAACAAGACATCCCGCCGCCGAACCTCTAGTATTAGTAACAATAGCGTTGTCGTAGCAGAATTTCATCACATCTGAGACCACGAGGAAATACGCTGGGAAACCTTTGGTAATGATAACATCAAGCTCCATCTCAATTCTATCAATGTATGTCTTAAAAGGGGTTTTGACCCAATAATCTTGACCGTAACCTTTGACTTCGTCTACCTTTGGTACCAAATTCCCAACAAATTCAATCAGTTCCTTAATCTTGGAATAATCATAAACTCCCGACCAATATTCCAGAGTATTTTCATCAGGATCAAACTTAGTAAGCAGCCCGAGATAAACGTTACGACGCAGAACAATATCCGCACTTTGCCCTTCATCTAATGGGAAAATCGGGAAGAATGCCTCGTTAGCATGCTTGTCAAAATCGGTACGAATAGCAACATCAATATTGTCAGTAAGCCAATTCGTGTCAAGAGCCTGCGGAGCATAATCATAGAGTTCTTTCATCCGATCTAAGCTCGCCAAGGAATAATCACGGTCTAATTCCACATCTGTAATTCTACGACCATCACGAATCGCTAACACCGCCTTGAAGACCTCTTCGTCATCAACTCCAAGGAATCTGGGAGCGCAACACGCCACATACTTTATATTCTTAGAATCCAGTAATTTAATTAATTTTAGATTTAGTTCTTTCGTCGTATTTTGATCTCTAAGAATGGTCGGATATAATAGTTCCACGACAAGATTCTCACAGCCAATTACCTCGGCATACTTAGTCATAATCTCCTCCACAGTTCCTATATTATTAGCTTCTAATTGTCGTGCGTATTCATGGTCGTTAGTAATATAGACCCAAAAGTTAGAATTTTTAGAATCTGTGAAATAAGTCCCAAAGTCAGTTAAATCAAGATGTGGTTTGGGTTCGTCTTTGTTCAACCTCGCAAGACTTATTAGCTCATTCATCTGGGTCAATCCTGCATTACTACGAGGCAAAAGCGTAATCTTGGAGAATTGTTTGGTAGAGGTATTGAATCCACTCCCGACAATGTTAGTAAGATTGGTAATTCTCAGCGTCGTACTAGGACAAAACTTCATCGAATGCTTGGCACACGAATCGAGGCTATCCACGAGACTAGCTCCAGAATCTTCATCACTCAGAGCAATGCCTGTATAACCGAGATTATTGGCGAATT
>JAYUIW010000082.1:0-12357 GCA_043765655.1 bacterium
TCAGCTTCAACTTTTTATCCAGACTTCCTAAATCTTAAGTTCTAAATTCTCGACTTCTGGGTTTTTGCTGGTTACAATTAGTCTGAGATCCTGCCAACCTTTGCTAATAGAATCGAACAATGTATGAACTTGTTCTTTGGTAACACTTTCGATTTGTTTGGTAAACTCGAATATATCGCGGACCTTGTTGTAATTCATCAATCCATATTGTACAAAATCCATCATAATTTCACTTTCATCTGTAGAAAGATCGGTCTTGAGGTACATTATTTCTTTGAATTGGTTGAACTTGACTTCGTCAAAATTAGCTTCAAAATCACTAAAAATTAACTTGATTTCGTCCAGAATTGGCTGAACATATTCTAGCTCGCAGCTCATCACAATATGAATTTGTTGCATTTTGGGGCGGAATTCGCTGTGCATTGAGTAGATATAACCTTTTTGATCGCGGAGTTTGTCGTAGACCTTGCCGTAGAACCGGAAGTAAAGCTCCGAAAATATCTTGACAGTTGCTAGATCCTCGTACCCAAAACTCACTGGCAAAAAAATCTGCAATTCGCATTCTTGGTGACAATAATCAGCACTAGCTTTTTCTAACTTTGCACCTTCTAGAAACTTGGAACCAAGATTATAGTTAAGTTCAACTTTTGGTAATTTGTTAATCGCTGCGGAATACTGCGAATTAGGTTTATTAATCCAGTAATTCACTCGCTCCTTGAGGAATTCCAGATCCACTCCACTTGGGCCACTAAGATTAATTATGATTTGGGAACTGGTCAGGTTGTCTTTATGCAGTCTAATCATATCATCCACCGTAGTCTGAGCTACCATCTTGCTATCTCCGAGCGTCTGGTGATTCTCTAGCGAGTCAGGTTCGAACAACTCACCCATAGCAAGGAACCAAGCCTTATAATCAGGACTTCCACGGCGTTCTGTAATCTCACGAAGGACGATTTCTTTTTCTTGGTCTAGAACTTCTTGGTCAAAAGTCGGACACAACAACATCTCCAGTCCGATATTTAGAGCTTCGCGGTATTTGACGATATGAGTGGCAACGCTGACACCTAACATTGTTGGCGAAGTAAAGGCATTAACCATCATATTATTGGCGAATTGGTAGGCTTTGAACTCGTCTTTGTTCATCTCAGATATTCTGGTTGCGATACAGTGCTCCATAAGGTGTTTTTTGCCTCTGTCATTAGGTTTTTCAAAGAAACTTCCACCATGGTGAAGGGTAATTTCTAGTTCTAGTTTTTTGATTTCGGGTTGCCCAAAGTAATTAAGGTGGATAAAATCGTTGATTTGAATGTGTTGGATCATAATCTTTATTATATCTTTTTTGGCTTTTTTTGGCAAATGAAATTTATATTTTGTTCACACTAAAAAGGATCAACCCTTGACAACAAATAGAATTAAATGTATTATTAAATAACGTTAATATTATTTCGCAAGTGTGAAGCAATTCACCGTATATTAATAACTCTTAAGCTCCTTCAACAGAGCTTTTTTGTTTTGGGAAAATTTTTTTAGGCTTAATTTTCTTTACAAAAAGTTAAGAATTGATGATACTTATTAGTAATTAATCAAACTAAAACAAACAATATTATTTATGAAAAAAAACCTATTAACTCTTATTTTTTTGATTATTTTTGTGCTCGCTGGAGGAATTTTTTATTACATCTTTGG
The DNA here is from genome assembly GCA_043765655.1 of bacterium. Classification (GTDB taxonomy): domain Bacteria; phylum Patescibacteriota; class JACMRA01; order JACMRA01; family JACMRA01; genus JAYTWQ01. The sequence goes on from JAYUIW010000082.1 coordinate 1,687, forward strand.
CGGTAATAGTAATAATTTTTTTGGTAAAGATTCTAATTTAATCAACAAAGAAGGCTTTACACAGTCGATAAGCCTGGTTAACATTACCCAAAAACCTGTTCAACCAATTCAACCCAAATCTAATCTAGAGCCCGTTAATCCTCAAAATTTTGACCTTCAAAACAATAAAGAAATATATAATCAAAGATTCAACAATTTCATTGCTCAAAAAATTTATAGTAGTACTTTTTCTGAAATAAAATTAACAATCATCAACAAAACTCAGAATCAAGAACCTTCTCAAAAACAATTCTGGATCGATCTCGATGCGATAATTATTGCCAAGGACAAGATTGAAAATCAAAGTGGTCAAAACATTCTCCAAAAAGTTTTTTTGCCTACTATTGCGGATTCCCAAAAAACCTATGTCAAAGAACTCGACTATCCAACAATTAATTGGAGTGTAGATGCCGTTAGAGCTATTCTAACACTGGATGGAAGTTACCTCGACGGCTCGCCAACCGTGAATATTATCGGCAAAAATGGAGAAGATTATTTTTTGGTGGAGGCTGATATTCCTCTTGGTGAAGGGGTTCTAGACACTTTCAAAGACGACTGTGGAGCTATCGGCGAAGATTATTCTAAGTTCGATTCTAAGTGTTATTCCCTGAATATATCTAATTCTAATCTTGTTCAAGAAGCGGTTACTAGGACTCTACAGAATCTAATTAAGGTTGCTGAGGTAAAAAAAACTTACACTAATCCAAGCTCCAAAAGTGTATCTAAATCAAGATTATCCTTAGACCATAATGGCTCAAAAGTTATCTGAACTTCGACAGCATCAACGAATTCTAAGCTAGTAACTTGAGCTTTGATCATATCGATAATAGTCTGTGCAAAAGGGCAACTCGGGCTAGTAAAAGTCATTACAATTACAACTTTATTAGAATTTTTGGAGTCTTCTTTGGGGCTTTTATTTGAGTCTTCTTTGGCATTATCAACAATATCAATTCCGTATATCAAGCCTAGATTCCAGACATCGACATTGAGTTCAGGATCCTTGACAGTTTTGAGGATCTTAACGATTTGTTTGCGTTTAGTTATAAGTTCCATATAAGTTGATAAAAATAAATTTATTCTTTTTTGGCACCAAAACTAAAAATCCCCTTGAGAGATTTTGACCAATTAGAAGTCATCTTAGAAAAGCCTTTTTGACCAATAACAGTAAATGATTGTGATGTTGAATAGAATATATTACTAAGATTCATAATAATCGCTCTAACAAAGAGAATAAAATACAAAATTCCTAAAATTATAGTTAAAAAGATGGAGCCTTTACCAAAATAAATCAAAGTAAGAGTGCCTAAAGTTGCCAGATATCTCGCCCACATTTTCCAGGCATGTTGAATAGATTTGACGCCTTTGGCTTCGTGATGCATACGATTGCGATGGGCGATAAGTCTCCAGTATACAAAGTTAATCACAAGAATAATGGAATAAAAAACTGTAAACGCCAAAAGAAAATAGTTAAAATGTACAAAAAAAATACTTCCATCAAAGCCAGTCGGAGTTGCAGGTCCGATCGAAATATTGGTTGTACTATTAATCGGAGCATTAACACTAGGCAAAATCTGTGTTGGAGCTTCTGTATTCATGACACTTTCGCATTGTTCTTTGAATAGTTTGGTACACTTGGCACTCTGGGCTTCTAGATTAATTGGTTCAAAAAAATTCTGAATTAAGCTAAAAAAAATATTAATTGGCATAGATTTGTATTAAAATTAAATTATGGTATTGTTAATATAAGTATGACCCAGATATAACAAAATGTCAAAAAATTATTCTTTGATTCAAAATAAAAATATTAGGAATATCATAGACAAAATTATTGTTAAATTATTGTTAACTGAAGCATTGTGCAAAGAATAGATTTTGCAAAGCTTATATAGGTTTTTGTGGATTTGACATTCCAAGTTTATTGGAACAAAATTATATATACATTTAAAATAAATTAAAATCAAACTTCTTTCTAAGAAAGAACAAAATAACTCTGAAAGAATAAAATAACTCTGAAAGAATAAAATAAACAATTTGATAATTTTTAGTAATAATATGTCAGAACAAAAAACTCAGCAAAAACCCATCCTAAAAATAAATCCACTTCTTGATGGTTATCACTTTTGTCTTGGATGTATATCCGGGCATAATAATAGGCAAAACTGGCGAGTAAGCATGCTTCATCTTGCTGTGTCTATACTTTTGATAACTTTTGCTCCTAGTATTTTTACGATTATTAATGGCAAGAGCTTTGATCAAATTCGAAGCAACAGTCCATACGCTCAGAATTCTCTCAACACTAATTTTGAGATTGGTAAAGTTCTAGCTATCGTTGAAGAAAACGCAATTAATAATGAATTCAATGGCACGGATTCTATACAACAAAAAATCAAAATTGAAACTCCTTCCACCCAAAATCAAATTGATAAAATTGAACTTAATGTGTATTCAGATCAAGCTGATGGAAAGCAAAAATATAATGTTGGAGATGAGTTAATTCTGAGAGCTAGTCTTAAAAAAGATGGATCAAATACTTTTTATTACTCTGTAGAAGACAAGTTCCGCGTCAAAAACCTTGTAATAATTGGAGTTTTATTCTTAATTTTAATATTAGCTTTGGCTGGAATTAGAGGAATATCGGCTGTAATTGGGCTGATGTTCACAGTAATTGTAATTGTGCAGTTTTTGATTCCCCAGATTCTGCTTGGGACGGATTTGTTCATTCTCACAGGAATAGTTAGTATTCTGATTGCTTCGACCTCCCTTTATCTTGCACACGGTTTTAACAAGAGAACTACAATAAGTATGATTTCCACTGTTTTTACAATTATGATAACTTTGTTCATCGCGTCTTGGGCGGTTGACTTTACGCTATTGTCTGGATTCGGGAGTGATGACGCCTTTCATCTCAAAGGCAATGGATTAACAAGTGCTTTGAATCTTAGGGGATTGTTAATTGCTGGAATTGTGATTGGTTCGCTGGGAATTCTGGATGATGTAACCACAGCTCAGGCTGTCGCAATCGAAGAAATCTCCAAAGCAAATCCCAAAATGACAACTTCTGAATTGTTCTTCTCGGGAATTAGAATCGGTCAAGAACATATAATTTCGCTAATTAATACTTTGGCACTCGCGTATGTCGGAACATCTCTACCAATTCTATTATCCTTCACGACATTGAATTTTAGCCCGATATGGGTCATTCTCAATAACCAAATCATCGCCGAAGAACTCATCAGAACTATTGTCGGTAGTAGCTGCCTAATTCTCTCAATTCCAATTTCCACTTTACTTGCTGCCAAGTTTTTGAGGTATGTAGAAGTAATGCCAAAGAAAAAAGAATTCAGCTTCTCAGAGAATATTGATAAGATATATAGGGAGTAAAAAAGTTTTATATTTGACATAAAAAAGCAAAAAAAGTATAATTAAAGTATTAAAAGTGTAAATATTTGTACTAAAATGTCATCACAAATCAGAATCACCAAAACCACAGAATTAGAAAAAGTTCTCAATTATCTCAGAGCAAAATGGGTGTTGATGGACGAGGTCGAGATTGTCAAAATGGCGATCAATGAATTCTGGATGAACTCCCAAAACCTTTCTCAAAATCATGAACTGATACAGGATAACGATCCATTGGGAACTGTACAATCTATACGAGACCTCAAAGATGGTAAATTCACTACGCTTAATAACTCTCAACAAATAAAAGACCACTTTAATAGTTTGTAAATAGTCTCTACACAATATGTTCACGATTCAGTCAACCAAATATTTTGACAAAAAGTTCAAAAAACTAACCAAGAACAACCAGAAGTTAAAAGATAAAATTATTGTTACGATTATCCAACTTAGCGATAATCCTTTTGACCAATCTATAAGAACTCACAAAGTTGAAGACAATTGGAGTAGTTCAGTAACTGGAGATATTAGAATTTTGTGGATTTTTGAGGATGATGAAATAAAAGTAATTCAACTAATCAATATTGGAGGACATAGCGGTGGCAATTCTGTGTATTAATTCGATAAGTTTTATTTTACATATTTATTGAAAATTGGGAACAAGTCTAGTGGAAAGTCTTTTAGATTAAAAAGAATTCAGCCCCTCGGAGAACATTGATAAGATTTATAGGTAATAGAGATTTGACTTGATATATTAAATAATCCAAAATTAAATATAAATGAACGATTCACTATTCAACAAACTTTCAGACTTCACAATGATATTTTTGGGGCTAATTATGGGAGCTACTCCTTTTGTTGTGATTGGAGTTACCGTCTCTGCGTTAATCGCTAGGTTCATCAAGCCAAGCTGGATTCTAAGATTAAAATCAAAAAATACTTTGATTTCACATGTCCAAGTAATGTTCATTGGTCTGCTGTTACCTGTGTGCGAATGTGGAAATGTTCCACTTGCCAAGCGTCTATCAATCCTTGGCTTCAAGCCTAGCGAAGTTATAACCTTTATGTTGGCGGCTCCAATTTTTAATCCGATTGTTCTTATTATTACCTTAATTGCTTTTAATCTTGATTCTAATGTTGCGATTGTTCGAGTTCTAGCTGGTGGATTAATTGCCTTGCTTGTTGGATTAATTTTTTCACTTAGTCCACGACCAGATCAACTTTTGACGAATGCTAATTTTGATGAATCCACACTTACCCCCAAAAAACAATTTAGTTTTGGTGCTTCGATATCCCCTTCTATTAATAGTCAAACATTAGAAGTAATTCATGGTGGCAGCTTTGTGGACAATTGGCGAGATGAATTTTTTAGTGTTTTTAGAATGTTAGTATTTGGTTGTTTTTTGGCGGCTAGTTTTCAGATGTTAATTCCACGAAGTGTATTCTCTGATTTTGTTGGATCGCCGTCATTATCTGTAATCGCACTGATGGTTTTGGCTTTTATAATATCCATTTGCTCGTCTATTGATGCTTTTTTTGCACTTTCTTTTGTTGGGACTTTTAACCTTGGAGCGATACTGGCATTTTTGGTTTTTGGGCCTATGGTAGATATCAAGTCCTTAATGATGCTCCGTAGTATTTTTGGTAAAAAAACCTTGATTAGTATCACCTTACTAGTGGCTTTGATGAGCTTATTAACAGGTCTAAGCGTCAATTATTTTTACAGGCTTAACTATTAATTATTTATTTTTTATGATTCGATTATACAACTATTTGACCTTATTATTGATAGCAATTTATGTTTTGTACGCCAACTATATTAACAGATTGGTGTTTTTTGTGCATCCTCGATACATTGTTTTTACACTTTTGTGTGCTGTAATAATAGGAATTATTGCTATCGCTGGGATTATTAATATTTTCAAAACTAGTAGGAACATATTCCAAGAAAAAAAATCTATTTTTAGTATGAGTTTTATTTTTTTGATAGCAAGTATATTGGTTTTTTTGGTACCTATTCGATCTCTTTCCAGTGAATCTTTTGCCCTGCGAAATTCTAATAATATATTTGCTAATTCCCAAGAAGAAAAAGATAGATTCAGATCAAAATTAAAAAATGGAGTTGATTCAACTAATTTCAAATTTTTTGACTGGATAACTGCCAAAGGTCTGAATGAGAATGGCATTTTTAGGGACAAAAAATTCAAAGGAATAGGTTTTGTGATCAAGAATAATAATCAGAATACTTTTGATTTGTCTAGATTCGTAATTGGTTGCTGTGTTGTTGACGCTACTCCAGTATCGCTCTTGGTAGAATATGACAGTCAATCTCTCAAGCCCGACGAATGGGTTCAAGTAGAAGGAACTTTTGTTATCAAAACCATAGACGGCAAAAATCAACCAGTAATTATCCCAACCTCAGTAACCAAAACCCCTGAACCAGACTTTACTTATCTTGATAGAACCTAAACTTTTTTTGATTAACTTTTTTTGACAAAATTAACTTATCTAAACTCTAAAACAAAATCCCCGAGCCATTCGGCTCACCCCTTCCCAAAGGGGTAACAGGTTTGAATATCTTGATATTCTAATAAATATACACCTTCTTTATAACTATGATTACACCAACCCAATTCCAAAACTTAGTTAGAAATATAATTACCTTGTTGATTTTGGTGTGTATAATCCTGATAGGAATGCTAGAATTCAAAAGTATATTCATTGAACCAAGCGTACTAGTACTACAATCCAAGTTCGATGGAATTAACGATAGAATAGTCAGAACCAAAGACAGCCTCAAGGATTATGAAGTAATGTTCCAAGCTCCAGATATTCAAGACTTCGGAGCCACCAAAGCCAAATTATTAGTCATAACAGGTCAAAAAGACACTGAGTCAACCTTGCAATTAGTCAACCTTCAATCCAAAGAAGTCAAAAAAATAAACTATACGGGTAGATTTATTGGGGAGATCATTGTAGGTGATCATAAGTTCGTACTGAAGGTAGAGAATATTAATAATGCCAAAAGAACATACGTTAGCAGATTAGCTGTTTTGGAAGAAGGTTTGGAAAGTTATTGGGACGCCAATAATATACAAGTCAAAGAATTTAATCCACAGTTTTTGGCGAGTTCAGTCTATGATGTTTTTGTTAATTCCAGTGGAACTGTACTATTCTTCACTGGTGTTGCATACAAGCACTATATTGCTGATCTTGATAATCCAGATTCTATATCAGAGCTGAATGGCTTAGATCGTCAGATTTTGGGATTTGTTAACGAGAATCAAATTGCATTCGATAATTATTCGCCAGATAGTGGCACTAGGCTGGAAGTTATGGATATTAACACTAATTCATCAGTGTTTTTACCTTTGACTAGTAGAAAGTATGAACAAATTATTATTAACCGAGATGCCAAAAATCTTAATTACACAGAAGCAAAGTTAGTAAATGGTGAACGATACAAAGGATTCAAGGCGTATAATAATCCTAATATTTATTTTATTTCTGGTTTTAGTTTTGAGGAGGTTCAACTCAATTCCACTAATGATTATGTATTATTTAACAAAGCTAGTCCAGAAGATCAAGGCAATCTAACAAAATCTTTTAGTGTTTACAATCTCAAAACAAAATTTATTTCGAATAATGTAATCTCAGGAACTAAGGCAATCTGGGCAAGGTAAACTAGACTTTTGGAAGTTTAATCCTTGACAAAATGCAACTAAGTTGCAATACTAGAATATATGTCAAAAGCAACTTTATCAAAGCCGTCCAAATCATCTAAGCAAAAAAAATTACCAGTTACAGTTATCTCTGGATTCTTGGGTTCTGGTAAAACCACACTTCTCAATCATATTCTCAATAATACTCAAGGCAAAAAAGTCGCTGTAATCGTCAACGATATGGCGGAAGTCAACATTGACGCAGAGTTAATTCGGATGAACGGCGGAGAAGTCCGCAAGCAAGAAGCCAAAATGATCGAGATTAGTAATGGTTGTATCTGTTGCACGCTCCGAGAGGATCTGCTCATCGAAGTCGAAAAGCTCGCCAAGTCTAACAAGTACGATTATCTGGTTATTGAATCCAGTGGAATTAGCGAGCCATTACCAGTCGCCCAAACTTTTACTTTCGTTGGTGAAGATGACAAAAGTCTTGGAGATTTAGCGAATTTGGACACAATGGTTACGGTTGTTGATGCTAGCAACTTTCTAAATATAATGAACGAAGGTAAGACATTGTTAGAACTCAAGCAAGCTCTTGGAGAAGAAGATGATCGTAATCTATCCAATCTTATTGTAGACCAAATCGAATTCGCGGATGTAATCCTACTCAACAAAACTGATCTTGTGGATGTCCAAACTCTCGCCAAAATCAAAACTGTAATTAGAATTTTGAACGCAACCACCAAAATATGTGAGACTAATAATTCCAAGATTGAACTGGACAAAATTCTCAATACTGGGTTATTCAATATGGACAAAGCTCAGAATTCTCATGCTTGGAGCGAGGAACTAAAGAACGAACATAAGTCCGAAAAAGAAGAATACGGAATATCCACTTTTGTGTATCGAGCGAGACTACCTTTTGACAACAAGAAGCTTAACAAACTCCTAAAATCAAACAAATTAACTGGGGTTATCCGCGCCAAAGGAATATACTGGATTAGTAGCGATATGGATAAGGTCTATGAATATTCCCAGGCTGGAATTAGCGTTAATCTTGATAATCCTATTGGAGTGTGGTGGGCTTGTGCTGGCGAGGAGTTTTGGCCAGAAGATAAGGAAGGACTCAATAGGATCCAAAAAATCTTCGAAGGAAAAATGGGAGATAGACGCCAAGAAATCGTCTTCATTGGAATGGGAATTGACGAAGCCAAAATCACCCAAGAACTGGATAATTGCCTAGAACCTTTGGATAGAATTGAGAGCTTCGAATATAATAATTCCAAGCATTGGCAGGTAATAAAGTAATTCTTATGACTAAAACTCCAGAAAAACAGACACTAAATAGCTTTCCAAAAAAAACTTCGCAAGAATCGCAAGAAGTAAAGGAAAAAACAAAGCCGCAAAACTTTTGGGATAAATACAAAATTGCTTTATGTTCTGTCTTGGCTTGTATTTCGGCTAGTGGAATTGCAACCTTTGCCAGTAATTATAACTCTATAGAGAGTCAAAACAATAGAACGGCGAATCAAGTTATTCATGAAAGTTTTGGGGACAAAGATGGAATTAATAGTCTTGTCAAAAGAATAAATGATGGTAATATTGGGCAATTCCCAACGTTAGAAGTTCGGGGCGAAGTTGCCAGAGATTTTGAAGAAGAAATAAAAGTAGCAATTAACTCCAAGCGAACTTTGACAGCTCCGCAAATCAAAAAGTTAATTCCACAAGTTCTCAATTCTAGTTTATCCAAAGCAGGCATAAGTGGTTTTGATCCAAACTTACAAAGTGAAAACTCAGATAAGATTTATATTCTAAATAATACTACATTTGCAGCTACATTTTGGGAAGAACAACTTAACCCAAAACAAAACAACCTAGTTCAAAAATACCAACAAGCAAAGCAAAAACTACAACTTAAAATTCAACGAACTAGAGAACAATGGAAAAATAAGCCTACAGTTAACCTTGATAGTATATCAAATAATTTTGGTTTTGTAGCGTCTCTAAATGGGTATAAAAATAACGGAAAGATTCCAGACTTGCATCTAGTTGGTATAACATTGTATCACAAAAATTCTATTGTAAATTTAACTTCTCAAGAAATTACAAGTTTTAAAAAGTTGGCAGGCAAAGGCGAATCTCATAATTCTTTTAACATAAAAGCAAATGGTGCAATCTATTGTGTTGAAGGTTCTGTTATTGAGCCAAGTTATTCTAATTCCACCAAAAAAATGTGAGATATAGGAACATCTAGGGTGATAAAACAACCCTAAAGCCCTTTACTAGCACGCTAAAACTTGGTAGACTTTAGATTGTTATGCAAAGTCAATCAAAAAATCATAAAAACTGTCCATCCTGTAGTAGTAATTCCATATCAAAAAATGGTCATAGAAAGTCAATTCAGGGCAACACGGGAAAAATAGTTGGTAGAGTTGGTGTGTTTTGTTGACTATTAAGCTCAAAACAGGTATACTGATAATATTTACAGTATAAACTCCTAAATTATTATGATATTTCTCAAAAAAATAAGTGTCCAAAATGTGCTTCAAATAAAGTAATTAAATTTGGATTTCAGAACAAAATTCAAAACTTTCAGTGTGTAGAATGTAGGAGAAAGTTCGTTATCAAAAACCTAAATTGGGTAGAATTAGCTTATCAAGATTACACAATTCACAAACAAACTTACCAAGAGTTGGAAGTTAAATACAATAAAAGTGAGAAGACACTGCGTAAGTATTTTGATAATTTTAACAAAGAAAAAAGTAAAATTAAGAGTTTATTTGCAATCATAAAAGCTGTAAATTGTATATTTGACACAACTTTTTTTGGAACCGTGGGCATCGTCTGAACAGAGTCCAGACTGGTATCCCGTTTTTTTTTGGAACAACTTTTGGGATGATGGTTTTTAAAATAAACTGCCTAGAAAAAGCTTTAACAAAGCAAAAATATCAAAACATTTATCACAAATTCGTAGAATCTGAAACATTGATAAATTATCAAGATTGTCTTATCAAAATTGACCAAATTTGCCTTGGTGGATATAAATCATTTACGGTTGATGGAAGGGCTGGAGTTGTCAAAATTCTTAGTCAAAGATACCCTAATATTCCTGTTCAAATGTGCATTTTTTATCAAGTTCAAATTGTATTAAGATATACAACTAGAAGTCCAAAAAATGAGTGTGGAAAGGATTTGAAAAGATTAATTTTGACACTAAAATCAGCTACTAAAAATGAATTCATAGCTCAATTCAACAATCTGCAAATTAAGCACCAAGATTATCCCAACGAATACACAATTAACCCATTTACAAATCGAAAACAGTTTTCACATAAAAATCACAGAAGCGCTATCAGATCAATCAATTCTCATCTTCAAAATTTGTTTACATTTCAAGATTATCCAGATTTGAATATTTCTCCAACCACTAATAGTTGTGATGGATCTTTCGGTCATTGGAAAACCAAAGTAAAACTTCACAGAGGAGTTTCAATACAAAGAAAAAACAAATTATTGATGAATTTTTGAAGGTGGTTTTGAATTAAAATCCCAACTATTTTTCCCGTGTTGC
>JAYUIW010000083.1:0-38415 GCA_043765655.1 bacterium
ATACAATATTCTAAAACTAGCTTCAACCTGCCTCAATTTTTATGAAAAAATTATCAAAACCTTTGAATTAATAGGGTAATTAGGAGTGGGTTAGGTGTAGGATCTAGCCAATCCCCAGTTGCTCCAATAGCATAAACTGTTTCTTTGGTTTGCAATATTAATCTCAAATAATTTTTGAAGCCTTCTACGCCACGGTATATTTTGGTTGATTCTGTTTTTGAAGTTTAATTATACATTTGGAATAATTCTGGTAGCACTGTATTTAGTTTGGTTTGTTTTTCAGTTATAATCTGTTCCAACTTACCAGGATCTACAGGATAATATAGAGTTGTAGAATTATCAAATATCTCATAAATCAAACCTTTATCAATTAATCTTTGGGTAGAATCGTAAACATTACGCCTATGAATCATTGTTTTTTCACAGATTTTGCCGGTTGTTAACGGATATTCTTGGAGTAAAGTCAAATAAATTTTGGCTTCATTTTTGGTTAGACCGATTTGATCTTCTAGAATTTGTTGTTGATTACTCATATATGGTAATCTTGACCACCATATTACTTTTTGTCAATAATTTATAAATCTATAATTCAATAACAACATGCATATATGCCCAAAAAATACGATATTCATCTTTCCGCTTACTCTATCACACGAGCGTCCATTCAACAGTTCGAAAATTTAGGTTTTGAGCGTGATTTATTCGCCAACAATACTAGGTGTGAAACAACTCAATACCATGCAACTTATCGAGGAAAATTAAATTTGCCAGACGATTTTTTGTGGGTTGAGCTTTGCCAAATACTAAAAGAAGATAAAATATTTGCTGGAAGTTTAGAAGAGGAAATATTCGAAACCACTGCAACAATTCATATTAATTCCAGTGTTAAAATTTATGAAAATATAGTAAAATTACCAAAAATTCAAACTACTCAACCAATATTTAATGAGTATAAAGCATGTGATATTCATATTAATATAAATACCGAACTTACATTACCAAAAACTATGGAATACATTGAATCTTTAGAGGTTGCTTCGTTTGACAGAGAAGAAGATGGCCAACTTCATAGAATATTTACAATAACATGCAGCACAACGGCCGATGGAATATTAATTTTAAATATACTAAAAAAATACTTAGAAAACCTTCAAGGATTAGTTGGTAAAATAAAAATGGAACGAACTTCAAGACACCTTAGACTTCCACTTGATTCACCTCAACTACCGCTAACTAACTCAAAAATGGTTAAAGATTGGTCAGAGCAAATAAAAGCTATTACACTTCTTTAGCACTGAAGTACTTCTTGACGACAAGTAATTATACTTGTTCCACTATTTACCTTCCAATAAAAAATCCCCGAGCCATTCGGCTCACCCCTTTATCAAAGGGTCACTAGTTAGAATGTCTTTAGTGAAATAGGTATAACTCAACAAAAAACCCTCTAATAAAATTGAGGGAATATTTTTTTGGGTTAAAATTACAATCTAAGCCTGAACAATTACAGGAACTACAATTGGATTTTTTTCTAGATTTTTGAGGATAAATCCTGTAACACTAGACTTGACTTCACTGCGAAGATCTGCGAAGAAGGTTGGGGAATTAGTATCTAAGTTCGGACTTTCCATAATTCTCTTGAGATCTGACTCCAGAGTGTTTTTGATTTCGTCGAGATAATCCTTGGTGGTCTTGATATACACAAAGCCTCTGGATGAGATTTCGGGAGCTGTAGCAAGGGCACGGTTTTTGTTCAAGGTTACTGTAATCATTACAATTCCTTCAGTTGCCATTTGACGTCGTTCCATCAATACAGCTTCACTTACAGAGCCGACACCAGTACCATCAACTAGGACATAGTTTTGGGTAATAATATCTTCTGTAAGAACAACTTCATTATGACGCATTTCGATAATACGACCATTCTCACCGATTAGACAGTGATTGTACGGAACGCCCATCCCAGCACCGAGTTCGCCAACCTTACGAAGCATAAAGTGATCTCCGTGAATTGGTTGTAGATAGTCAGGCTTGGTCAAAGCCATTAGTAGCTTGAGATCCTCTTGGCAAGCATGTCCAGAAACATGTAGTTGGAATTCTTTGTTTTGGTAGACGCTAACACCTTTTCGTGATAATCTTGCGATTAATTCTTGGACAGAATCTTCATTACCAGGGATTGGATTAGAGGTAAAGATAACTGAATCTCCGCCTTGCAGTCTAACCTGTGGATGTTCGTCGCGCGCCATTCTAGATAATGCTGCCATATCTTCGCCTTGAGATCCTGTAGACAAAATACAGACTTTGTCAGGTGGAAGGTTAGGAATATCCGCCATTTCAACGAGTAAGTTTGGCGGTACTTTGATATAACCAAGTTCAAAACATGTCTTGAAGTTAGTAACCATTGAGCGACCAACTAGCGATAGTTTGCGTCCTGTTGCTACACAGGCATCTACTGTGAATTGTACACGTGATATTGTAGTTGAGAATGAGGCAATAATAACACGACCTTCGCATTCTTCAACGATTTTTTTGATAGTTGCTCCAATTGCTTTTTCGGAGATTTGGTATCCAGGTTTGAGCACACCAAGAGAATCTGTTAGTAATAATCTAACTCCATCTTCACCCATATTAGCCAGTTTGGCATAGTCGGAGATTTGACCATCGAAGGGAGTGTTGTCGAACTTCCAGTCGGTACAATAAGCAATTCTTCCCATTGGAGTATTGATATCTAGCCCTACAACATCAGGAATTGAGTGGTTGAGGCGGAAGAAATTAATCTGAAAACAGCCCAATGTTAGAGCAAGTTCAGGCTTGATAATTTTGGCAATGATTCGTTCTTCTAGCTTGAATTCTTGAAGACGGTTTTTGAGAAGTGCTAGTGTCAAAGGCATTCCAAAAATAGGAACTCCAGAAAGCTTTGGGAGAATATAAGGAGCTGCGCCAATGTGATCAAGATGCCCATGAGTAAAGATTACACCACGAATTCTGTCAAGGTTTTGCTCCAAATACTCCGTATCAGGAATAACATAATCAACTCCAGGGAACTTGTCTCCGCCGCCGAATCCCATTCCACAATCAACCACGATAATGTCGTTGCCGCACTCAATCGCAGTCATATTCATACCTACTTCACTAGTTCCACCAAGAGGAATAATTCTGACGACTGGTCCATTGTCAAAGGTTTCTGGGGAGTTAGTCTTAAGCATTGTGGTATTGAACCGCTCGCTAATTACAGAGTTGGCGATGTTTCCACCGTTGAAGCTGACAAGGTTCTTGGAATCTGGGCGACCACGTCCAGAGCTGTATCCTCCACGGTTTCCACCTCCATTATTACCACCGAATCTAGGTGCGTCATCACGACTACCTGAATGATCTCTACGAGCGACAAAAGAAGGATTGGAAGGTGCGTAGGCATTGGTTTTGCGTACTGGTGGTTTGTTCATTGTGAATTTTGACATAATAAGATAAAATTAAATTGTTATAAATTGTTTGTGATATTTTTGATAAATTTGTAAAGTGTTTTGTAAAATTAGTATTTGTAATTTTTTGCTTTGTAAAATGTTTTTTGGGAAGGTTGTTTTTGGCTGAATTGCTTGTATCTTTGCTATGCTGTCATTCTGAGCAAATGCGAAGAATCCCTTGTTGTTCAAGACACACTTCCAACCATGTCATCCTGAATTTAGTTCAGGATCTAAGAAGGTTTTTTTAAGCTGTCATTCTGAGCAAATGCGAAGAATCCCCTGTTGTTCAGACTGAACTTTCACATGAGCCCCCGTCAACTTCGTTGACACCCCCTTAACAAGGGGGAACTCATAGTAAAAACTTTAATCTTGAATAAAAAACTCCAACTGTCATCTTGAATTTATCATGCCATGGCTTCCGTCGGAACAAGTCCGACTTGTAACTAAGACTTTTCAGGATCTAGGAAGGTCGTAATTAATGTAAGGTAATTTTTGTAACAATAAAAGATTGAATAACTTTTACCTAAATAAGTATACAAAGTCCAATAATAATTTTTTTAGATTCTGAAACAAGTTCAGAATGACAAGTTATAAAGTATATCTTTTTAAGCCGTCATCTTGAGCGAAGCGAAAGATCTGTTGGTTGTTAAACTGCAAATAGTAACTTTTACAATATTTACAAATAACAGATTCTTCGTTGCACTCAGAATGACGAAATATTGAATTTGTTTTATTAAAGATATGATTCAACTACCCCCAAGGCTTTACTTTCACCCCTACAAAGGGGTATTAATTCCTCCCCAAAAAACATTTTTTTTAATATAAATTACCAATAAATATTTTTAATATTTTGATATGAATAAGCCAAGAAGAATATTGAGACAAACCTTGATTACAAACTAATAAACCTGTACTAAAGTGTCTAATAATTATCCAACTGTAACTTTGTTTTATCGTGATATTAATTATAAATTGTGTAATTTATTTTGTAAGGTCAATCCGATGGTGAGAACTGAACTCTTCGAATTAATCCAAAAAATAAACTGTTATTTATATTGATTTGGTGTGGTTTGTGAACATCAAAAACTTGTTAATTAAAGTATACTTCTATTTTTATTTATTGTAAAATTAACGACCGTTTTTTAGTTGATGTATACTTTCTACAGTAGGATTATAATTTTCTAAACTGTTAATTACTTGTTCTAAGATTTGATTAATTTCATAGTCAACCAAATTAATAATTTCTAAAGTAGTGCCAGGGTTTTGAGAAATGATAATAAATTTATTAGTATCAACAATTTCTATACTAATATCTCCGTTTGTTTGAGTAAATGTATTAATAGCTATTATCTCTATAAATACCTGATGAACATTTTTCTACAAATAGTCCAACTAAATTTTTTATTTGTTATTTTCTTTCTTGTATTCTTAATGTTTCCATAAAATTAATTTTTGATTGTTATAATTACTTTTTTAGATTCTGAAACGAGTTCAGAATGACGAGTAAAAGGTTTTGATTATATGTTAAATGGTGCCGAGGAGAAGAATCGAACTTCCGACACGAGGCTCTTCAGGCCACTGCTCTACCACTGAGCTACCTCGGCATATTAGGTTTCTAATTCCCCTTTTTCTAAAAGGGCTGTCAACAAAGTTGACGGGGTATTTTTTGAAGTTTGGCTTGAACAACAGGGGATTCTTCACATTCGTTCAGAATGACAGTTTGTTTTGGGCTTTTTAGTTGTTGTTTACTTTGAACAACAGGGGATTCTTCGCGATGCTCAGAATGACTGTTAAAAGGTTGGTGACGATGAAAGAAATAAAAATTAAAGCTTTTACTTTTTGTAAGGTCTATAGACTTTGACTGGAGCATCTTTTACTTTAACAAAACTATTTAGAAGTTCTAGGATTTCGCTTTCTAGTTCTATATAATGAAGTTTGAGAGTACTTGAGTTTTTGACACAAATCATAATGTTAAAAGCATCGATAGAATTTGTTTTGAGAAAACCTTGAACAACACTGTAGACTCTGCGGGAGATTTTTTTGCGATCTGTGGCAGGCTTGTGGAGTTTTTTGGGAATGCTAACTAGAATTCTAGGAGTTTTTTGATTAGTTTTTTGATCAAACTTATCTTCTATCTGAATTTGCGGACTTATTGGCACTTTGTCCTTGTCAAAACTTAAAGATGATTTGGTCGTTAAACTTGGTAATATTGGCTGTAAAGTTACGTTAGAATCTTGATTAATAGTAGACGGATTCGCTTTTGTAGAGACTTTTTGGAAAGATAAATAAAAATTATTAGTATTTACTTTTTTGCCTCGACGAAGTAGATTTTGAATACTTTTTTTGGATTTTAGCTTGAATTGCTTGGCTAGCATTTGAGGATATGTAAATCAAAACTATTTGTGAATAATAGCTTGTTTTTGACTACCGACAACCACAGCCAATCTAGTTCTCATTTTTAATCTCTTACTTTTGAGGACACTTTTCATGTACTTATTTCTTTTCATAAAGCCGAATTTGCGTGCTCTTCTTCTTTGTTGTAATTTGGTTCCTGAATATGCCATAAATAAAAAATTTGGTTCGGGGATAGGGACTCGAACCCCAATAGACAGCACCAAAAACTATAGTCCTACCATTAGACGATCCCCGAATAATGCGATTAATAATTGATTTTTGTTAATACTGATTCCGTGGAATACAATAAAAACTTTCTTGGTGATTGCGTGAATATTTTTGGTACTCAACACTTTAATGAATTATGATACACTAAGGCTTTTTTGTCAAATAGAATCTTGGTGACTGTTGACACTTTGACAAGGTCTATAGTATAATGAAATATACATAATACAAATCTTTAATTACACATTTTAACCTCATAATATGCCCTCGAATACTAATTTAACATCTCAGCAAATCCACGATTTTTTTAAGTCCTACGACATGCGTGGCACTGTTCCAACTCTGAACGCAGAGATTTTTTATTGGACTGGTTACGGGCTTTTTGACCTTATTGTCAAGCCTCAAAACCTCCCAACAACTATTAATTTGATGCATGATTGTCGCCTTAGTTCGCCAGAATTCTACAAGGCTTTTGCTCAAGGTGTAATCGACGCTGGTGGAATGGTCAACAATCTTGGTTATGGAAGTACGGATCTACTATATGCTTCAACTCTAGTTACTCACAATACTGGTGCAATGATTACCGCGAGTCATAATCCCAAGGACGATAACGGTGTCAAAATCCTCAAGATCGGCTCTACAATGCTCGGATTAGAAGAAGGTCTTGGAATAGTTCGTGATTTTGTTATTGCCAAATATAGTACTGATGAAAATTTGAACACTAAGCTAGAAAATCTGACTGATCCAGTAATGGACGAAGATCTCAAGACTAAGGTTAATGAGTTTTTTGTGCAAACAATTCGCGGAATTGGAGGAGCTGCAGAGGTTGATTCAATCTTGGCTTCACGGGGTCAAAAGCTCAAAATTGCCGTCGATGCAGGCAATGGAATGGGCGGTTATGTAATGGAGTTAATCAAGGATATTTATCAAAACATTGAATTCGTACCACTATACTGGGAATTAGACGGTAATTATCCTAATCATCCTGCTGATCCACAGAACTTCGACAATCTCAAGGATCTCCAAAACATAGTTCGAACTACGGACATTGATTTTGGGTTCGCATTCGATGGAGATTCGGATAGAATTTTCTTTGTGGATGATAACGGTGATATTATTAACGGAGATTTCCTCGTAGCCTTCTTTTCTAGAGCAATTCTCAAAGCCAACCAAAAAAATCCAAGCCCTAATTACAATCATGCAATTGTGTATCTACAACCGGGATCTCGATGTGTTATCGAAGCCATTAATGAGTGCGACGGTGTAGCAATTCCGTCAATGCAAGGACATACCAAGATCAAAGAACAAATGCAAAAATATAAAGCTCTATATGGTGGAGAATTCTCTGGACATCACTATTTTGCGCAATTTGGTTATCTGGATTCTGGAGTTATGGCGGGAGTTCTACTTATCAAAATTATTACGGAACAAAATCAAAAAATCTCCCAAGTCTTCCAAAAACTCAAAAAAACCTACTTTATCTCGGATCTCGTGAACTTCAAAATTCCTGAGGGAATGACCTTTGAGGATATCAAAAATAAAATCAAACTAGCCTTTCAAGATTCAGTAACTAGCGAAATGGATGGAATTAGTGTGTTTTATCCCGATTGGAAATTCTCTATGAGACCAAGTAACACTGAACCCAAAGTTAGATTCATCCTAGAAACTAGAAGCACGGACAATGTTGCTGAGAAGTTAGCTCTAGTTAAAGAGGTTGTAGGGTATTAAGGGTTAAAATCCCCTCTTATAAGGGGGTACAATTTCAAAAAATACTGTCACCCTATTTTTTACACTGTCATCTTGAGCATAGCGAAAGATCCCCTGTTGTTCAAACCAAAACTCCCACTGTCATTCTGAGCAAAGCGAAGAATCCCCTAGCTTTTGAGTTTATACAACCCCCAAGCTTCGCTTGACCCCTTCGGATACATGCGTCGCCGTATCAAGTACGGCTGTACCAGGGTCTTCAAAAGGGGTATGCTCCCAAAAAACTGTCATCTTGAGCAAGTGAGAAGTGGGTTCGGGTTTCCCGAACAAAGCATTCGCCACGACATGCGAAATACTCCCTGTTGTTCAAACCAAGTCTATTAATCAAAAATATACACTTGGTTAATGAAAGTAAAAAGCTATAAATTAGTATTATAAGCTCTAAAATTAGACATATCAAATTTTGGTTTGTTGCCTGAGTTTTTGAGTAAATTATAACTTCCTATAATTGTAGCTATGAGTTGGAAAGCTTGACTTGCCTTTCGTTTTCTAATCTTACTTTTTTTGTATTCTTCAGTTTTTTTAAAATACTCCCACTCAAAAGAACGCCTCTCTACACTACGTCCATATACCTCATGTCTTTCTGCGGTTTGTATTTTGAGTATATTTACAAAGTCTCCACTAAGTAAAAGCGTCAAAAGCATTCTAAGATAAACTTTTTTTTCGGTTAAAATTCGTTCAAGTTCCATTCCAAACATTTTGGCAACAGTTCTATCTAGCTCAAGCTTGGATTGCGTTACAGTTCCGTTCTCTTTCATCTGCGGAGTTATGTCGAATCCCGTTGGAATAATTAGCAATCTATCAATGACTGAACGGTCGAAAGATTCATCTAACCTTAAATAATCGATAAACATTTTTTCTAATTCTCTAGCGTTTTGAAAGGCTTCTGTATTGTAAGGGAATTGAGAAGTTCCGCAGTCAGCAGCAGGTCCGTTAACAAGTAGAATTATTTTTCTATCAGGGTATTGAATTAGCTCTTTTTTGATTTCGGAATAATGCTTTGAAAGATAGCAAAGATTAAACCAACTATTTTGCATACTTAATTCTTCCGTATCATCCGGTCTGTTGATAATATTTTGAGGATAAGAGTAATTATTAACTCCGCCGTAGCAATGTAAAGTTTGCAAAGTTGTGTTGGGATATTTGAACTCTTCAACCAATCTAAGCAAATTACTTACTTCGTTAATTCGGTTTTTTCTAAGATCTGGAGCTTGTTCGTTCCATAGGACTTTATTAACATTCATAATCTTGATTATAACTTAATTTAGCACCTTTGTCAAAAATCTAAAAACCACCTATAAACTCAAATTTTGAACCACTAATTTTTTGAGACAATTAGCATTATTGAGTTCGTGACTCTTCAGAACATTTTGGATTAATTTTGCGACCGAAGTATCTAATTTTTCTTTATAAATAAAAGTCAGATTAGTTTCTAACAACCACAACCAAAAATCCAGTTCATAGCGTTCGACATCGCTGAGTTTATCAATCGTCAAGAAGTTTTTTTGGAGTAATATTCCAATCGCTTCTTTGGGATCTGGGAGAATTTTTTTAACTTTGGTGAGTAGATTTTGGTCGATGTTGGCAATTGAGAATTCACTAGTTAGGTTCTGAGTTACACACCGCGAGAGAATGGTTGGAAGAACTTCGCTACGACTTTGGGCAGTGAGAATAATAAATAAATTGGTTGGTGGTTCCTCGATTAGTTTGAGCATTCCTTCCTGAAGCGTTGTTGAATATTGGCTAAGATCTCCTAGAATTAGCAAAGTTGGAGTTGAGTAGTTTTGGTAAACATCGCTGGCAACGAATTGGCGGAATTGCTCCTTGGCGGAGTCTGTAGAATCTTTGATATTTTCAAAAAGGATAACTTTTTTGTCCATTTTGGCGTTTTCTAGAATTTCCAAGTTTGGTTTAAGCTTAGTTAATTCATTTATATCTAGCCATTTTGAATTTGAGCTAGAACTATTATCAAAACATTGTCCAAAAAACTGCACTAAAATTGAATTAAAATTATTAGTATCAAGTTTTGTTTGGGTGATTATTAAGTGAGAGTGGATCATAGGGTTGGGATTGGGTGGTGGTGTTTTTAATTTGAAAAAGGCTAATTTCAACTGTCATCCTAAACTTGTTTCAGGATCTAAAATAGTAATTATTAGAATTTATGGTCAAAAATTTACAGGTTTCGTTAAAAAATAAATTTAAGATTAAGATTTGTTATCAGGCTTACAATCTCTTAAAACAACCTTTTTAGATCCTGAAACAAGTTCAGGATGACATAGTGGGAGTTTCAGCTTGAACAACAGGGGATTCTTCGGTTCCCTCAGAATGACAGTTTGTTTTAGGATTGTACCCCCTAGCCCCCTGACAGGGGGAATTATTTGGAATATAGGGGATCTTTCGCTTCGCTCAAGATGACAGCGTGATGGAATTTTTAAGATGAAAGTATAAAAAATATAAATTAAGCTTTGATGCTTCACTCAATTATATTCCTAATTCTAGAATCGCGAATTGCCAGAGTATGAAAGTTGTAATTATTGGGTTCCAAGTATTCTTTGGAATTACCAAAGTTGCTTTTCCAGATTGGTAAAAAATAGTTTTTGAAAGTTTGGTTTGAGTTAAAATTTGAATTATAAATTACTGTCTGTTCCAGTGTTTTCTTCATCTTTTTAAATTTAGACTTGGTAAGTTTACCCAAAAAGTTGCTTATTTTTTTGAATACTTTATCCCAAGCTTCTTTGACGCTAAGCTTAAAATCTCGATAGCCAAAAAGCCCGATTGGAATTCTAAAATTTAGGAACAAAGATTCCCAAAGTGCTATATCCCAAGGACAAAAAACAAGGTTAAGTTTAATTGTATCTTTGGTTTTGGATTCCAAGTTTTCTACCACGTTCTGTGTTACTTTCTGTATTACTTTCGGCTCCAAGCTTTGCTTCAGTTTTTCTTTCCCAATCTCCAATTTTGGATTCAGTTTTTTTTCCAACTTTGTCAAAAAATTCTTGACATCCTTTCGTCCACAATCTGCTTGTACGAAGTAAATTTGCTTTACGCTTTGAACTTGCTCTAAACCAAAGTTGGTAACTGTATTATACAAAAGCTGGCAACCCATAGAATGACAAACAATAATCGAAGCTTTGGATTCTTGAATTTGCTTGATTAGTTGGGCTTGAAGTTGGAGATCTTGAGCTAGTTTTTTTTCTCTAAAATAAAGATTCAGTAAACCAAAAATGTTATAGAACTTGAGATTACTCAAAATTCCCCATCGAAAAAGTTCAGCTTCTCCAGAGTCAATCTCGTTAGCAAAAGCCTCAAATTTCCTGTACGGATCACAACCTGCATAGTTAGAATCAAAACCGTGGACTAGAATATATTTTGACATTAATAGTAGTTTGAACCAGAATTATAATAACGTCAAATTAACGTAAACTTAAAATCTCAAAAAAGCCTCAATATGAAAATTATTCTCAAAATGTTACAATCTGTGGATGGCGTAATTGCTCGCAATCTGGACACTAACCAAGTCGATGAACTGGACTGGGGATCGTCGCAGGACAAAAAAAGCTTCAAAGAATTAACTGAACAATCTGGAGTTATGATTCTGGGCTCGACAACATTCCGCAATATGCCCAAATTTGTTTTCAAAAAAAGGCTGGGAGTTGTGTTAACTAGAAGTGTGGACAAACTGCAAGCAGAACACCAAGATTCGGGTTTGAATTTACTCTTTGTGGAGCCTGATCCCGTTGAAGTTGTTCAGAGATTAGAAGAACTAAAGTACCAAACCGTAATTCTATGCGGAGGTTCCAAGGTTAACGGAATGTTCCTCAAAGCAAATCTGGTTGATGAAATTCACTTGACGATTGCTCCTAAAATTTTCGGAACTGGTGTGAGACTGGTTGATCTTTTGGACACCAAGGAAAGTCAAGATATAAGACTAGAAATCATTGAACAAGAAACACTGGCAACTTCGGAGATTTTGATCAAGTATCGAATAGTTAAGTAAGATTTGTTTTCTAAGTAATTTGAACTTAGATTTTCTAATTTATTTTTTATTAAAACTATCTCAAACTTCCAAGTAAAGTCTTAAATTTTGGTTAATTTGGGGTTGTATACCAATATCACTTTCAACTTTTACAAAAAACTTCAAAAAGCAAATAAATGTTTTTACTTCAAAGTATTTTTGAGTAAAAGTCAGTCAAAGTTCATATGGGTTTGGGTATAAAACTTATATAGAATAACTTAAAGAAATTTGTTTGCAAAATTTGCATTTGACAAAAGATAAATTATGAGGCATTTTTAGAATATGTATAATAAGGTTTTGGTGCTAAATTATGGTTCGCAGTTCACACAGCTAATAGCTCGTCGAGTTCGCGAATTAGGTGTTTATTCTGAGATTAAGGATTGTGATTTTCCTTTTGAAAGTATTATTGCAGACACGTCAATCAAGGCAATTATTCTCTCTGGTGGTCCGCATTCTGTGTACGAACAAGATGCACCCAATATTGACAAGAGGATATTGGAGAGTGGTTTGCCAATCTTTGGGATCTGTTACGGGCAACAGACCATCTCGCACGTTATGGGTGGCAAAGTCGAAACCGCCGACAAAGGCGAATACGGCAAAGGTAATCTAGAAATTAACGAGCTTGGACTTCAGACTCTTTTTGAGGGAATTAGTCCTGCAACTCAGGTTTGGCAATCACACCGTGATCACGTAACAACACTGCCAGATGGATTTCAATCTCTCGGTAGTAGTGAGAATTGTCCCAACGCCGCTATTGGTAATATTGAAGCCAAGATCTACGGAGTGCAGTATCATCCAGAGGTTGTACATTCGCTTGACGGTTCCAAGGTTCTAGCTAATTTCTTATTCAAAGTAGCGGGAATTAATCCGAATTGGAATACTACATCCTATATCAACGATCAAATGCTCAAAATCCAGACTCAAGTCGGTAGCGATAAAGTCTTGTGTGGACTATCTGGTGGAGTTGACTCTTCGGTCGTGGCAGCACTGGTCCAAAAAGCAATTCCTGGACAGATTCACTGCGTTTTTGTAGATAACGGACTTCTGAGAATGAACGAAAAAGAAGAAGTAGAAGAAGTTTTTAGGAATCACTTCAAAATTGAATTAACCGTAGCTGATGCTAGTGAGATTTTCTTAGATAGGCTAACGAGAGTAACAGACCCAGAAACCAAACGTAAAATAATTGGTAATACCTTTGTAGAAGTCTTCGATCTCGCCAAAACCAGCCTGAATCAAGAAATTAAAATCACCAAGGATTTGAATATTGAGATTGTTAAGACGTAGGCTATTAAAGCGACCCTCGGCACTTCGTGCCACTCCCTACATAGGGAGACCAAAACCACAGCTGTCATCTTGAGCGAAGCGAAAGATCCCCTGCTGTTCAGAATTTACTACCATTAGAACCCCTGTCAACTTCGTTGACATCCCCTTAATAAGGGGAAACTTATAGCAAAAACTTTGATTTTGAGATAAAAACTTCCACTGTCATCCTGAACTTGTCATGTTAGAACCTATCGTCGGAACAAGTTCGACTTGCAACCAGTTACTTTTCAGGATCTAAAAAGATTGTTTTATGCTGTCATTCTGAACGAATGTGAAGAATCCCCTGTTGTTAGCTATAAAGCATGAACTATATTCACCCTGTCAGAGGGTTAGGCAGTACAAAAAAACATTTAAAATTGAATCAAACCAACAGATCTTTCGCTATGCTCAAGATGACGAAATAATAACTTTTAACATAAAACAAAATCCCCGAGCCATTAGGCTCATCCCTTTATCAAGAGGTAACAAAAAACACTTTTTACCCCAAAAAACCCCAACTCCACAACATCCACCAATATGTCTTCTTCTACCAAAACTCTTTTAGCTAATTCAGTAATCATCGCAGGCTCTAACTCCCGTAAACTAGCCAACAACGTCGGAACTTTTAACGATATTCCTGTACTCCAGCACAAGCTCACTAGCTTCGTTAACTCTGAGATGAAAATTACTATTCCATTCAACCTGGATCCCAACACTAACGTTTATATTGTCCAGTCGACTTCCAGTCCTGCTAATGGAACACTTATGGAATTAATGTTAATTATTGACACTCTCAAGAACCATGGAATTAACAACATCCACGCCATAATTCCTTATCTGGGTTATGCCCGCCAAGACAAAGAGCATCTTCCAGGAGAGTCAATGTCGCTGGATATGATCGTTAGAATTTTGAATTCTCTTGGGCTCCAGTCGATCCACACCGTGGACATTCACAATGCGGAGGTTATCGAGGCTTTGGCATTACCGATTCATAATCAATCGACTATGAAGACTCTTGCCAAGAATATCTTCAAAGACCTAAAACTAGACGAAACCACCGAAAGCCAATTCGTTATCGCCTCTCCAGATCAAGGCGGTGTGGATAGAGCCAAGGATTTTGCGGAAGGATTCTTCACTAATCCCGAGAACTCTAAGTTCGTCAGTGTCAAAAAAGAACGCGAACTAACCAAGGTTCACTATTCCAATGCCGTGGAATTATACGGAGACATTGACCGCCAAAAAATGATTATAATCGACGATATTAGTACTAGTGGAGGCACGATTCTGAACGCTATTGAACTCTGTAGGGCCAACGGTGTCAAAGAAATCTACGTCGTAATTGTCCATGCCGACTTTGCCCGCGGAGTATTGGAGAAGTTCGAGAATCACGATCTTATTGTCAAAATGTACACTACCAACACTATCGAAAAGCCAATCGAAGATCTAGACTGGTTCTCCAAGACCAAAGTTATTGATGTTAGTGAGGTTTTTGGGTTACAAGACTAAGGTAGTGTTAATATAATTTATCCCCATCGTCCTCGGAATTGGAGGCTTTCGGCGAGGTGCTTGAGCTGGATATTCTCGCTTCCTTCTAGATCGGCGATGGTTCTAGATAGCTTGATAAGTCTCATGTATGCACGGGCTGAGAGTTTGAATTTGTCGACGGCTTTGGATAATAGGTCTTGTGTTGGTTTATCTAATTCGCAGTACTTTTGGATCATTGAGAGTGACATTTCGGAATTAGTGAAGATTTTAGTTCCAGCGAATCGAGTGGTCTGTATATCTCTGGCTTTTTGGATTCTGATGCGAATACTAGCGGATTTTTCTCCATATTCCTTAGATTCTAGTTCGTCCTTGGTTGGTCTGTTGACATCGACTTGAAGATCAATTCTATCCAAAATTGGTCCTGAGAATTTGGCTTGGTACCTTGCAATTGCGCTGCGATTTTGGGGTTTGTTCATTCCATCAGGATCATCAGCGTCGAAGCCCGCGGGAGTCGGATTAGCAGCGGCAAGTAAATAAAAACTAGCAGGATATTCAATAGAACCAGTGGCTCTAGAGATTGTAACATAACCGTCTTCCAAAGGTTGGCGAAGAACTTCAATGCTTTCACGGGAGAACTCTGGGAACTCGTCTAGGAACAATACTCCACGATGTGCGAGTGAGATTTCTCCAGGGCGGAGTTTGGAACTACCTCCAACTAGAGCAATGTGCGAACAGGAATGATGCGGAGATCTAAAAGGACGCTTGGACATTATTTTACCACTATCGAGAAGTCCAGCCACTGAGTATATCTGGGTGACTTCCAGAATTTCTTCCTCTGTCATTCTAGGTAAAATCGTAGTGTAACTTTTGGCAAGTAGGGTTTTGCCACTGCCGGGTTGTCCGATGAACAGAATGTTGTGTCCGCCACTTGCTCCAATTTCTAAGGCCCGCTTTGCCATGGTTTGCCCTTTGACAAAGGCCATATCGTTGATTTCTAATTCTGGATTTTCGCTATTAACATTCCCAGTTCTCAGATCAAGGTCTTGAATCTCTTGAAAATTAATCGGAATTACAGGCTCTAACTTTTTGGCATTATTCAAAAAATTAACAAGATCGCCTAGACTTTCAATCGCAAAAATATTAATTCCACCGACAAGTTTAGCTTCGGCTTCGTTAGCTTTGGGCACAAAAACATTTTCAAAACTATTTTTTCTAGCCCAGAGACAAGTACTGAGAACGCCTGTAACTCCACGGAGTTTGCCATCCAGGGATAATTCTCCAAGGAAAATTGACTTCGGACTAAGTTCTTTGGTAATCACGCCGATTAACCTGAGAATTCCAATTGCAATAGGTAGATCTAGACTGGAGCCACTTTTGATAACGCCAGCTGGAGCAAGGTTAACGGTAATTTTGCCAAGCGGGAACTCGTAGCCAGATTGTTTGATTGCTGAGCGGACACGCTCTTTGGATTCTTGGACGGCTTTGTCAGGAAGACCTACGATTACGATCATCGGCAAGCTTGGGCTAAGATCGATTTCGGTCTCGATTAATTGTGTGTCCAGTCCGATATTGGTTGCTGTGAATACTTTGGTAATCATTGTTAGAATTAGTTCGGTGTTAAAGAACCAGCAAGTTAGTTTTGGTTATGAAAAGTTTGTATTTAGGGTGACAGCGTTTTTTGGAGAATTTCTCTTTTTGTAAAAGGGGTGTCAACGAAGTTGACGGGGTTGTGTTTGCAGTGAATTTTGAACAACAGGGGATTCTTCCCGATGCTCAGAATGACAACCTTAAAACAACTTTTTTAGATCCTGAAATAAATTCAGGATGACAGTGGTAGTTTTTATTCAAGAGCTGGGGTATTCTTCGTTACACTCAAGATGACAGTTTTTTAGATAATATTCAAAAAAGAACTTACAATTCTGTAAGATCCTCGTCATCAAATTCGAATCCTAATAACACACTTTCTAATTGTTCTTGGGAAAGTCCTAATTCAAAGGCTTTTTGGGCGATTTGCTGGAATAAAAAAGACTCTGCTTCGGTGTCAGGATTAGGAATTGGTTGAGATAGAATTCCCAAAATATAATATTTGAATAATTGGATGTTAGGTTGAGTCATACTATCAAAAAGTTAGATTTTTGGCTCTAATTAGTTATTAGTAAGAATACTTAATTTTGGATTTAATGTCAATTTTTGGAACTTGAATTTAACTTGTAACTACAAATCTTGATTATTCAATTTTTAGATAATCCATGGCATATCCCAGCCAAACTAAACAAAACCAGGCAACTCCAACTCCAGTTACTGAACTACTGAGATAGTTATTATAATTAGGCATTTCTTTGATTTTTTGAATTTTAGTTAGATATTCTTGAAGTTTAATTTGAGTATTTTTGTCTAATAATGTATTTAGTTCTTTGAGAATTTTAGGATTGGTTACTGGAGGTTTTGAAGATTTTGGAGCATCTTCTTCTTTTGCCAAAAAATCTTGTTCAGATTTGGTTTTGTCTTTACTTTTCTTTTTAATTTTAGCATTATAAAAACTGCCGTAATATTCGCCAAGTCTAGGATTAACGACGCCGATACAATCAGGAACCTTGTTGTGGAGGTGATGATGGTCTGTAATTAACAGATCGCAATTTTCAGAATCTTGGATAATTTGGGCTTCGTCAACGGAGTTAATTCCACAGTCAACGCTAATAATCAGGTCAAAAATTGTTACCAATCTCGCCACCGCTTCGCCGTTAATTCCATAGCCTTCCGTGAATCGATCTGGAGTATAGAAGTCAATCAAAGAGCTGTCAAAGCCAAGATCTAGTAGCCCATGGTACACAACCCCTGTGGCAGTAACCGCATCGGTGTCATAGTCAGCATAGATGCAGATTTTTTGGGATTTGAGTTTTGCTAAAAGTGCCCGAATTACGAAGTTCTCAATATCAAACAAAAACGGCAACTTCTCAAAGTGTTCTTCTGGTGTAAAGTCGGTAAAAAACTTATCAAAAGCTGGAGGTTGTGAATTTGAGCTTTTGGGAGATTGGAATCTCTGAGTGTAGGCTATGAGTTTTGGGTGCATTGGATTGGTTTTGTGGTTTTGGAGAATACTTCTATGTAGATGTGAATGTAAATCCTTTGGGGATTTGGCTTTAGAATAAAGTTTTTAACATGTCATCCTCAACTTGTCGTACCGAGGCTATCGTCGGAACAAGTCCGACTTGTAACCAGTTACTTTTCAGGATCTAAGATGACTTTTACTGAACTTCACAGATTAATTTAAGATTTTCTTCAATTGGTGATTTTAATAATGTAATGTGCAAAAAATTATATCAGTATAAAACAACCTTTTTAGATCCTGAAACGAGTTCAGGATGACAGTTGTAGTTTTTGTTTTGAAATGAAAGTTTTTGTTACGAAATACCCTTTTTGAAGGGGTGAAGGCAAAGCCTTCGAGATTGTTGTAGTTTTGACTTGAACAACAGGGGATTCTTCACATTTGCTCAGAATGACGATTGGAGTTTTTGCTTAAGAGCTGGGGGATCTTTCGCTTTGCTCAAGATGACAGTCTAAAAAGAAAAAAATTGTTTGTTAGCCTTTACTAATAATAATCAAAACAACTCCTAGAACAATGCGGTAGATTACAAAGACATCAAAGGAGTTAGTACTTAGGAATTTAATCAACCATTTGAGTGTCAAAAGTGCCGAGATATAAGCGAAAAAAGCTCCAATTATAATTCCAAGAATTGACAGATTACCTTGGTTCAATAATACTTCTTGCGGCCAAAAATGCAAGTTTTTTAGTTCTTTTAACAAACTCAAAGTATCCTTAACGCCTGCCAAAAAAAGTGCAGGAATTGATAACAAAAAAACTGTTCTAACAAGATATTCTCTATGAATTCCCATCAGATAGCCACCACTAATCGTAGCTCCAGAGCGACTAATTCCAGGTAAAATTGCTAGAGATTGCCAACAACCAATGACTAATGTTTGCCAAAAAGTAAGTTGTTGAGGTTGAGATTCTATCTTTTTTTTGTTCCAGACTCGCTCGCTAACATACATGAGAATGGCTCCAAAGATCAGGAAAACTCCTATCCAAGCTACATTTTGTCTAAGATTATCCACAAGTTGTCTAAAAACAAGCCCTGCAATTCCAATGGGAATAGTGGCAATAATTAGTTGAGCGATTATAATATCAGTTTTCAAACTATCATTTTTGATACCACTCAAAACCTTAGTTCCCAGCATCCAGCTTTTAAAATTTGTAACAAAGTTCTTAAACTCTTTGACATTCCTAAATTCCCAAATTCTACGCCCGATGGAACTCAAATCTACCCAAAAAAACTGCAAAATTGCTATAAGAGCAGCTAGTTGGAAGACATTACCAACTCTGGAATCGATATCTCCACCACCAAAAACTCCAAAAGCAACAAGTCTCATATGAGCAGTCGAAGAAATCGGCAAAAACTCTGTAATTCCCTCGGTTAAGCCAATCAGAATAGCGATTAAAATTTCTTTGATATATATAATTAACATTCTTATATTCTACAGTTTTTGGGTTTGATTGTCAAAAAATTACTCTTTACTAACGACAATCGTGGGAAGATTGTATTGATTGACTAGCCTGCTGGCTAATAATCCGATAATTCCTTTGCTCCAGTTGCCTTCTAACCAGATAATTTTGGCATTGTTGTCGAATTGTCTTTGAGCTTCTAGTTCAACATCTGTGAGAATTTCTTTGACCATTAATTTACGATCGGTATTAGTGTCAAAAAGCTTGGTAGCAAGCTCTGTAGTGGATTGATTCATTAATTCGATATTCTCTAGTACTAAATCACTTATATCAACAATTTTACTGTCTTTTAGTAACGTGGCAATGGATAATCTAGCGTGACTAACGCGACCAGAACTATTGAGAATCGGCGAGAATATAAAGCCTAAATCTTGACTGGTGAGCCTGTAATTAGAGTTTATTTTTTCCACAAAACCTGTAATAATCGACAAGCTACTCAATCCTTGAATTTTGTGTTGGTTTTTTTGGAGGATTTGGAGTCCAGCTTTGACTAGTAATCTATTAGTTGGCTCTAGAATACTTTGACAATCTGCAACTGTACCAATTGCGACCAGTGGAAGTAGTCTATTGAGTTTTTGAAGTCTAGAAGATTTTTGTAGAGAATTTGGCATATAGTTAAAGAAATTAGGGTTTGTTGGGTTTTAAAAAATTTCTACACTTACTATTTTAACAGTCTAAAATAAAATCCCCGAGCCATTCGGCTCACCCCTTTATCAAGGGGTAACTTGTTTGAATATTTTTAGTAAAATTAATATTAATCTAAAAAATGGATTCTGTGGTTTCTGCAAAAGTTACTTTTTGGGCTGTTGGCTTGGGCAATATTGCTTCTTTTTTAATGTGTAAATCAAAGAAGTGGATTGGTTTGCCGTCGATAATATTCTGGAACAAATTCTCAGTTAGGCGAACATCGTTGAGACAATAATCAACTAATTCTAGCCATTTATTTTCTTTGTGATACTTGGAATAAGTGGCATAATCGTCTGTTTTGAGGTCATCTTCAAAGTTAGCCTTACACAGATCGTTTAGTTTGGGTTTGTAACCAATACTAGCTTCCATTTCTAACATTATGTCATAGCTTGGAAGTTGCTTGAGATCGAAGGTTGCATACTTTTGGAGGACTGGCAGATCGAACCAAAGATGATTATAACCAACTACTAGATCGCATTCTCTAAGTATGTTTAAAAAAACACTGACGTCCTTTTCCAAAAAAACCAAATATCGGTCCAACCAGCTACAATAAGCCCCAATCACACTAACTCGGAATTCGTTGGTATCAATTTTGTTCAGACTGCTGGGACTATAGGTTTCGATGTCAAAAGTTACATAATTCATTCCTTAATTGTATAACACAAAGCGGTAGAATGTCAAAAATAAAGCTAAGTTAAAGCTCGGAAATTAACTCTTGACTATACCCAAAATATGTGATAAGCTTAAGGTATTAACAAAAAAACTAAAGAATTTATGACAAAATCACCTGAAGGAGTTACTTCAATAAAACCAGAAAGACAAATTTTCCAAAAGTGGGATAATATTGCAACAGAAGCAGGTTTAACAAAAACATTAATAATATTAAACAATGAAACACCTCTTAATGGAACAACTCAATTTGAACATGACTGCACACATTATCTTGCAGGATTAATGCTAAAATGGCTCAAAAAATATAATCCAAGTTTTGAGGGTTTTTCAATCTTCGAAAATCAAGAATTAACAGCAGGTTTTAATTTTATAGGTGAGATTTTTGCTGATATTATTCAGTATTTTATTCAAGGTTGCCAAGTACGATATGAGCAGTTAAATGAAGACTTAATCCCAAAAGAATATTTGATTGTCGAACAAAATAATTTCGTTGACGTCAAAGATAAGCTTGCAAATAATATTGTTACTAGTATTGCATCATCAATTGACGTTTCTTCTAATGGTAGGCAAGTTAAAGATAAAGTTTTTTTGGAATACCTAGTGCAGAAACTAAATAATGTTGACTTGAGTCAAAAATTGGATCGTAAAGAAGCTGCGTTTAGAATGATTAACTTGCAATACGAAGAAATAATTAAGTTGTTAATAAGTAATGACCAAAGTAAGGCAGAAAATATATATAACGAAAAATATAAATATATCATTGGTGTAGATTATAAGTTTTTGTACGACAATCAAGAGCGTTCTAGAATGATTGTAAATAAAGGTTTTGTTGAGTTCATCAAAAATTTAGACGAAAAAATTACTTCTGAATTATTATTTTTTAGACTGCCAAGTAGCTTTATTAACAATGAGGATTTGAATAATAGCATTGAAAAATATTTGGATAATAAAGAAATATCACCTTTCTTACAATTGGTTATTAACAATTGTCTTTTACTTGAAGGATTTGATGTAATTAAATGTATATCTACCTATCGGAATTTTTCTAATTTATTTCTTGAAAGACTTAAAGATAATCCAAGCGTTACTAATAATAATAAAATTTATTACGCAACAAGTACTGAAGTTGGAGGTTTTTTAGCTAATCTTACTAACATTTATTTCCAGAATCAAATATTTAATACTACTAAAATTGATTATAAATACTTTACAGCAATTCCTAACATTAATGAATCTACAGAATCAATAAACGAAAGAACAAATATTATGATCAAACAGCTAGAAGCTTTTTTTGGTAAAATCGATTCCAGAATTGCTGATATTAAATCAGAATTAAAGATTTGTGAAAATCTAAAAGATGGCATATCAGAAAAAATTGCTATAAATAGTAGAGAGTTACAAGACGTTACCGAGAAATGCAGTCTCCGTAAATCATTTGAAGAAAATAATTCTAAAATACAATGGCTGGAAAAAGCACTTAAAATATCTTTAGGAATAAGAGTTAATAAGTTTTATAATCCACAAGTTATAGAAATTTTGTCCAAGATGAATCGGTACTATGGAGTATCGTCTATTGAATAAGTTCATTCACAACAAAAAACCCTCTAATAAAATTGAGGGAATATTTTTTTGGGTAACTTTTTTAGAGTCCTAAGCCTGAATAATTACAGGAACTACCATTGGATTTATTATCTAAGTTAAGGTGAGAGTGACTGCGTCAGAAGGTTCGCCGATCATCCAGACACCTTTATCGCGGAAGGCTGGGATTGTATGGCGGTTAGCTTTGTTGATTAAGGCTGACAAGGACATATTTTTTGCTTTGGCATATTCTGATAGTTTCATAATCCTAAAACTACTTAGGTAAGCTAGTCTTTTGTGGTAACTATTAATAAGGGATTTACCGACTAATTCCTGCATAATACTGCATTTTTTAGTTGTTTGGAATTCTTTGAACGAATCGTAGTATTGTGGTCTATCACTGTAGTTAATAATCATCGGAACATAACCTTCGCGGATCAAAAGATAATTGTTGAGAGCTCTGCCGATTCTGCCGTTGCCGTCTACGAAAGGATGAATGTATTCGAACCCGAGATGGAATTTGGCAATTTTTGTGGCGATTGGATCTGTGCTAGCGTTGTACTCGCTCAGTAACTTGGTCATCGCAGGGATTACTTCATCTGGTGGAAGAGCTACGTAACTACCTGTTCTAACCCATTCTTTTTGGCGGAATCTACCCGCGATATTGTCATTGATATTACTTAGTAGAACCCCATGTAAAAACAAAATCATCTCAAAATCTAAAGGCTTGCTAACTGCGTTATTGTTAATGTATTCCACGACTTTTGCCAAGTTCTTGGCTTCGAATAATTCTCGCTCGTTGATGTATCTATCTAGGTTAATTTGCATCAGGATTTTGTCGGTTTCTTCTAATGTCAAAGTACTATTCTCGATGGCGTTGGAGTTGTAGACTTGCTCACTAACTTCGGATTCGCTGATTAATTTTAGCAGTTCAGATTTGCCATCGTTGAGTTTGTAGAATTTTTGGCGAAGGTTTTGGATTTTTTTTTCTAAAGAATTACCGTTAATCATATGCATAATTTTACCTCTATTCACGGTTTTTGTCAATATAATCGTTAATAAGTGTAGTTTTTTGAGGGTTGTTCACGGTTTTTTGGTTTGTTTTAGCCTACCTAAAGATTAGACCAAGAACCAAAGCCAGTAGACTAAACAAAGTCGAAATAATCCAGTATCTTGCAACGATTTTGGTGTTTGACCAGCCTTTGGCTTGAAAGTGGTGATGAATCGGAGCTGCCAAAAAAACTTTTTTCTTGAATACTTTTTTGGAAAATATCTGAATAATATTAGAACCTGCAGTAATTATCGGCATTATACAGGCAATTGGAATCAAGTATACATATCCTGTTAGAATTGCCACAGAGCCAAGAGTCAGGACCAAACATAACGATCCAGTATCGCCCATTATGAACCGCGCCGGTGGAAGATTGAACCATAGATAGCTCATCATCGAACCGACAATCACCATCAAAAAAGTAGCAATGTCGTAGAATCCCTTACCAAAAGAAAGATAAGCAAAACAGATATAAATCGGTATAAAAACACCTGCTGCCAAGCCATCAATTCCATCAATTACACTCGTTCCCCATAGTCCAACCAGAGTTATTACAGTTATCGGAATTATCAACCAATTAAGGTTGAGTCCCAAAATATTCCAGTCCAAGAAAATCAAGTCCCACCCAAAAAATCTAATCTTAGTAATCTCCAGCTTATTCCAAAACCACCAACCAATACCGAGACTAAGCACAAAAACCATTATTAATCTGTGGCGAAGTTTGAGACCGCCGCCGTGGTAATTGCCTCCACCTTCCATTGTAGATAGTGCATCATCAATCAGTCCGAACATCGCTCCGAAGTATAATGTCGCCAGTGGAATGAAGGTTTCACGTCTATCAATAATATTCAAGAATTGCAAGGTTTTGTTCTCAGGAGATAGCTTAAGTATTATCCAAAAAAACAAACTAAAACCAATTGTGGTCAAACTAATCAGTAGCCCACCTGCACGGGGAACAGTAGTTTCGTTCTTAGATGAAGATTGTACCGAATATACTAATTCTTCGCCAGTTGTGGACAAGGTTCTAACTTTTTTCTTCCAGAATTTGAGGTTTTTGAGAATTTTGATAAGCGTTGGTGCCCACCATAACGATATAACAAAACTAAAACTAAAATAAGTTAGTGTTTTGGCTAGTTCTAGATATATTTTGGTGTCGTTCATAACTGTTTATTTTTGCACATCAAAAAACTTGGACATTATCATCTGCACAATCTGATCTGGAGTGAGATCGCTTGTATTCACAATCCACGAGTCAGAAGTTATAGATTCCAGATTATTTTTAATATCATTTTCATAATCTTGGTAGTTACGATCTACCATATTTTTTTGGAATTCAGTTTGAATTGTATTAATAAGTACAGGATTGTTGTTCAAAGAGATTTCTAGTGAATTCGGCTCCAGATTATTGCGTTCTAGATAAGCCTTGGCGTATCTCTTGTAATTTTCTTTTTGGCTAACCCAGAAGAATAGCTTGATAACCTCGAAGCCTAGATTTTCGGCAAGCTTGATATATGGAGTGTTGAATCCGCGACCATCCAGAATAATAGTAGAATCAATGAAGTTCTCGATAATGTAGCTTACTTTGTCGTAGTAACAAGCTCGAAAGAACTGATCTCCAGAAAATATGGCAACTTTGGTTTGGACTTGATTGGATCGAAGTTCTAGATTAGTTAGAAGTTGATCTTCCCAAAAAATCTGGAGTTGAAGATTCTCATGTTTTAATTTAATCTTCTCAAAGACAATTCGGGTATTCTCGTCATTAAAGTCTAAACCAAGTTCAGTATAAATCCAAGTCGCAGCTCGCAATATTCCAGAAGTCTCTAAGTGTCCGATGTGTAATAACTCTGAGATTTTGGTGCTAATTGTACCTTTGCCACTACCAGCCAAGCCCGAGATCCTAATAATTCTTTTTTGGTTGTCAAGCTTAACTTTACTGATGTCAAAATTAGTAGTTGAAGCTTCGTACTCCAAAACTTTGGCAATATTATTGGGAAAAGGTGATAAGTCAATTGTACTTTGTTTCATATTCTTAATTATGGCTAGTATTGAAGATTTGGTCAAACAAAGTTTTGTACACAAAAAAATAACCCTAAATTAATAGGGCTGTATACCAATATCACTTTCAACTTTTACAAAATACCTTTCAAAAAGCAAATAAATTACTTTACTTCAAAGTATTTTTGAGTAAAAGTCAGTCAAAGTTAATATGGGTTTTGGTATATTTTTTAATCTGATAAGTTTTTAACACCAAACAAAAATTATTTTAAACAATATCAAGATTGCCCTAATTAATTAACCAAAATTAGTTAAATTTAATTTTCTTTTTTGATACAGTTTTGAATCCAACTAATGCAATTATTGATGCAATTAGTGAGACAATAGCAATCTGCACACTGAAACCTCCAGTTGTTACAGTTCTACTGATTGGAGAAACCGAAGTTGTAGTTGTCATTACTTTTTTTGGCTCTTCATCAGCGGAAGCTACTTTGTTCGAAGTAGTAGTAGTTGCAGGCTTATTCTCTGATTGAATATTAGCTTGATTATTAGTTGTAGCTTTATTTTCTGGTTGAATGTTAGCCTGTGGTTGAGTTGTTGCACTCGAAGTATTAGACTGGTTTGTATTAACTACAATAACAGTACCAGTTGTATTAGTGTTAGAAGTTGAAGGTGGGGTTACAGTGGTTCCACTACCAAAATTAGTTGGTACATTAACTGTAGCCGGAGTAGCTCCTGTAACTGATAATACACCTGTTCTAGCTCCTGTCAAAGTTCCTGCTGGAATTGTTTGACCTGCATTTGGTACGAAGTTACCGTTAACAATGGTTCCTGTAATTGGAGTTGTTGCTCCTGCTGGAAGAAAAGTAGCAACTGTGCCGTTGGGCATGTTACCTCCTGTCAAGGCAATAGTTGTAGCTGCTGATCCTAAGGCTCCTGTAATTGGATTACTGGTTGTCGCTGTTGGAGTTCCTGCTGTTGAAACAGTGGTTGTTGCGCCTCTGCAATCAGTTGTCACATATGTTACAGTTTGGTTCATCGGTGTCAAGCCTTCTTCGGTTGAAAAGTACAAGTTTTTTACTAAGGTTAATGCTGTCGAGCCGCTACCAGTTTTGTCTAGTTTTACTTTTCCAATTAATTCTGGAATTGCTGAGATTTGGGTTGATCCTGCAACTGTTCCATCACCTGAATAAGTGATTGGCATTGTCCATGTATCAGTTGTTCCTCCAACTGCATTCCATTTTAGTGGCAAATAGTTACCAGAATTATAAACACCTCTTTCAAGAATTGTTGGGTTTGGGGTTAATGCTGATGGTGTGTATTTGAACCAAGTGCTTGCATTTCCCATGTGTAAAGTTGTATCGTCAGTTTTGATACATACTGATAATTCGATAGCAGTTCCAGTATCGACTTGACCAATAATTAAGTTGGCTGTATTATTGACCGATTGTGCACTTGTCGCAATTGACGCGATAGATACAAAAGCAACCAAAAAAGTCATTGCTGAAAAAGTAAGATTTTTACTAATTGTTTGTAATTTGTTTTTAGTCATAATATTTTTTATTTATATTTTTGTTATGATTTTTATTTTTATATATTTTCCAAGGCTTCTTGGGCTAGGGATGATAAGGTTCTATCAAGAGAATCTACAGTACCATCTAGATTGACGTCTGCTTTGTCATAGACATTAAGTGATTCTACTGCATTCTTGGATAGTGTTCTATCAAGAGAATCTACAGTATCGTCTGAACTAATGTTAGCCATTCGCATTGCGTACAGATCTTGGCTAGAAGAATTGGTTCCAACTTTGAGTTGGTTTTGACCTCTGACATTTATGTTTTGAGTAAGATCGATTGTAGATATTGCGTTGGTTGTTAAGGTTGCATTACTATCAGTTGCTATCGCCAAATGATTTCTGTGTCTTACGATTACTTTGTAATCACCAGTTGTTGTAACGCTTGGTAATGACAAAGTTGTTGCAGACGCCGTTGAATCAACTACACTGCCGTTCGACTTTAGTAATCCTGCTTTTTTGGCAACTGTAGCTCCAGTAGAATTTTTGACTTCTACCAAAACCCAGTCGACTACATCAGTTGCAAAAGCTGTTGCACTTTCGGTTCCAGAGTATAGGTAAGGAGCTGCACTATATGGTTGAGCTGTGGGAATTATATTGGCTAATTGTAAGCTTGTAGTCATCGTATCGCTAGAATCAACAAAGTTTCCTGATAAAAGAACCTTGAGATTAAGTGATGTCGAAGTTACAGCATTATTACAATTTAGATTTCCATATTCACCTGAACCATATGGACAACTTCCGTATCCTAGAGCTATAGCTTGTGCAATTACTTTGACAACAGGTTGTACAATTCTTGGATTACCAATAACAAAATATCCAAATGCAAAACTACAAATTACTAAAACTGTAGAGATTAATTTTGAGGAATTTAGGTTTTTCATAGAATTTATTATTTGTTTTTATTACTGCTGTTAGAGCTTAGCCACAGCGAGATTTCGAATAATGTTAATACTGGAACAACAGTTAATATCCATGTTAGAATATCGGGAGATCCGAATACTGCAGTGAATATAAAAGCTGCCAAGTAGATTTCACGGCGTTTGGATTGGACTTGAGCTTTGGTTACTAATCCTGATTTGATAAGTACAAAGACCATTACTGGAGTTTGGAATGTTACAATTAGAACTAATAACATACTAACCAAGAATCCAGAATATCCTTCTGCCGTTAATAACAATGAAGTCTGCGGTGGAGCGAAGCTAACCAAAAAATGAAATATTGATGGAATTAGAATGATCCAGCCATAGACGATTGCTACAATTGACAATATTGCAGTAACCCAAAAATAGTTTTTGATAATTTTTCGCTCTGTCTCTAATAGGGCATCTTTGAGATAATACCAAAAAGAAACAACTTGGAAAGGTAGTGAAATTATAAAACCTGAGATTGTGTAGATTTTGATATAAAACATCAAACTATCAATCGGATTCAAAAAATGTAGTGAAAGGTTATTCGACTTCAAAGGATTAATATAAAAATCGTAGATTTGGTTCTGAAAAAAATAAGTTATTATAATTCCCACAACCCAACCCAGAATGACCTTAATGAATAAATTTTTAAAACCCAAAAAACCTTTACGCAGTGTTTGAATAGTTTCAGAATTTGCTACATTCCCCAAAAAATTAGAATCTTGGTTAGCTGTAATCTGATCCATAATACTAATTATTTAGCTTTAGAAACAGTTTTTTTGTAGGCTTCGGTTGACACGGATTCACCGGCAGTAACCTCGGACTGTTCAAGTTGTACTGATTCAGTAACAGAAGACATCTCTTCTTTGAACGCTCTTATGGACTTTCCGAATGAACGCGCTGTTGCTGGCAAATTGTCTTTTCCGAAGAAAATAACCAAAAGTACTCCAATAATAAGCAAAGCTGTTGGGCTTGGTGCGTGAAACATATGTGTATTTGTTTGTGTTTATAATTTTTGTTTGTGTGTTTGTTTTAACACTTACTAATAAGTATACATCATATTTTTTCTTTTTGCAAATAGTGTGTGTAAAATAGTTATTTTTTGGCTTATTGTTCAATATTTTAGCTGATATTTTGGTTGAGCTCGACTGTCATTAATTTCTAATTTACCTTAGTTTTTTGGTTGATCACCAAATATGGTTCAAATTAATATAGTTCAAACATTAAGAATTGACAATTATTATAAGATAGGGCATACTAAAATAGATAAGTCACAACAAAGTACACCGATATCACTTTCAACTTTTACAAAATATTCTTTAAAAAAATGACTAAATACCCTTATTTAAAAATATTTTTGAGTCAAAGTCAGTCAAAGTTCATATGGGTTTTTGGTGCAACAAATTCTATTTTGACAAAAATTTCACTTTTTTGAATCTTAACTCGTCATTCTTAATTTTAATATTCCCAATTTTATGTCTCACTCAACACTCAACGCCGACACCAACTTTATCCAACATCTTACAGCTCACGAATACGATCGCCAACGTGATTCTATCTCATTAATCGCCTCCGAGAACACACCATCGCCTAAGGTTATTGACTGTCTTGGTGGTATTAATCCCGAGGGAATTCGCTCGCTGTGGTCCAACAAGTATGGCGAAGGTTACCCTGGCAAACGCTACTACGCAGGCAATCAATATACGGATGAACTAGAATCCTTTGTCCAAAAAAAAGCCTTAGAAGTCTTCGGGCCAGTGGCAGTCGAGGAATACGCTGTTAATCTTCAGATGAATGCAGGCTCAATGGCCAATATGATGGTTTATCTCTCGGTTCTAGAATACGGCGATATGGTTGTCTCGCTGAACGTTGCCAACGGTGGACACATCTCTCACCTGCATACAACTAGTGCCTGGAACAAGTTCTTCAAGTACGCTAACTATGATCTAGTAGAAACTGAGCCGAATACCTTCGAAATCGACTACCAAGACTATTGCCAAAAAATCTTAGACAACAAGCCAAAACTGGTAATTATCGGTTGTTCGTCTTATCCTCGGGAAATCAAAAATTACAAAGAGATGATTGAGTTCGCCCACGCCAATGGAGCTCTGGTTCTATGTGATATTGCTCATATTAATGGTCTAGTTGCGGCTGGACTACACGCTACGCCTTTTTTGAGTGGAGTTAGTGGAGCTGACTTTGTATCGATGACTACTCACAAGACTTTCCGTGGCCCGCGTGGTGCGATGCTGTTTTTCAAAAAAGAATTCGAAACTGTAGTCAACAAAACAGTCTTCCCTGGAACTTCGGGTGGTCCGCACTTTAACAAAATTGCTGGTATCGGACAAGCTTGTCTGGAGATCCTTGGCGAAGATGTGTATCCTGATGGACGCGACTTCAAGACTTATTCCGCTGATGTTCTACGCCAAACCAAGTTACTAGAAACTACACTTGTCAACGCTGGTCTCAAGATTATCTCTCCGACAGAGACTCACTTAATGTTATGTGTGCTTCCTGATGAATCTGACTCTCTAGTTACCCAAAAAAGTCTTGATGAAATCGACATTGTCTGTAACCGCAACTCTATTCCTTTTGAGAAAAAATCAATGTGGAAACCTTCGGGCTTGAGATTAGGAACCGCCGCTGTAACTAGTCGTGGAATTAGCGATGAACAAATCGTCGAACTAGGTAACATTATTGCAGATTGTGTCAAAGGTGGCGACAAAGTCGAACTATCAACTAGAGTCAAACAAATTGTAGACAATATTAACTGGTGGTATTAATTATTTTATTTTTTAACACAAAATCCCCGAGTCACTAGGCTCACCTCCATCATACTGTCATTCTGAACTCGTCGTGCTAAAACCTATCGTCGGAACAAGTCCGACTTGCAACCAGTTACTTTTCAGGATCTAAAAAACTCCAAATTAGTTGTCATTCTGAGCGTAGCAAAGAATCCCCTGTTGTACACAATACACTCCAACCATGTCATCCTGAACTTGTTTCAGGATCTAAAAAAGTTATTAATAAGTTTCAGGATCTAAATTTGAGGTTTCGTAAATGAGGATATTAAGTTAGTTATACCCGTTTTATTATTTATCTTCCAAAATAAAATCCCCGAGCCATTCGGCTCACCCCTTTGGACACGTGCGTCGCCGTATCAAGTACGGCTGTACCAGTATCTTCAAAAAGGGGTAACAACCCCGAAGGCTTTGCCTTCACCTCCCCCCTGCACATGCATCGCCGTATCAAGTAAGGCTTTACCAGATCAAAAATCTCACTATTTTTACAGCTTAACTTTGTTTTACAACCCCATAATTACCATCCCAACAAAAAACCCTTTTTCCTAACAATCACACCATGAAAACACGCCTTCACAAATACCTCGCAAACTATCTCCAATCAATTGGCGAGCTGGGTTATACCGTCCCCGAAATCAAACGCAACATCGAAAGCTGTGGAGTAATTCTCAACGGAACATTAACAAAACGCCAGTTGGAATGGGCTTTTGACGGGTCTAGTATCGAACTATTGAATTGGCCCAAGCGAGTTATGGGCGACACTTCTTTGATCCAGATAATCCACGAAGACGAATTCTGTATTGTTATTAATAAGCCTTTTGGGCTGGTGGTCGAGCCTGGAGCTGGGCACGTTCTAGATAATGTTACCACTTGGTTGATGGATAATTACCCCAATCAGAACTTTGAGAAGATCTACAAAGCCAGCGATCTTACCGATTTGTACAAGAAATATGGCATCGAGACTAGAGATATGAAATCTTCTGACGATAATTCTTCCACTAGGAGTTTTGCACTACCCAAAACTGGAATGGTGCACCGAATCGACAAGAACACTCAGGGAATTCTTTTGATAGCCAAAAGCTTAGAATACTATGTTTTTTTTCAGAAGCAGTTCCGAGAGCACACCATCCTCAAAAAATACTTAGCAATAGCGCAGGGTGTAGTCGACCACAAATACGACGTTCATAACTACCAAAGTCGTGATTACAGCAATCCGATTCGCAATAGGCTTTTTTGGACGCACAAAGACGCTATGAATTACAGTGTAGATTCTCGTGACGCTCATAGTTATATTACGCCTGTTTTGTCATGTGCAGAACTAAACCAAACCTTAGTGGAAGTGCAGATTATGACTGGTAGAATGCACCAAATTCGCCTACAATGTGAGGCTCTAGGTTTTCCTTTAGTTGGTGATAATGTCTACAAATCTAACTCCACGATTCTGTATGATTTTGACCTTAACCCGAAGAACTCTCGAACTTTAACAAACCCAAAAATTCAAGGTTTAACTAAAGAAAGCTTCTTTGATCTCAAACAAAACTACTTCGGCGATCACAAGTATTGCCTAATTAGTAATCAGATGAGCTTTATGTTACCTAACGCCAAAAAGCTTGAGTTGAAGATTAATTAGACTAAAAAATCCAAATTGGACCAAAGTAAGAACTTTGACGAGCTGATGAAAATCTGACATAATTGTAATATCAAAATATGGTAAACAAAGATAATTCTTACCAGTTTTTATATCTATTAATTAATGCTCAAACATTCGTAAATGTCCAAATTTAACAACTTTTTTAAAAAAACAATTGTCATCTATTCCATAATTATTTTTATTTGTGGATTTTTCACTTTCTTTCAAGGTTATGACAAGCCAGAAGGTTTGTTTTGGGACGAAAACTATCACATTGCAAGTGCTCAACGTTATCTTCAAGGTAAGTTTTTTATGGAGCCGCATCCGCCATTTGGCAAGCTCTTAATCGCTCTTGGTGAAAAAATTGTTCACCCTAATCAAGGTCTCGATGTCTCCAAAATGGTCGGAGCAGGTGAAGGTGATGGTCTAGGATATATTCAGAGCCTAGAAGTAAAATGGCTCGATCCAGCGCGAACTGACGAAGCCAAGTTCAACTTTAGCGGTGTTAGATTGTTCCCTGTACTCGCTGCCTGGGCTTGTTGTCTATTAATACTGTGGATTGTATATTCCGCCACCAAAAATCCTCACATTGCTTTTCTAATCACCTTTGCATATACCTTCGATAACTCTATAATTACACATTCTCGTGGAGCGATGATCGATTCAATTCAACTATTCTTTATACTTTGTTCCACTTTAACATTTGTCAAAATCTGGACGAACCAAATCAAATTCAACCTCAAAAATCTCATAATTTTGTGTAGTTTTATATCACTGGCGTTCGCTGTTAAGATGAATAGTTTGATAGTTTTATTATACTTAGTATTCCTAATGGTTCGCGAATTGTGGATGCATAAGTATCGAATGAATGTTCTGAAGTCGAGTGTTATCGGAGTTGCTACCTTCCTTGGAGTTTTTGGTGTCGATATTTTTAGGATAATTACTACTCCAAAAGGCGATCTGTTGATTCCGATGAACGATATAACTAGCTGGGTAGTTCGAATTGTTTTTGGCTTGATTGTATTTTTTATTACCCAAAAATTCCTGTTTCCAACTTTTGATACTAAGGAAGAATTAAATTCTGAAATGCTCAAATCCATTGAAACTTTCGGGCTCAACTGGGCTGGCAAATTCGGAGTTTTTATTCTAATCTTTTTCTTAATTGTTGGCGGAGCGTATCAAGTTCACTTTGGACTA
The DNA here is from genome assembly GCA_043765655.1 of bacterium. Taxonomy (GTDB): domain Bacteria; phylum Patescibacteriota; class JACMRA01; order JACMRA01; family JACMRA01; genus JAYTWQ01. The sequence goes on from JAYUIW010000083.1 coordinate 33,300, forward strand.
ACTGACACAATGATTGCTGGGAATGATTTTATTGCCAAAATTGAAATCAAAGAACTAACCACCAAAACAGTATCTGGTGGTGATGGCAAAACTGTAACAACGTGGACAGAAGAACCAAACCTCGAAAAAGCCAAAGCTATTCAGGATCGTTACTATGCCATTCTTGATAATAATCAGACTTGGAATCCTAGTAACTTTGTATTCCAGATGCAAGAACAACTCCGATTTGTTAATAAGTTCCAAAAAGGCGTTCCATCTCTAGATCTCAAAAAAGGTGATGACGAAGCTGGATCTTATCCAATCTGGTGGATGGTTGGAGCTAGAACTGTGGCTAATTATCGTAGTTCATGGTCGCCTATAGAAGGTAAAGCTGGCTCTAATAATTATAAGGACTTTGTTACCAACTATCTAACTCCGGCACCTAATATTGTAGTTTGGTGGAGTGGGCTTGCTGGAATTATACTGGCTTTATCACTGTTTATTTCCAAGTATTTTTGGAAAAATAAAAATCTAGAAAATGTTTTAGAGAACTCTTTGAACAGTAATAAAATTAATGCTAATCAACAAGAATTGGGATCAAAATCACCACAAACTTACTTCTTTGAACTTAAGGATTTGTCACCAGTTAATATTAGATTATCCTTGATTGCCTGCTTTACTTCCTGCTATATATTCTATATGATTACAATGTCGTCCATTGACAGAGTTTTGTATATTTATCATTATTATTTTGCACTGGTGATTGCGTTGATAACTTTCGGCTTAGTAATCGATTATTATTTAATGTTAAATAAAAAACCAGTAGAAACCAAAATAAAAAATCAAGATTTGGAAGAACTTTCTTCTTCTTTAGCATCAAATAATTCCAAATTCTCAAAAACTAAAATTGCTTATCTAATTAGTTTAGTATTAATCTTCGGAAATTTCGTTTTCATTGCACCTTTTACTTATGCTCTTCCAATAACTGTAGACCAATTCAATCAGCGTAATGTTCTCAAGTACATTGGACTTCGGGTAAATAAAAATATGGAAAGCAAGTAAATAAATTCTCCCTGTCAGGGGGTACAAAAAAAGTTGTTTTTACACTGTCATTCTGAACGAATGTGAAGAATCCCCTGTTGTTTAATGCAAAGTGCGAATTGTGTCATCCTAAATTTGTCGTGCTAGAACCTCTCGTCGGAACAAGTCCGACTTGCAACCAATTACTTTTCAGGATCTAAAAAAGTTGTTTCTAAAGTTTTAGCTATATATTAAAATATACTTCTAAATAACCATAACACTAAAAACAACTATTTTTTAACAAACAACCAACAGATCTTTCGTTACACTCAAGATGACGATAACTTAAATCAAAACAAATATGACAACTCAACAATCAGCCACAATAATCGACAACTCAACCATCAAAAAAGCAGGAAATCTTGGTAGAATATTCTCCAATCAATACGCCGATGAGCATCCACAGGAACTCGCTAAGTTCGTGCCAAGTCTTGTTGGAATTATGAACTTTATAGATAATCTATGCACAATTGACGCTAGCTCTTACTCACCTTTTGACTCTATCAAAAAAGTTGGAATTGAAGATCTGCGAGATGATACGCCTGATACTAGTGCAGACTACGAACGTATTAGGGAAAACATTAGAGCTAACTTTCCAGTTCGCCAAGGTGATTTTTTGCAACTGCCTGTGAGAATTATAGAGAGTTCGTAAAAATTGACAAAAACCAATCAAAAACCTTATAATCAATAATATGAACACAGAATTACTTTGCCTTAATAATACCTATAATTATACTTGTAATGCCAAAATCATAGATGTTGGAACTTTGGAAGAATCTAATTTTTTAGTTATGGATCAAACCGTTTTTTATCCACAAGGTGGCGGTCAACCTAGTGATATTGGAACCATAGCAACCAAAGATGGAAGAATATTCACAGTAAGAAAATGTCAGATTATTGATAATGTGTGTTATCATTTTGGTTCTTGGGAAAATGAAATAGCTAAAATTGACGATGAAGTTAGTGTTCAAATCAACGAGCAAAAAAGAAAATTACACGCCAGATTGCATACCGCGGGGCATGTTATTGACTTGGCATTATCTGATCTTGGATATGTCTTGAATCCAACCAAAGGCTATCATTTTGAGAATGGTCCGTATGTAGAATATGAAGAAAATTTACCACAAGATCCAGAATTAAAAGAAAAACTGGAACAAACTCTTGAGAAAATAGTTGCGAAAGACGCCAAAACCAGCTTTAAGATCGTTGAAGGACAACATAATAATGGTAAACCTATGAGAATTATGAGTATAGAAGGTTATCCAGATTGTGGCTGTGGTGGAACTCATGTCGAACACCTTGATCAGATTGGCAAAATCAACATTCGAAAAGTCAAAGGTAATCGAGTGGCTTATGAAGTAGTTTAAAAATAAAATAACTCATCAAAACAAAAAATTCCAAAAATATGAATAACTCTAATTTTGTAGTAGAATTCCTCTCAGAAGTTAATCTAATATTAGCTCAGTTCGACTCGGGTAATCGCATGTATGAACTCCTACAACCCGTCAAAAACCTCTTTCTCAAAGAAAAAAACCTTCTGAGCTATTCAATATGTCGTTATAATGGTGGCAGTCCACAACTCTCGTTTTTTTGTGAATGGTATTACCAAATCTGCAAAACTACAGATAATCCTTCTTTATTAAAGTTGGAAAATCAAGATTTCTTGACCAAAAAAATTCCGAGAGAACTCAAAGAATTAGACCAAATTCAAGTTAAAATTGAAAGTGATGTTTTGGTTTTTTTGAATACTCAATTATCTATTCTTCACTCCAAAACCCGTGAACTTAACGATCTAGCGATCCATAAGAATCCATCAGTTATAAAATATCTGGACTATAATTATGTCAATAAATTCTTTGGTAATCAATATTTGACCCGAAAATCGACCTACGATGAATCTACAGTTGCAGATTTTTTGGAAGCCAAAGGTGGATCATTGGCTTATACTCAGATAGTTCTACCGTTCTTAATCGGAACAATGTATGGTTACAGTCAACCAGATTCGATTGTTAATCCAGAAAGCGTAAAATGGGTTTTATTGGAGGAAGTTCTCAAGAATATTGCAATACTATATGAAATTAACAAAAATCACGAATTTGAAGAATTTTTGATGGTTCATACGATGGATATTTCTCAAAAAAAAGAATGGTATTCGCTGGATATCAAGAATCAATTTCAAAAAATTATTGCCTCGACTTCGGTTAGAGAGCAATTCAACTCTCATCGTAATAAGATTATTGAGAATATTATTAAAAATATAGACCACATCAAACTTCCCGAAAAATCAATGGAAATCTTAATCGACCTGTTCGATTGGGCCAAACAAAACGGAAGATAAAAAATTAACAAAACTTAAATATGCTCAAACCCCAAAAACTAAAGAACGGAATCACCCTGATCAAACTACCCAAAAACACTACCAACTTCATGACGGTTGGCTTCGTTATCCGCTCTGGATCGTGCAATGAGTTCGGTAACTTTCCCCAAGGAATCACACAATTGGTCGAGAAGCTTTTTTGGCGAGGAACGTACAAACACCAATCCACCAAAGAGTTGAATTTGGCCCTAGAAGAAATGGGTGGGGAATATTGGAGTGAATCAACCCAGGAATTACTGCAATTCTGGATCAAAGTTCCTGTATACAATCAGTATAAAGCTGTGAGTTTTTTGTCCGAGATTATTCAGAGATCTTTCTTTGATGCACGAGCAATTGAACTAGAAAAAAAACTTTTAATCGAAAAAATTAAACAAAATTCTGGAGATGTAGCTAGAGAATTAAGCGAAGTCAATCTGGAATCAATCTACCCTAATTCTCCCATTGGTAAGCCTGTTATGGGCTCTGTGGAGTCAATTACTCAGATTAATCCTGTCCAAGTTATCGACTATTTGGCACACCAATTCCAGCCTGACAAGTGCTTTCTTGTAGTCAGTGGCAATTACGAATCCAAGCGAGTTGTGGATCTGTTAGAGCAAGAATGGTCAATGTGGAACCCAAAGCTCAAAAAATTCCACAATCCCAAAGAATTACTAGATGAAGAAAATATTATTGAGGTTAATTTTCCGCAGATTGCCTACCGCCAACGAGGAATTAGTCGTACCTTGATGTCGGTGAGTTTTGTGCTTGATGAAGGTTTAACTCCGAATTTTGAACTAATGAACTTAGAGGAAGACCAATGTGTAGAAAATCAATTAGAAGCCTCTTTGAACAAAAAGAATATCACCAAAACTGTGGACAAAAATGCTGGTAAATTCGTTGACAAAACTGACGAAAAAACCCAAGCACAACTTCAACTCAAGTTCGACAAATACCTGGAACAACGCCAAAAAGCTATGGCTGTACTTATGCTTTTGAACACTATTATCGGAGCTGGTTATTCCTCCAGATTGTATGCCAAAGGTGTGGAAGAAGAGCAATTATTCGGGAATATTGAGAGCGAACTCAAGTATTTTGAGACTAAAAGTTTTTTGAAAATATCTGGGGATACTGAGAATTTGCAGTTTAGCTTCGGTTTGGAAAGTATTTTTTCGACCTTAGAATCCCTCAAAAAAACCACAATCTCAATCAACGAGCTCAGTAAAGCCAAAGAAGTTCTTAGATCCAAATTGCTAGAATCCCAAGAAAGTCTTATGGAATCAAGTATTTTTGAGTGTGGACAATACATTCTATCGGGCGGTTATCCGATGGTAACTAGTGATATTATTGACAAAATTAGTGCAATTGAAGCCAGTCAAATCCGCTCTTTGGCACTGGATTTATTTATTCCCAGTAGACTATGTATCGCAACCCTTGGAACTACCAAAGAGAACCGATTGGTAGAAAAGTTGATTAGAAAGTATTTGGATTAGACTAGAAAATGATTTATTCACCCCTATATTCAGAGTAGTTTTGACCGTTGTAGTTGTGCTTTGTGGAATAGAGTTTATATCAACCCATAGAATATCATCACATTTATCAAGCTCATTACACCTAACCCACTCCTAATTACCTCATTAATTCAAAGGTTTTGATAATTTTTTCATAAAAATTGAGGCAGGTTGAAGCTAGTTTTAGAATATT
>JAYUIW010000084.1:0-12330 GCA_043765655.1 bacterium
ATTAGAAAGTCAGTGTACAAATCCATTGTTTGAGTCATATCCTCAATCATGAATTTTTAAACTTGATATGCCAATTAGTTAGGGTTGCGAAAGGTGAGTTAATAAATGTAATTTTAGATAATTTTGTTTTTACTGACAAAGAATCTAATAAATTTTCAAAAGGATTAATTAAAGGAATAACTAATTACAACTTTTTGTTACCAAGAAGTTATAATAGCTTAATACGATCTTTATTTAAAAAAAAGAATGAGTTTAGAATGGCAATTTTACTTGAAAAATTAGGTCCTTTAAATTAATTTAGTAGTTTTCCTGATCTTAAAAAGCATCTTTAACCAACATTACTCCTTGCCAAGAATCCAAAACTACAATATAATTAATAGATAAAAGTAAGTTAGCTCAAGAATTTTTATTTATCTTTTGAATTACACCAAAAACTTTGTCTTTACCACTGTCTGTTTGACTGTTGAGATAATAGTTATTGAATAGTTGCTTATCAACTTTACTAGAACTTAGATTATACTTAGATTCTAGCCAGACGCAGGAATAATATTGGATTATATTTATATTAAATTGCTCAAGAAAGTTGATGAAAACCAATTAAATTTGGGAGAATTTTGAGAAATATTGTTTTGTTCCTTTTTTTGGAATTTTGACAAACGAACATTTATCGTAATTGAATTAACAGACTTTTAGCATCTTTTATATTTTTATATCAGTATTTTTTTATGTACAATAATAATCGCACATCATCTCGTGGTGCAACAGGCGCCGGTCGCCAAAAGCCACAATCATTAGACACATTCATTGACCAAAATTCTTCAGGCAGATCTTCGGGCGGTCGCTCTAGATTCGGTTCTAACAAGCCAGTCAGAGACAGTTCAGGCTACGAATCATTCGATATGAATGGCGGAGGAGGTTCTCGTTCAGGCGATGGACACAACAGATTCAAGCGTAGATTCGGTGGTAATTCTGGCGGAGGTAACAACTTCCAAGGTAGAGGTTCGTTCAAGGCAAGAAAACCAAAGTTCGCAAGTTCACTAATTCACTCAGATCCAGCGATTTTCCGCAAAAAAGCTACACCAAAGCCAATCTACGATCTCGAAATTACTAAGACTTTTGCTGATTTTAACTTAGACGCGGATCTTAATTTTAGTTTAGAAAGAAGAGGATTCACCTCTCCAACATGGATCCAAAGCGAAATTATCGGTCCAGCATTAGAACTCAAAAATCTTCTTGGTTTAGCAGAGACAGGTAGTGGTAAAACAGGAGCTTTCCTTATTCCACTTCTACATAGAACTCTAGAATCAAAGAAGAAAAAAGAACCATTCCAGACTTTGATCATCGCGCCAACTCGTGATCTTGCAATTCAGATCGAACAAGAACTTTTTGAGACCAAAACCAAAAGAATGGAAATTCAAACTTGTGTCTGTGTCGGAGGTTCTAGCATGGAACGCCAAGTATCCAAACTTCGCAGCTTTAACCACTTTATCATCGGAACTCCTGGTAGAATCAAGGATCTTATGAACCAAGGAATTCTCAAGTTCGGTACTTTCAAAGCAATCGTTCTAGATGAAGCTGACAGAATGTTAGAAATGGGATTCGTGGAAGATATCCAAGAAATTCTCAATGAATTCCCAGCAGATTCTCAAAAAATGTTCTTCTCTGCGACTATGGACAAAAAGGTCGAACCATTAATCAAAAATTACCTCGGTGATTATGTCAAAGTTCAATCTCAACCAACTCAATCTAGCGACAACGTTCACCAAGATTACATTAGTTACAACTCCGAAGAAGAAAGAATCGAAAAACTAATTGAACTTCTCAATACTGTTGATGTTACTAAGACAATAATTTTCACGCAGACTAAGAATACTGCTGATAATCTTCACTACGAACTTCGCAAGCACAGTCTCAAGTCCGACGCACTTCACGGCGACAAGAGCATGTACGTCCGCAAAAATGTAATCGCTAAGTTCAAGGACTCAATGATTGACATTCTGGTCGCAACTGACGTTGCAGCTCGTGGACTCGATATCAAAGGCGTAACAACCGTTATTAACTTCGATCTTCCAGAGAACTTCGACACATATATCCACCGTATTGGTCGTACTGGTAGAGCTGGTAATATTGGATACGCTTACACATTCGTAAGAGGTAGCAATAGATACTAGACAAGCTTTATATTTTGCCCAAAAAATAATTCCTTTACAAGTTTACTTTAACTCTGTAGAGGTTTTTTTATTTATTAAAAAGTTAATTAAGTTAAGTTATCATTATATTCAAAAAAACAAACTTTACAAACTTGAATTTATAATTCACAATTAATCAATATGCCTAATTTTATAAAAACCCTTTTAATTTCACTTTTTACTGCAGGAATAATAACTTATCTTAGTATTTTTTTTAGATCTTCTAAGGACCAAAGCTTGTTATTATCAATTTTTTTCTTGACTATTATTCTTGGACTTGGAATTTTTGCACTACTCAAAATTGCAGGATTAATAGAAGAGACAACCTCTGTACTTAAAGATAAAGTTGGCTTAGCTGGTGGATTATTACAAGCAATCGGAACAGCCTTTCCTGATATGATTATTGGAATTGTGGCTGCAATCTCGGCGGTTAATGCAACTAACGACGAAGATAGACTAAAGTTCGCGATTCTGGCAGCTGCGGCAACTTTTGGCTCTAATCTATATAATGTAGGGCATGCTGCTTGGTGTGTATGGAGACAGAACCGGGCTAACGACCTTAATAAAGAAATAAAAATGTTTATTTGGTTCGGAGAAGATATGAAACCTATGAATGAGCATGATGTAGTTCCAAAGCTGGAAGAAGTAGATAATGCCACAACCTTACTAAGCGCTCTGAGTGTTCTCACTTTTTTGGCAGCAATATTAATGGTAGTTATCGGCAAGCAAGTTCCAGGAAAATACGGATTTCAAGGAGGTGATCTGTACCAACTCAATGGTATTGCAGGATTTTTGTTGATACTTTGTGCCTTTGGTGTGATTTGGAAATTCCGCAAAAATACTAGTCATGCTCATGATGACGAACACAATGAGTTTATGAAAATTAGTCCAATTTGGAGCTTTGCTTGTCTCGCTGTTAGTGCCGTTGCCATCTACTTTACAGCTAATGCGATGGTTGGAGCTGTGGAGCATTTTACAGAAGTTGCCCATTTTCCAATTTTTATTGCCGGCTTATTATCAGGATTAATCGGTTGCTTAGGCGAAATTATCGTAGTTCATAACTTTAGCGTTAATCCCAAAGGTAAAATTGGAGATGCCTTGGTCGGAGTTGGAATGGACAATATTATGACCCTTATTGGAGCTAGTATTGTAGCAATTATGGGAGGTATATTTTTGGGTGGATCTGAGGTTATAATTGTATTTTGTGGAGTTTTGTTCTTGAATACTTTGTTGCTACTTCAGATCGGAAAGCTCAAAAATCACTATGTAGACAAAAAACATACTATCTAAGTTTGATTTATTGAATTAAATGGTAGGTTTGTAATTATCCTAAAGCTAACTATTAATTTTGCCAAAAAATGCGGTAGAACTTGACAATCAAACGATAATTGTTCATTATTAATAGAGTTGAAAATAAATTTAACCTATAATTATAAATATCTTTTTATGCCTGCACACTGCGCCTTAACAGGAAAAGCCCGACACAAAGTTATCAAACGATCTAAATCCATGCATGGTACTATCACACACCTTAAGCCTAATTTGGTTGCTAAGCGAGGAGCGATGATTAACAATCTTCTTGGATTTGAATATTTTGCACCTAATCGCAAGATCAAAATCTCAGCAAGAGCGCTGCGTACACTTCGTACCAAACTTGTAACCAAAACTAAGTAATTACCAAATAATTTGGTACATAATACATTGACAAAGTACACTATATCTGTAATAATTAATAGGTTTGCAAAACAAGTTTTATCAAAAGTTTGAAAGCTTGATTAATTGACCTATTTTACGGATATAGTTTAGTGGTAGAACAGGGGTCTCCAAAACCTCTAGTGAGGGTTCGATTCCTTCTATCCGTGCCAAATTATCATTTTTTTTATTGGGTGTGTAGCTCAGTTGGTTAGAGCACTTCACTGATAATGAAGAGGTCACAGGTTCGAGTCCTGTCACACCCACCATACTATTATAATATTTTATTACCAAAATTGTCATTTCTATATTTGTTTTAAGACTATTTCCTTTAGTTAAAAAGAAACTTGAAACAAGTTAAAAGTGACAGCAATTTGACCAAAACCAAAACTATTTAATCTCCAAGCAACTTATGAATAATTTATTTTTAGACATTCACCCAGAAATCAACAGCTACTTAGTCAAAAATACAGATACTAATTACACATTTGTAATTGAACCTCTTTATTCAGGTTATGGTCAAACTTTAGGTAATTCATTTAGAAGAGTTTTTTTGAGTTCTATTCCTGGATTCGCTATAACTAAAGCAAGAATTAATAATATTACTCACGAATATCAAGCTATTGATGGAGTTGTAGAAGATGCAATTGACGTAATCTTGAATATCAAATCTCTTAGACCTATAATTATAACAGATGAATCTGTAGTTGAGCTAACACTCAAAAAAACTACAGCAGGACCAGTTTATGCGAGTGATTTTAATACTAAGTCTAACGCTAAAATCTTTAATGAAGATGCTTATATTTGTACAGTCAACGAAGGAGCTAATCTAGAAATAGAAATAGAAGTGAGTCGCGGAATTGGATATTTGTCAGTTGAAGATCTTAAGCTTTCAGAAAACAAAGACGTACGTCAAATTCTTATGGATGCAGTATTCACACCTGTAACAAATGTCGCACTTCGTGTTGATAAAGTTCGTGTAGGTGATAAGACTAATTTTGATAAGCTTTCAATTGATTTTGATATTGACGGAACAGTAACTGCCAAGGAAGTATGTAACTATGCTCTTGATATTGTTCTTGATATATTTGGTAAAGCAAAAAAAATGCTCAATTCAAGTGAAGAAAAAATTGCTTCTAACGAGGAAATTATTATTCCTGATGTTGTAATTCCAGAAGATAATCTTGAAGAAATTCGTCTTCCAGAAAAAATTACAAAAATTCTTACAAAAAATGGGATTAATATCAACTCTGAACTAAAAGATAGATTTGAAGAAGTTGCTAATTTTGCAGGGATTGGCGCTAAGGCAATGAAAGATGTAGAAGAATACATGAAGTTAATCTAAACTAATTTTTAAAAATAAAAAATAAATATACATTATGTTCAATATTGATTGGTCAAAAATCACAAGTCTTAATTATTGGTTAGAAGGTTCTAACATTGGGCAAGACTACAATGTTCGTGTTATAGAAACTAATTCACCATTTTTTTATTTTTTTGTAATATTTTTTGGTGGTTTGATTGTAGTTTCAATTTTAATTAACATCTACAAAATGTTTCTCAACACTAATCACCCGCTACAATCTAAGTTATCAATAATTGGAGCGAATATTGGATGGATGGGATTCCTTGGAGGTTTGTGGTTCGCACTTCGTGAGTTACAAGTTTCTTTTTTGAGTAGTAGACTTTGGTTAATCTTTGGATTTATATGGTTCTTGGTACTTGCCGTATATATGCTTAACTACCTTATCAGGTTTTATCACTTAGAACTAAATTACTTTAGATCGACAGTTACAAGTACTTCCAAAGCTTCAAAAAAAATCAAGAAACCTGTATAATTTTACAAATTTTACTCTCAGTCTAATGGGAGTTTTTTGTTTGACAATTTTGTATTAAACAGCTTTAATATTAACAACATTTAATACTAACAACAATATCAATATTTTATCAAAATCAATTTAACAATGACTTTACTTAGTGCCAAAGCAATCAATAAAACTTTTTTAGTTCAAAAAAGAACCGGCTTTTGGAAACGCCAAAATAAAAATGTTCAAGCGCTTACGGACTTTAGTCTAGAGATAGAAAAACCGATGATTCTAGGCTTGATTGGACCTAATGGAGCAGGCAAAACAACCTTTATCAAACACTGTCTTGGACTGGTCGAAAAAACTTCTGGAAGCTTAGAGGTCCTAGGCTTTGATCCATACACTGGCGAACCTTTGTCATTAGAAAATCAAAAACTGTACCCAAATCAAAACAATTGGCTGGGAAAATTAAATCGTATACTTGGTGGGTCTTATAACAAAGCACCATTTCTCAAGCAGGTTGGACTAGTTAGCGGTCAAAAACAAAACTTGGATCCTAATCTCTCTGCCTTGGATTCGTTGCGTCTAAGTGGTTATCTCTACGATATGTTAACTGATGATATTGAGAGTAGAATTAATTATCTGGTCGATAAGTTCGCCATTCGCGAAAAGCTGGATGTTCCTGTGCGTCAGCTTTCTCTTGGTCAAAGAATGAAATTCGAAATTATATCTTCAGTTCTACATTCTCCGAAGTTTTTGTTTATGGATGAACCTTCTCTGGGATTAGACTTCGAAGCTCAAGGAATGATGCGTGAGATGCTTTTGGAGTTACATAATACTCAAGGACTGACAATTCTGCTAACTTCTCACTATCTTCCAGATATTACAACGCTATGCTCACGAGTGGCGGTTATCGAAAAAGGACAAAAAGTATTCGATGGTGGAATTCAGGAACTAATGGCAAAAGCTGACCAAGACGGCTACCTCAAGACATTAATCGTCGAACTCAACAAGCAAGATAAGATTGGAGAAGTGGCTTAATAAATCACTTCAAACTTCCCCAAAGTATCTCAAAATTAGTCTTGTAGCTCTGAATCAAAAAAGCGTTGGTACTCATTATAACCTTGTTATCTGGAATAATATGAATCAAGATTAAACCTCGTGTAATAATAGTATTACTAGTATAAATTAACGCATTAATGTACTTGTAGTCAAAATTCTCAACACCTTTGTAAAATTTTTCATAGTCAATTTTTTGTTTGGAATTATTACTTTGTCCGCTATCTAGAATTGCCTTAATAACGATATTATTCTTTTTACATAGTTCATCTCGCTCTCGTATAAATTTACCAAAGAAGACTTTATCTAGATTATACCAATCTGTAATATTGCCGTTAAGATAATAAAAATCCGTAGTTGTAACTTGTCCCAAAAGACTGTAATAGCACTCTTTGATTGACATTATATCAGAATAAATTAAAATCTTATTAATATCACATTCTAACTCCATTTTTTTAGTTTGGAGAAGCTTTTGGGAGTTTTGGATTTGCGATTCTATATTAGTTCGAATGAATTCTAGATCTCTAGCTACCAAGAATTGTTTCCAACCGTCTTCGACTTTGGTAATTAGATTGGCTTCGATTAACTTAGCAATTTGGGAATAAAGTGTTGTTCGATTAGTTCCTGTAAGTTCGCTTATTTTGGCAACGGTAACTTGTGGATATAGATAGCAGATCTCGTAGATTCTAGCATATTCTCTAGCCATCCCAAAGCTCGCAAAAAGTTCAATTATTGAGTTACTTTGACTAGCTTTTTGATTATTTATTAGCAAGTTTGATTGATCTGTAGAATTATTTGTCATATATTTTCAACATTAGATTTATTGACTAATTAATAATATTATGAGGTTTTATTTTTAGTTTGTCAACTTTTTTGATAAAGTAGTTATTTGTAGTGCATAATTAAAATATGCCAAAACCAACTATGAAACCAAGTGTAGAATATCATATTCATATTGATATTTTTGATGATGGATACGATCTAACTTCAACTTTGTCTAATCTCCAACAACAAATAAATTTTCAAATAATTAGTCATAATTTTAATCATTATTTGACCAACCATCCAACTCTTAGTATTTTTCACGGATCGGAGCCTGAACAACATTTTAGCATTCGACACAATTTTGATAATCTCAAAGAAGTTGAAGATTTGACCCAAAAAATATTCTTGGCGATATCTAATAATTCACAACCATTCAAGGGTTATGTTGAGTATGAAACAGTGTTTTATGAAGATTTTAGCGACTTTGGTACTGAATTAAAGTTCCCTGTAATCCCGCAGAACTTATTCGATAATATTATTGATACACAGCTAATTAGTGTTAACAACGATACCAAATATCTAGAATTTCACTGGACTGTACCCACTGCGTTCGTGGAGCAGAGTCTAGAACTATTCCAAAAATCCAAACTCAAAGGAGTGAGTATTCTCAAAAATAATATTCAGTGTATTGTCCTGACATCGTTATTTCCTGATATTGAAAGCATGAATTACACATATTCCCAAGTTACAGCCTTGGGGTTCGGTTCTGTCAAAAAAGAATACAAGCAATATAGATCCAACCAACCAATTACGATGAGGCAGGCTGTTACCAAAGCTTTATGAAAGATAGTTTAGAGCAAAATTCAAAAGAAGGTTCAAAGGAATACAAACTTCAACAAGAAATTGAGAGAATTGTTCAAGATTCAGATAATTTTGAGTTAGCTAAAAGTAATTTTGAGACTGAAATTAAAACAAAGTACAATCTAGCTTTTGAGGTTGATGATAATGTTTTTCCACCTTTTTATTTTGATATTTCGTTAATTATGGCGGAAGTTATTAACAACATTTGGTCTGAAGGCAAAGTAAATATTCAAAACTTACTTGCGATTGGAGTCGGCTCTGAGATTGATTTTGTACCAATTATTAATAGTAGTTTAGACAATATACAAAAAACTTCCAAACAGTCACCAAAAAACTTACCAAAAAAATTATCAAGGCTTTATGGAACAGATATTAACCCCTTAGCAATTCAAAATACCAATTCTAACTTTGCTTTCTTGGGAAACTCATTGAAAAACTCTCAGCCTCAAATCTTTTTGAACGATAGAATTCCAAATGAACTAAAAAATAATAACATTGATCTTGCTTGGTGGAATATTCCTTTTTTTGGCAAAAAAATAACAGAATATCGCTTAGATCAAAATCAATCCAAACATTACTGGGAATCAAGATTCGACGAAAATCACAATAGTCTGAGAATAATACTAACCGATCTCAAAAATATTTTAGTTCGAGAAGGAAAACTAGTCTTAATGTATAGTGAGTTCGGAGTTAAGGATATTGAAAGAATAATTCAAGACGCAGGTTTCTTTGAAATATCCAGAAAAAATGTTACAGTCAAAGAATGTATTCGCCAAAAATTACCAGTAGAGTTGCAATTTGAGGTTTTTATTGTAACTTTTGAACTTTCTAGATAAAGTATTCTTGAGTGATTTTAAAAACTTTCCCAAAAATAATTCACCCAAGTTAATGGGTGTTTTTTGTTTACCTTTTTGAACTAAGATATTATTCTATTCATCGTCTACTAATCCTTTCTTTCTGAGGAATGCTGGGATTGTGAGTGAGTCGTCTTGGACTGGTCTAGAAGTGGCTGTATTACCGAATTGGTTGGTATTAGAGTTATTAGAACTATTGTTGTCGTATTTGGTTTGGTAATCGTATTTTGGGGCTTGATAGGATTGCTGTTGAGTATTACTCTTGTTGATTCCACCGCCAAAGTAATTAACTCCTGTGTCTTCTTTTTCTTTGCTAAAACCTGTGGCAATTACAGTGATGCGAATTTCATCGTTAAGATTAGGATCAATAGAAGTTCCGAAGATAATCTTAGCATCTGGATCAACTTTTTGGTTAATGATAGTTGCGGCTTCGTTAATTTCGTACATTGAGAGACTTTTGCCACCTTGAACATTGAACAATACGCCTCGAGCTCCTTCGATTGATAATTCCAAAAGTGGAGAATCGATCGCAGCCATTGCAGCTTGGCGAGCTTTGTCTTCACCTCCTCCGCTACTTTTGCCCATTCCCATGAGTGCAGTTCCAGCATTAGACATAATGGAGCGAACATCTGCAAAATCCACGTTAACTTCACCAGGAACATTAATCAAATCCGAAATTCCTTGGACAGCTTGACGTAGAACATCATCACTAATTCGGAAGGCATCATAGACACTGGTTCGCTTGTCGACGATCTGAAGCAATCTCTGATTAGGAACTACAATTACGGCGTCTGAGTTAGCTTTGAGTCTTTCGATTCCTTCTTCGGCGATTTGGCGACGCTTGGATCCTTCGAAGTCAAAAGGCTTGGTAACGACACCGATTGTCAGAATTCCCATTCTTTTGGCAACTTCAGCAACTACAGGAGACGATCCAGTTCCAGTTCCTCCTCCCATTCCAGCTGTAATGAATATCATATCAGCCCCACTTAGAGCAGCTTCGATTTCACTGAGAGATTCTTCTGCAGCTTGGTGTCCGACTTCGGCGCTCATTCCAGCCCCTAGTCCACGAGTAATATTAGCACCGAGCTGGATTACTCCATCGGCGTGAATTCCCTTGAGAACTTGAAGATCTGTGTTAAGAGCCCAAAACTCAACCCCATCTAGACCAGATTCAATCATTCTACGGACAGCATTACAACCACCACCACCACAACCAATTACTTTGATTTTGGCCGCTGGAGTAAGCCTAGAACTGTTTAAAGAATAGTCATTTTTGGAAGTTGTATAGTCTGATTTGATAGATTTTGAGAGCATAATACGTTTTGGTATTGATATAGTTATTATATGCTATATACCGTAATTTTGTCAAGGTTGGAGAATATTATTGGAACTATAATGTTACTACCTGTTTTTGGTGAATTATAATTTTTGGTGAATTTTTTGGAACTTTTTTTGAAATTCTAAATAGAATAATGATGTTAATAATGTAATACCCAGTATTCCGTAGTTAATAGTATAATTAGCTATAATATTGTGGACAGGCTGCCATTGCCAAGGTGGAAGTTGTGGGAAGTTTTGATATATAAACTGTGGATAATAACCGATTCCGAAGGTTTTTTGAATAAGATTGAGATTGTTCCAAGTATTAATCCAATTCGTCCAGTCCAAAATTCGGTTGTAGTCAGGCTTGGTAAAAGAAATGAGGAGTGTTGTAATTAGAAGTAATCCTAAGAAAACTTTGGAAAAAAGAGTATTAGATTTTTGGGTGGTTTTTGGTGTTGTTAAGATGTAATCCTCAAGCTTCACTTGACCCTTTCGAAAGGGGTATAAATTACTGGAATATTTGAACATTATTATAATTCCTAGTAATAACCAAGCAATTCTACTGAATGAAAGTATTGTGATTGAAATTGTTGCGAATGGTAGGGTTTTATAAATATAGTTTTGGGCACTTTTGGCTACACTCTCAGAGAACAAAAAGCCAAGGACACCAATCATTCCAAGGATATTACTGTGTCTGGTTAGCCCATAACCTCGTAGAATTAGATCCGTTCCGAATAGATTTTGGAATAGGCTTTGGAGATTAAACCCTAGAATGTTGTTGGGAATAATTTGACGAGCGATTCCAAGAGTGTTGAGATCCAGAACTGGTTCTCCAAGATATAACAAGCCCAGACTTCTCCCCCAAAAAACTTGATAAACAGTGGTGATAAAGGTTAGTAGAATATATGCGATGAATAAGCTTTGGAAAGCTTTAAGACTTGTTAATTTATCCCAAAAAAATATAATTATTAAAATTAAGGAATTGCTGATTAATCCGTGATCAAAAAGTGCGAAAATTAAGGTTAGGATTAGTGGGAAAGTATTTTTAGATTTAGTGTTTTTTTCTTTGATGTCAAAATTATTGTAAATAATCTCAAAAAGAACAATCCAGTGACAAGATTCCAATCCGAACTGTAGTGAAGGTGATTGTAGGAATTTGAAAACTATTAAGAATATTATAAGTGCGAAGTTAACTTGAATTAAATGTTTTGAAAGATATGATAAAAAAATTTTGGAATTTGAATTTGTTCTTATTTCAGCTTTTAGATCAGCTATAAATTGTATAAAAAAATCAAAGATAAATTTAACAGCCAAAAAAATAATTACAATATCACTGATACTTATTACGTTATCCAAAAAATTATTAACTTTAGGAATTCCCAGAACCGAGTTCAGATTATAGTATTTGTTCCCAAAAAAAGTATACAGCAAAGCTAAAAAAGCTACTATATTAGAGGATTTAGCAACATTAAATTTGGGATAACTTATAAGATTCATTGCTGTGAGGTTGATGTTTTAAGTTTGGGTTAGAAGTATTTTTTGGTCAAAGAAAAGTTGTAGTAATAATTAATTCAATGTTATACGAAGTCGCTGTTAATTTTTCGCTAAAAATATTGTATTGTGAGTTATACATTTTTAAGTTTATTTTAAGTTTATTTTAAGCTTAGTTATGTTTTAATGACAAACTCACCTTTCGCAACCCAATTTTAAGAGTTGTAATTCTTGGTAGGTACTTTGCAAGGCTTTAACTAACAGAGAAGATTTAAGCTGAAAGTGATTTTT